>CP073261.1:0-307083 GCA_019739335.1 Erythrobacter sp.
CGGCACGCTCAACCGAGTGATGATCGTCGAGCTGGGCATTCCCGCCTGGTTGGTGGCGATGATGATCGCGCTGCCGCTCCTGATCGCGCCGTTCCGCGCGGCGCTCGGCCATCGGTCAGACAATCACCGCTCAGTGCTCGGCTGGCGGAGAGTGCCCTATATCTGGTTCGGCACGCTGATGCAGTTCGGCGGACTGTCGATCATGCCTTTCGCGCTGCTGCTGATGAGCCGCCCGGAGACTTTCACCCTCGGCGTCATCGCCAGCGTCGGCGCTTTCCTGCTGGCGGGCGCGGGGATGCACACCACGCAGACCGCGGGCCTCGCGCTGGCGACCGATCTCGCCCCGCCAGACAAGCGCCCGCGCGCGGTGGCGCTGCTTTATGTCATGCTGCTCGTGGGCATGATGTTGGCCGCGCTGGTGATCGGCAGCCTGCTGCGCGATTTTACGCCCACCCGGCTGGTGCAGGTGATCCAGGGCGCGGCGGTGCTGACTTTCGTGCTCAACATCACCGCGCTGTGGAAGCAGGAAGTGCGGAACCGCGCGCTGACCGATGTTGCCGCCGCGCCGATCCCCTTCGCCCGCGTCTGGCGCAGCTTCACCGCGCGCCCAGACACCGCGCGGCTGCTCTCCGCCATTGGCCTCGGCACGATGGCTTTCGCCATGCAGGATGCGCTGCTCGAACCGTTCGGCGGCGACATTCTCGGTCTCTCGGTCGGCGCGACGACCATGCTGACCGGCGGCTGGGCCTTTGGCGCGCTGATCGGCTTTGCTTTGGCCGCGCACTATCTGGGCAAGGGCATCGAACCGCTGCGGCTCTCGGGTTCAGGCGCGGTGGTCGGCATTGCCGCTTTCCTCACCATCATTTTTGCTGCTCCGCTGGGTGCGCCGTTCCTCCTTACTCTGGGTGCGCTGGCGATCGGGCTGGGCGTCGGGCTGTTCTCGGTCGGCACACTGGTCGCCGCGATGCAACTGGGCGACGAAGAAGGCGCGGGCCTCGCGCTCGGCGCCTGGGGTGCGGTGCAGGCGACTGCGATGGGCCTTGCCATCGCGCTGGGCGGGATCATCCGCGACCTGGTTTCCAACTATGCCCTCGCCGACGCCTTCGGTGCCACGCTGGCGGGGCGCGCGACAGGTTATGGCGCTGTCTATTTGATCGAGATCATTCTCCTGCTGGGCACTCTTGTGGTGCTTGGTCCTCTGGTGGGGCGCCATCGCGCTGCCGATTCCTCTGGTAGGAAAAGCCACTTCGGATTGCAGGAATTCCCGACATGAGTTTTGCGAAAGGAAAGACCGATGGCTGACGGCAACATAGTGGGCACGATCGACGTCGCTGAAATAGCGTTCTATGCATTTGTGCTGTTTTTCGTCCTGCTGGTATTCTGGCTGCGGCGGGAAGATCGGCGCGAGGGCTATCCGCTCGAGGACGAGATGACCGGCGCGGTGGAAAGCGCTGGCGGCCCGCTGAGCACGGCAAGCACCAAGAGCTTCAAGCTGCCCTTCGGCAAAGGCACTGTCACCGCCCCTACGCAGGGGCGCGAGCCGGTGAATATTGCCGCACGGCGGCGCGAGAATTTCGGCGGTGCGCCATATTCGCCCACCGGCAATCCCCTGGCAGACGGCATTGGCCCGGCAGCCTTTGCGGATCGCGCCAAGTATCCGGACCAGACCGCGCACGGCACCGCCCGTATCGTACCGATTTCGATCGATGACGAGATTTCGGTTGCTCCCTTCGGCCCCGATCCGCGCGGAATGTCGGTGATCGCCGCAGACGGCAAAGTAGCGGGCACGGTCTCCGACCTGTGGGTGGACCGCGCCGAGCACATCATCCGCTATCTCGAAGTCGATACCGGCACCGGCAAGGTGCTGGCGCCGATGGCGATGGCGAATGTCAGCCGCACTTCGGTTTCGCTCGATGCGATCAACGCTGCCGATTACGCCGGGGTGCCCGGCCTCGCCTCGCCGACGGAAATCACCCGGTACGAGGAAGAGCGCATCATCGCCTACTTCGGCGGCGGTTATCTCTATGCCAACAGCGGGAGGCAGGAACCATGGGTATGATGTCTGGCGGTATCACCGAATACGAACACGAGCCGGTGCGCGGCCTGCCGGGCGATCTGCCCGCCGGGGAGCACATCGTGTGGCAGGGTTCGCCCGACTGGCGCACCTTCCTGCGCAGCGCGCTCCACAGCCGCTGGATCGTCGGCTACTTCGCGGTGCTGGGAATCTGGGGTCTGGCGAGCGGCAGCATGTTCGCCATCGGGGCCAGTGTGGCAGCCTGTGCGCTGACCCTTGGTCTGCTGGCCGCCTTCGCCGTGGCGGTGGAAAAGACCACCGTTTACACCCTCACCAACCGCCGGATCGTGCTGCGCATCGGGGTGGCGCTGAACAAGTGCATCAACCTGCCGCTGAAACTGATCGGTTCCGCCGAACTGCGTCGGCTGGCGCTGGGGCATGGCGATATCGCCCTCTTGCCCATCGGCAAGCATGGCCTCGGTTACGCAGTGCTCTGGCCGCACGCGCGCCCGTGGAAGCTGAGCCAGGTCCAGCCGATGCTGCGCGCCGTGCCCGAAGCAGCCAAGGTTGCTTCCCTGCTGGCGGAGGCCTGCGCCTCGCTGGTGCCGGTCGATCAGGTGCAGCCTGAGCGGCAGGAACGCCCTGCGTTCCGCCCGGCTCTGGTCCCAGTCCGAATGGAGGAGGCCGCAGCATGAGCCACTCTCACGGTCATGGGCACAGCCACGAAAACACGGTCCCCCGCCCCGCGCTGATCATGGCCGGGGTGCTGGTCGGGTTCTGCCTCCTGATGACCGCAGCGGTAAGCCTGGGCTTCATCGAGCGTGAAGCGGTGCCGAGCGTGGAGCGGGCTTCGGCCAATGTCTCCCCCGTGACCGAGCGCAGCCTGCGCTTCTTCGACGAGGCGGACGGCACCGTGCGGATCGCAGATGTTGCCAGCGGCGAGACGGTGGCGGTGGTCGATACCGAAACCAAGAGCGGCGGCTTCGTCCGCGGCGTGCTGCGCGGGCTGGCCCGTGAACGGCGCGCGCACGGGATCGGATCGGAACCGCCCTTCGCGCTGACGCTGTGGGAAAACGGGGCGATCTCGCTCACCGACAGCGCCACCGGGAGGATGATCGAGCTGGGTGCCTTCGGTCCGGACAATCGCGCCGTGTTCGCTGCGCTGCTGCCGCCCGAAGCGGTCTTGGGCAACGCATCATGAGCGCCCGCAGCTTCGATCTCCCCTGCCGCATAGCGGTTGAACAGAGCGAGGCGCATTTCCATGCGCATGTCGAACTGGCGGACAACGTCGCGATCTATCCGGGGGACCGCGTGCGCGTCCACGGCGCGCCGATCACCGTTTCCTTCGGCGAAAGCGCCTGTTTCGAGCGCATGGCGACCGTCACCCGCGCCGGACCTCTGCTCCGCGCCTGGACGAAGATCGCCGCCTATCTCGAATTCAAGGAACTTTACGAAGTCAGCTTCAACCCAGGGAGGGTGCAATGAACGCCCACACACCAATCACTGCCGATGACACGATGGCACTGGCCACGCACGAAACCGTCCTCAGCCCGCGCTTCTACACCACCGATTTCGCCGCGCTCGACGCGATCGACGTGTCGCTGGTGCGCCGCGACTGGGATGCGCTGATTGCCGAAATGCAGGGCGATCCGAACAAGCTCCACTTCCGCAAGGATGACAGCTTCAAGGGCGCGATCGACCGGCTCGAACCCGCGCTGCGCGCCGAGTTCATCGATTTCCTCGTCAGTTCGCTCACCGCCGAATTTTCCGGCTGCGTCCTTTACGCCGAAATCGCCCGGCGCACCAAGAACCCCGATGTGAAGCTGCTGTTCAAGTTGCTGGCGCGCGATGAAAGCCGCCACGCCGGTTTTATCAATGAATCGCTGAAAGACGCGGGCATCGGGATCGATCTGGGCTTCCTGACGAGGACCAAGAAGTACACCTATTTCCAGCCGAAGTTCATCTGGTACGCGGTCTATCTGTCGGAAAAGATCGGCTATTCGCGCTACATCACGATCTACCGCCACCTTGCCGCCAACCCGGACAAGTGCATCCACCCGATCTTCAACTGGTTCGAGGAATGGTGCAACGACGAGTTCCGCCACGGCGAGGCCTTCGCGCTGCTGATGCATGCCGATCCCAAGCTGCTGACCGGGCTGAACAAGCTGTGGATCCGCTTCTTCCTGCTGGCGGTCTATTCGACCATGTATGTCCGCGACCACAACCGCCCGGTGTTCCATGCCGCGCTGGGGATCGATCCGACCGAATACGACTACAAGGTCTTCTCGATCTGCAACCAGATCAGCCGCCAGGTCTTCCCGGTCGAGCTCGATATCGACAGCCCCGCCTTCCGCGCCAAAATGGAAGCGCTGCTGGTCGCCAGCCGCCGGATCGAAGACGGCAAGGCACGCGGCGGCATCACGGGCGCGCTGATGCGGGTCAGCGGCATGGCCGGAGCGGGCTGGAACTTTGCCCGCATGTACTTCCATCGCGCCAAGCCCAACGTGTTGCCCGCATCGATCCGCATGCAACCCGCATGGTAAGCTGGAGCGGCCATATCCTACCGGTGCTGGCGACCATCGCGGTCTGGTTCATCGCCACCGGGCTGGTGGCGTGGATCGACAACCGCGAGTCCGCCACTTTCCCCCGCAGCCTCGCGCTTGGCGCGCTGGCGGGCGTGGCCGGTCTGGTGGTGATCCTGCTGTGCATGGCCTCGGTATCGGTCTGGGCCGCCTATGCGTCCTTTGGTGGCGCGATCATGGTCTGGGCGTGGCTGGAAATCGGTTTTCTGACCGGAGCGGTTTCCGGCCCCCGGCAGGAGCCCTGTGCAGAAGGTGCGAGCGGCTGGGAGAGGTTCCAGCAGGCCACCGCCACCCTCGCCTATCATGAGATTGCGCTCGCACTGACCGCCCTGATGCTGATTTCGATCACCTGGAACGCGCCCAACCAGTTGGCGGCGATGACCTTCACGCTGCTCTATGCGATGCGGCTGTCGACCAAGCTCAACATCTTCCACGGCGTACCCAACAGCGCCACCGATATCCTGCCGCCGCACCTCGCCTACTTGAAGAGCTACTACGGCCCCAACCGCCTTGGCTGGCCGCTGGTGCTCTCGATCACATGCGCCACCGCCCTAACCGCATTCATCGGCGCGCAGGCGATGGCCGCGCCCGCCGGCAGCGCGGAGGCCGTGGGCGGTAGCCTGCTGTTCGCCTTTGCCGCGCTCGGCACGCTCGAACACGTATTTCTCGCCCTGCCGTTTCGCGACGGCATTTTGTGGGGATGGGCTCTGCCCCGTTCCCGGCGCAACCTGATTACCGAAGGGGAAGGCTGACAATGGATTTCGAGGGGTTTTTCAAGGCCGAGCTGGATTGCGTCCGCGAAGAGGGCCGCTACCGCGTGTTCACCGAGATCGAGCGGAAGCGCGGCGCATTCCCGCACGCTACCCGCTACGTGGAGGACGGCACTACCGAAGTCACCGTCTGGTGTTCCAACGACTATCTCGGCATGGGCCAGCATCCGGTGGTGCTCGATGCGATGCACGCCGCGCTTGACCAGTGCGGCGCGGGTGCAGGCGGCACGCGCAATATCTCCGGCACCAATCACCAGCACGTGGTGCTGGAAGGGGAGCTGGCCGACCTGCACGGCAAGGAAGCCGCGCTGCTATTCACCAGCGGCTATGTCTCGAACTGGGCGGGCCTCGGCACGCTGGCGGGGCGAATTCCGGGCTGCGTGGTGTTCTCCGACGCGCTCAACCACGCCTCGATGATCGAGGGCATCCGCTACTCGCGCGCGCCCTACAAGATCTGGAAGCACAACGATCCGGCGGACCTTGATCGCCACCTCTCCGCCTTCGGGCCGGACGTGCCCAAGCTGGTGGCGTTCGAAAGCGTCTATTCGATGGACGGCGACATTGCCCCCATCGCCGAGATTCTCGACGTATGCGAAGCCCACGGCGCGATGAGCTATATCGACGAGGTCCACGCCGTCGGCCTCTACGGCCCGCGCGGCGGCGGGATTGCCGAGCGCGAAGGCCTGATGGACCGGATCACCGTGATCGAAGGCACGCTGGGCAAGGCCTTCGGGGTGATGGGCGGCTATATCGCCGCATCCGCCGATCTGGTCGATTTCGTGCGGACCTTCGCGAGCGGCTTCATCTTCAGCACCGCCCTGCCCCCTGCCGTGGCAGCGGGCGCGGCAGCGAGCATCCGCCACCTGAAGGACAGCACGCACGAACGGGAAATGCATCAGGACCGGGTGGCCACTGTGCGCCGCAAGCTCGACATGTTGGGGATTCCGCACCTGCCCAACCCCAGCCATATCATCCCGGTGATGGTGGGCGATGCGCGCAAGTGCAAGATGATCAGCGACTGGTTGATGGACAACCACGGCATCTATGTGCAGCCGATCAACTATCCCACCGTTCCGGTCGGGACCGAACGGCTGCGGCTGACTCCCTCCCCCGTCCATAGCGACGGCGATATCGACCGCCTGATTCGGGCTCTGAGCGATATCTGGTCGCAGTGCGAACTGGCACGCGGGCAGATCGCCGCCTGATCTTGCATCAAGGCACAAAAAAGGGGCGCGGACCTTGCGGTTCGCGCCCCTTTTTGTTGGCCTTGAAGCGAAAGCCTTACTGGCTGCCGCCGTTCGCCTGAATGTAAGCGATCACGTCGGCGCGATCCTGACCGGCGGGCAGACCAGCGAAGGCCATCTTGGTGCCGGGCACGACGCGCTGCGGATTTTCCAGATACTGGAACATCTTTTCCGGGGTCCAGGTGATGCCGCTGTTGGCATTGGCCGGGGTGTAATTGTAGCCTTCCACCGTCCCGGCAGCGCGGCCGATAATCCCGGCCAGCGAGGGGCCGACGCGGTTCACGCCAGCTTCGAGCACGTGGCAGGTCATGCACTGGGCAAAGACTTCTTCGCCGTGCGCGACATCAGCCGTGAAGCTTGCCAGCGTCGTGCCGTCGATCGTGTCGGTGGACTCGGGCGTGGGGGCCGGAGCATCTGCAGCGGGAGCCGCCGCAGTCGTCGCGGCGGGAGTGGCCGCAGCATCGTCAGCAGCAGGCGGCGGCGCGTCGGACCCGCCGCAGGCTGCGAGCAGGCAGGCACCGGCAACGGCGGTAAGGTACTGCAAATGCTTCTTCATGAATCCAAACCCCTCTCTTCGTTTATCTCTTGTGGTGGCAGAGACTCTGCGCACGCAACCTCTATCACATCAGACGCTGAAACATGCCTGCAAAAAACGCGCGCGAAAATACGGTTCTTCGGCGGGGTTTCAGCGTGGATCGAGGTCGAAAGCCGCGGGCAGCAGCGCCGCGATGCTGGTTTCGAGCCGCTCGGTCCCGCTCGCGTCACAGCAGACGATTGCCAGATCGGTTCCAGCCCGGTTCGCCGCTTCCATGATCGCCTGCCGGCACCCGCCGCATGGCGTCACCGGCTCGCCCTTATCCGCGCCCTCACGCGGTCCGCCGACAATCGCCAGCCGCGCAACGTTTTCCAGCCCGAAGGCCTGCTGCGCCGCCGCCAGTGCCGATTGCTCGGCACAGACCCCTAGCCGGTAGCAGGCGTTCTCCAAGTTCGCACCCAGTGCCACCTGCCCATCGCGACTCTCGATCGCGCAGCCGACGAGGAAATCGGAATAGGGCGCATAGGCACGGCTTCGCGCGGCCTTCGCTGCTTCGACAAGCGCGGACCAGTCACTCACGCGGCACTGGCCTGCACGGGCGTGCCATCGAGCTTGCGCGCCACCGCCACGGCAATCGCGATCAGGAACGGCACCAGCACGATGCTCAGCGCCACCTTGGCGATTACCTGCCCGATCAGCAGCCCGGTGATGTCGAATTCGCCGTAGAAGGCGAGCGTGACGAAGATCACCGAGTCGATAGCCTGGCTGAGCGCCGAGGCTATCGCTCCGCGCACCATCAGCCCAACGGTGCCCGTCCCGGTCCCTTCGCCGCGCAACCGGTTGAAGATCCAGATGTTGAGCAGCAGCGACACGAGGTAGGCGACGGGTCCGGAAGCCACGACCCGCCAGTACTGGCCGTGGACCATCGTGAAGGCCTCGTTCGCTCCGGGCCTGCCCGCCAGCATATCGGACGAAGGCGGCAGCGCCAGCACCAGCGTCATCAACACGATAGAGAATGCCAGCGGCAGGAAGCCCCACCACACCAGCCGCTTTGCCGCTTCCTTGCCGTGCAACTGGGCCACGGTGCTGGAAATCACCACCAGCAGAAGGAAAGCAAAAATGCCCGATTCCACCGCCAGGTCCGTCGGCCACAGTTGCACCTGCTTGTAGGCGAGAACGCCGGCCAGCACGGTCATCCCGCCATAAAGCAGGGTGAGGACGAACATTGATCGGGCGATTGGCATTCCGGCGGCGGCTGGTCCAGAAGCTGGTGGGGTATCGGTCATCCATGCTGGCTATGGCGCGCACGGGGCGCTTGGCAAGAGGCGGCTGGGGGAAACGCACGGGATTCATTTGTCAGTCGCACCGCTTTGCGCGAAAGGCGGGAGAATTGCGACGACAGGAGTAGCCGTGCCTCCCCAATTGATATCGCTTGCCGGGATCGCGGTGATCCTGCTGCTCGCCTTCCTCCTCTCGAACGGCAAGCGCCACATCAAGTTGCGTATTGTGGCAGCGGCATTTGCCTTGCAGGCAGGCATCGCCGTGCTGGTGCTGCGGACCGATGGCGGCGCGAGCGTGATCCGCACGATGGCGGACGGAGTGGCGGCGCTATTGTCCTACGCCAACGAAGGCACGCAATTCCTGTTCGGCGCGAGCGCGGACAACCCGCTTGCCAACACCTTCGCGCTCGGCGCCTTGCCGGTGATCGTGTTCTTCGCTTCGCTGGTGTCGATTCTCTATCATCTGGGTGTGATGCAGAAGCTGGTGCGCTGGCTCGGCGGTGCGATCGGCTGGATCACCGGTATCTCCAAAGTCGAATCGCTCGGCGCGGCGGCGAACATCTTCGTCGGCCAGTCGGAAAGTCCGCTGGTGGTGCGCCCCTATCTGGCCGCTCTTTCGCCCTCGCGGCTGTTCACGCTGATGACGGTGGGCATGGCAGGCGTGGCCGGAACCATCCTGGCCGCCTATGCGGGGCTGCTGGGGCCGGACTACCTGCCGATCCTGCTCGCCGCCACGTTCATGTCCGCGCCGGGCGGCATCCTGATGGCCAAGATCATCATGCCCGATACCGAAGAACCCGCAGCCGAAGCGGAAGGCAAGATCGTGCTGCCCAAGGGCAGGATCAGCGCCGAGGGGCCAGCCGCGATCACCGAAGGCGGCGAAGTCCCGCACGAGGTGGAAGTGGCCGCGCATTTCGATGAAAGCGGACGCGCGGCGAACATTATCGAGGCAGCGGCGCAGGGTGCGCAGACCGGGCTCAAGCTGGCGGTGGCCGTGGGCGCAATGGTGTTGACCTTCGTTGCCCTGATCGCGCTTGCCAACGGCCTGCTGGGAGGGGTTGGCAGCTGGTTCGGAATGCCGGAGCTGTCGTTCCAGCAGATCCTCGGCTGGGTCTTCGCCCCGATCATGTTCCTGATCGGCGTGCCCTGGGCCGAAGCGGGCGTGGCGGGTGGCCTGTTCGGCACCAAGATCGTCCTCAACGAATTCGTCGCCTTCATCGACCTGGGCGCGCTGGAGGATGGCGCGCTGAGCCCACGAGCGCAGGCCATCGTCACCTTCGCGCTGTGCGGCTTCGCCAATTTCAGTTCGATCGCGATCCAGATGGCCGTGACCGGTGGCCTCGCCCCGAACCAGCGCCCGGTGATCGCCAAGCTCGGACTGAAGGCGCTGGCGGCGGGTTCGCTGGCCAACCTGATGAGCGCGGCTCTGGCGGGTCTGCTCCTGCCGCTGTAAAGAACTCTCCCATGTCCAATATCGCCTCGATCTCGCTCGCCCGTCCGCTCGCCGAAATTTCCGACGAACTGGGTCGCAGTTTTGCCGAATTCGGCTTTGCCGTGGTCCGCGATCACGGCATCCCGCAGGACCTGATCGACCGGGCGGAAGCCATGGCCAAAGCCTTCTTCGCGCTGCCGGAGGATGCCAAGCAGGCCTATCACATCCCCGGCGGCGGCGGCGCGCGCGGCTACACCCCGTTCGGCAAGGAAATTGCCAAGGACGCCAAGGTCCACGATCTCAAGGAATTCTGGCACGTCGGCCGCAGCCTGCCGGAAGGGCATCCGCTGGCGGGCTTCATGGCCCCCAATGTCTGGCCCACCGAAGTGCCCGGATTCAGGGAGACGTTCGAGCAGCTCTACGCCGAGTTCGACAAGGCGGGTGACACAATCCTGCGCGCCATCGCCCTCCACCTCGGGCTGGAGGAGCACTACTTCACCCCCACTGTCGCAGACGGCAATTCGGTGATGCGCCTGCTGCATTATCCGCCGCTCGGCGATCATGTCCCCGAAGGCGCGATCCGCGCGGCGGCGCATGGCGATATCAACACCATCACCCTGCTTCTCGGTGCAGAAGAAGCTGGCCTGGAACTGCTCAACAAGCAGGGCGAATGGGTGCCCGTCTCCCCGCCGCCGGGCGCGCTGGCTGTGAACGTCGGCGATATGCTCGACCGGCTGACCTGTGGGCGGCTGCGGTCGACCACTCACCGCGTGGTCAATCCGGGGGGCGAAGCGGCGCGGCGTGCGCGCTATTCGATGCCGTTCTTCCTGCACTTCCGGCCCGATTTCCTGATCGAGCCGCTAGCGAGCTGCGTGGCGGAAGGCGAGCAGCCTGCCCCGCCGATCACTGCGCATGAATTTCTTCAGCAGCGGCTGCGCGAAATCGGGTTGGCCTGAATTCAATCGGAGCGTTCCGGTTCCGCCGGACGCATCATGGGGTCGTTAATCTGCCATTTATGTTGCAGCGCAGCAACAGTCGCAGTTGAAACCGCTTTCCACCCACAGGAAATGACCGAATTGTGACCGCAATGTGTTGCACTGTCATTTGCCTGAAAGAAAACTGTCGCCAATGGCAGCTATCCGGCTGGCGAGCGCCGACTCAGGCATTCACGGTCTCCAAATTCAGGGAATTCTCCAGACATGAAACTCAGGTATCTTCTCGCCGCCAGCGTTGCGAGCATCGCCGCCAGTGCAGTCATTGCTCCGCAAACCGCCGTGGCGCAGCAGATCACTTCGGGCGTACAGGGCACCGTCACCGATGCCGATGGCAACGTCCTGCCCGGCGCGACCGTGACCGTCACCGACACCCGCACCGCCAACGTGCGCACGCAGGACACCGGAGCGGACGGCACCTTCCGCTTCGGCTCGCTGGTTTCGGGCGGACCCTACACTGTCACTGTCACGGCGAATGGCTTCGAAGGCCAGTCGATCGAAGACCAGTACATCAACATTTCGGGCAACACCGATTACACCTTCGCGCTGACCGCGGCTGCCAGCGAGAACGTGATCATTGTTTCGGGCGCGCGCGTTAACGTGCAGCAGCTCGCAGTCGGCCCCGGCATCGCCTTCGACCAGCAGACGCTGGAGAACTTCCCCTCGATCAGCCGCGACGTGCGCGACATCATCCGCATCGACCCGCGCGTCAGCCTCGATCGTGACAACGAAGTCGATCGCATCTCCTGCCTCGGCGGCAACGATCGCGGCAACACCTTCACCGTGGACGGCACCGTACAGGCCGACGTATTCGGCCTCAACGGCACCCCATTCGCCGCGCGCAACGCTCTGCCGCTGCCGTTCGATACGATCCGCGAAACCTCGGTCGAATTCGCTCCGTTCGACGTTGAATACTCGGACTTCTCCGGCTGTCTCGTGAACGTCGTGACCAAGTCGGGCACCAACGAATTCCACGGCAGTGCCTTCTTCAACTATCGCGATTCCGGGATGCGTGGCGACTCGATCGATGGCGATGACTTCGCCGTCGATCCCTTCCAGGAAAAGCGCTGGGGTGCCACGCTGGGCGGCCCGATCATCCCTGATCGCCTGTTCTTCTTCGCCGGTTATGAGGAGACCGATCTGGGCGACGCCAACGATTTCGGCCCGCAAGGTGGGAATTTCCCCAACGAAGCCAATTTCGTCACCCAGGCCCAGTTCGATCGCTTCGCCCAGATCGCACAGGACGTCTATGGTCAGGATGTCGGCGGCTACCCGCGTTCGCTGGGCGAAAGCTCGGTCCGCTATTTCGGCCGTCTCGATGCCTACATCACCGATGGCCAGCGGCTTGAAGCCACGTACCAGCGGCTCGAGGAAACCAATGTCGAATCCGATTTCGGCGGCAACAATCTGACCGGCCTGAACTCGTTCGAAGACGAAGGCACGGTGTCCGATTACTATTCGGTCCGCCTCTATTCTGACTGGACCGATACGATCTCGACCGAGATTCGCCTCAGCCGCGCTGATGTGTCGGACGTGCAGGGGCCGGTCGGCGGCGGTGAAGCGCAGTCGGACAATCCGCTCGTGCGCCTGAACGTGGGCACCCAGGTGCAGGCGCTCGATGAAAATGGAAATCTCGCGTTCGATGACGAAGGCGATCCGATCTTCAATTACGGGGTTCTGTCTACCGGACCGGGCATCTTCCGTTCTGCCAACGCACTCGAAACGAATATCGATCAGGCGCGGTTTCAGGTGAACGTCGATGCCGGGGCGCACCAGCTCAAGTTCGGCGCCGAGGTCAATGATCTCGAAGTGTACAATCTGTTCGCGGTCAATGCGACGGGTTCGCTCTATTTCGCCAATCTGGATGACTTCGAACAGGGTCTTCTGATCGATGGTTCCGAAACCTTCCCGAACGCAGAAGAAATTTTTGACGGCGAGGGCTACGGTGCGGATATCAACGCCACCCCGACCGGAGACATCAACGAAGCTGCGGCCACTTTCAACCGCCGTATCTACTCGTTGTATTTCCAGGATGAAATCCAGGCGACCCCGCAACTGAACCTCAACCTTGGCGTGCGCGTGCAGTGGTATGATGGCGATGCTCCGCGCGAAAACCCGGAATTCATCGATCGCTACCGCTTCTCCAATGCGTTCTCTTTCAGCGATCTTGATCCTCTGTGGCTGCCGCGCGTTTCGGCGACCTATGAACTCGAGAATGACGGCTTCTTCGCCAATACAAGCGTTACCGGCGGGATCGGTCGCTTCGCTGGCGGCGACCCGGTCGTCTATTTCTCTAACGCCTTTTCAAACAACGGCTTCTCCACCGGCCTTGGCGGACTCAGCTTCGGCTGCAACACGCCGAACGATGGAAACCCGGTGGACGTGGTGCAGAACGGCAGCTTTACCGGCTTCCCGCAATGCGTGATCGACGTTGGTTCGGATCAGGCCGCACGCGGCCTCGCCGATACCCAGTCGACCGATCCGGAATTCGCACTGCCGAGCGTGTGGCGTGCCAACCTTGGCCTTGCCACCGATCTGGGCACCCAGGGCGGTTTCTTCAGCGACTGGCGCCTGAACCTCGACTACATCTACAGCCGCTATGTCGACACGCTGAACTTCGTCGATCTGGCACAGGCTCCGCGTGTCAACCGCGGGATCAACGGCTACACGGTGGACGGTCGCCCGATCTACGCCGCGATCGATCCGACCGATCCTGACGCTGCGGGTTGCGAAGCGACGCTCGACTATTCCGGCGGCACCCCGCCGGTGTGGCGCAACGTATCCGCTGCCTGCTTCAACGGCATCGGGCGTGACGATGAAATCCAGCTGACCAACGGGCCGAGCTACGAAAGCCACACGGCTTCGGCGATCCTGTCCAAGACGTTCGACGGCGGGATCTTCACACAGGGTGGCACTACCCGCATGACCTTCGGCTATGCCTGGACCGATGCCAGCAACAACCGCAACAACGGTTCGTCCACCGCTACCTCGTCCTATGACGTGACGGCGGCGTTCGACCGGCAGAACCCGGCGGTCTCGACCTCCAACTTCGAGACCCGCCACAATATCACGGCGGCCATTTCGTTGCGCGAGGAGTTCATCGAAGATTTCGCTACCAGCCTCGGGATCTTCTTCTCGGCCCGTTCGGGACGGCCCTACAGCCTGACCTTCAACAACGGCGGCGTGTTCAACGACAGCTCGTCCGGCAACGACAACGCGCTGATCTATGTGCCCACCGGCGTGGACGATCCGAACCTGGCGCCGAATTCCGATCCGGCAGCGGTGCAGGCACTGATTGCCTATGTCGATGCCAGCGGCTGCGGCTACACGCCGGGAACCTCGATCGAACGCAACACCTGCCGCAACGACTGGTATTACGATCTCGATCTGCGCTTCAGCCAGGAACTCCCCTTCCTCGGTTCGGTGACCGGACTCGTGGATGACCGGGTGGAACTGTTCTTCGATTTCGACAACTTCCTGAACTTCGTTGATGATGGCGCGAATGTGTTCCGCCGCCGGGGCGGGTTCCAGCAGACAGTGGAACTGGTGGACACCAGCATCGACTCGGAAGGCCGTTACCGGATCACCAACTTCAACCCGAACGACCAGAACCAGATCGGCCTCTCGGCTTCCATCTGGAAGATCCAGATCGGCGCACGTTACGAATTCTGATCCTCAGGGTTGATTCAATATACAGGGCGGCGGCGTTCGGAAGAGCGCCGCCGCCTTTCTTTTGTCACCAGATTGCGCAAAAGGTTGCACCATGAACACCAAGCTCGCCGCCGCCCTGCTCTCCACCATCGCGCTGGCCGCCTGCACCAGCGTGCCGGACCAGTCTTCTGCGCCGGTCACCGTGCAAATTCTGGCAATCAACGATTTCCACGGCAACCTGGAGACCCCGCAAAGCGAGACCTGGTTCATGCAGGACGGCGTGGAACGCCGCGTCAGGCTGGGCGGCGCGGCGCAACTGGCGGCAACGCTTGCAGCTCTTCGGAGCGGGAATTCGGTCACGGTGGCAGCCGGCGATCTGATCGGGGCCAGTCCCCTGATCTCTTCGCTGTTTCTGGACGAGCCGACGATCAAGGCCCTGTCCACAATGGGGCTCGACATCGCATCGGTCGGCAATCACGAGTTCGATCGCGGCACGGACGAGTTGCGGCGGATGCAGGATGGCGGTTGCGATGTGTTCACCTTGCGCGCCCCTTGCGCGGTTGAACCTTTCGTGGGAGCCGAATTCGCCTATCTGGCGGCCAATGTGGTCGATTCAGCGGGCGAAACTTTCCTCCCGGCGACCGAAATCCGCGAGATCGGCGGGGCGCGGATCGGCTTTATCGGGATGACGCTGGAAGGCACAGCCAACCTCGTTTCGGCACAGGCGACCGAGGGACTGCGTTTCCTTGATGAGGCAGAAACCGCCAACCGCCATGCCGCCGAACTGCGCGCGCAAGGGGTGGATACAGTGGTAGTGCTGGTCCACGAAGGCGCAGATGTCGATCCGTATTACAACCTCACCGGCTGCCCGGGCCTGTCCGGGCCGATCGTGGCGATTGCTGAGGCGCTGAATCCGGAGATTTCTCTGGTTGTTTCGGGACATACGCACCAGGCCTACGTTTGTACCGTGCCCACCACGGCAGGGAGCGAAGTGCTACTGACATCGGGTGGACGCTTCGGCGGGTTCGTCACCGATATCGCGCTGACCATCGATCCCGCGACGGACACTGTAGTGTCTGTCACCGGACGCAATGTACCGGTCGATGGCAATGCTGGTAGCGATCCGGCACTGGCGGCGCTGGTCGCGACCTATGCCGAAGCTTCCGGACCGGTGGCGAGCCGTGCGGTCGGCCCGATTGCTCCCGCTAATGGCGAACAGGGCGAGGATTGCGGGGACCGCCCCGCTCAGGGGTTCGTCGCCGACGCCTATCTCCATGCAGCAAATTCGGCACCAGGCGTCGGGGCCGATCTTGCGCTGGTCAATTCGGGCGGGGTGCGGACCAATCTCGACGGGGCGAATGACGGCGTGCTAACCTTCGGCGAATTGTCCGCGATGGCCCCCTTCGGCAACGGCACGATCGTGCTGGAAATGACCGGCGCGGAATTCCGCAACGTGCTGGAACAGCAGTTCTGCGAGGAGAACGGCACTACAACAATATGTGATTCCGTGCTGATCCCCTCCGCCGGATCGCACTATACTGCCGACCCGTCGAAGCCCGCCTTGCAGCGCATCACTTCGGTAACAATCAACGGCCAGCCGCTAGATCCCGACCACATCTATCGCGTTGTTACCAATAGCTTCCTGGTCGGCGGCGGGGATGGCTTTGCGCAGTTCGCCGCTGTGCCGCAGGTGGCCAATGTCGGGTTCGATATCGACGCGCTTGAGGCCTACGTGGCCACGGGCACTGTCAGCGTCCCGGTCTGCGGTCGGGTGCGGAACCTCGCGGCTGCGGATTAGGGAACCTGCACCCTCCTCCGGCTGACGTATGCGCGACGCACGAAGTGGTCGCGCACCGTCAGTAATTGTCCCTTTCCTACACCCACTCTCCCGCTTTACAGTCGCGGCGCCCCTCTGTGACCGGAGGGACAAGGCTCTTTCTCCCCGTCGCTCCTCCTGCCAGATGCACCAGGCCGAAAAACACGGCTTTTGGTGTCTACTTTGTGTAAACTTTCGCGTTTCGGTTCAACCGAACTCAGCGCAGCGGCGGCTCATCGAAGCTGCGCAGCTTGCGGCTGTGGAAGCTGTCGCCTTCCTTGCTCAGCAGCGCCAGCGTTTCGATGCCGATCCGCAGATGCTGGCTGATCGAGCGTTCGTAGAAGGCATTGGCCTGCCCCGGCAGCTTGATTTCGCCGTGCAGCGGCTTGTCTGAAACGCACAGCAGAGTGCCGTAGGGAACGCGGAAACGGTAGCCTTGCGCCGCCACCGTGGCCGATTCCATGTCGATGGCCACAGCCCGGCTCTGGTTGAAGCGCAACGCCGAGCGGGTGTAGTGCAGTTCCCAGTTGCGATCGTCGGTAGTCACCACCGTGCCGGTGCGCAGGCGGCGCTTCAACTGGTCCTCGCTATCGCCGGTAATCGTCAGCGCCGCCTTGAACATCGCGGTCTGAACTTCGGCAATCGGCGGGATCGGGATTTCGGTCGGGATCTCGTTGTCGAGCACGTTGTCGTCGCGCAGGTAGGCATGGGCGAGCACATAGTCGCCGATGGTCTGGCTGGGGCGGAGGCCCCCGCAATGGCCGATCATCAGCCACACTTCGGGGCGCAGCACGGCGATGTGATCGCAGATCGTCTTGGCATTGGAGGGGCCTACGCCGATGTTCACCAGCGTGATCCCGGAATTGTCGGGGCCAACCAGGTGATAGGCGGGCATCTGGTGCTTGCGCCAGGTGCCGTCCGTCACTTGCGCCCGCGCCCCATCCAGA
This sequence comes from Erythrobacter sp., assembly GCA_019739335.1. Taxonomy (NCBI): domain Bacteria; kingdom Pseudomonadati; phylum Pseudomonadota; class Alphaproteobacteria; order Sphingomonadales; family Erythrobacteraceae; genus Erythrobacter; species Erythrobacter sp. Next base: position 17,264 of record CP073261.1, read on the forward strand.
TCGTCCCGCTCGATCACCGCGCCGGGTGCCGAAAAACTGGTATACCCGCTATCGGGATCAGCCAGCTGCGCCAGTGAAAAATCAATAAATTCCTCTACATAGCGGATGTAGTTGGTGAACAGTACATAGCGCTGGAAATGCCCCGCCGGAGTGCCGGTGTAATGCCGCAACCGGGCGAGGCTGAAATCGGTGCGCAGAGCATCGAACAAGGAAAGCGGGCGGGTGCCCGAACCATCGCCGCGCCAGGTCCCGTCCACCACCTCATCGCCAATCTTGACCAGGTCCGAAGCGGGAAAATGGCGGGTCAATTCTGCGCTGCGCAGTCCCTTGAGTTCGAGTTCCCCGGCATCGAGCACGTACTGATAGGGGATCTCGTCGCGCGAGCGGCCGACTTCCAGCTCCACCGGGTAATCACGCACGAGGTGCTGCAATTGCTCCTTCAGGTATGGACGGAACAGCGCCGGATCGGCAATCGAACTGCGATAGATGCCCGCCTGGTTGAGCCGCGCGTAAGCGCGGCCGGGATGTTCTTCTCGCTCGTCGTCCGTATAGCGCAGGGTCAATTCGGGGTAGGCGAAAGCACCGCGCTCCCGCTCGCCCGCTCCGGGAGCGACGCGCGTCTCGGCATAATTGCGCAAAGCGGCGACAAGGTTGGCGCGCGAAGCATCGGAAATTGCTTCGAGCTGGTCGAGGATCGTGTCGATTTCGCCGATCGTGGTTGTCACAAATGCTCCGTTGCAAACTGGTTCGTGGGCAGCGGTAGCGCAAAGCTTTCGTCCTGTCAGGACTGCATCGCGCGCCCGGAGACTCACGATCCTAAACCTTTCTTAACCACGATTGCGGCAAGGCGGTGAGGACGCTTTGGAATCAGCCAGGAATGACAGCAATCGCCACCTCGCCAAGCCTGCGAACGTTGCCCGCATCGCTGCGTGGTGATACGCTACCGCTTGCCCTGGTGGCGCTGCTGGTGCTGGCGACGCGCGGCATCTGGTTTGGCGACCCTGTGGCCGATTTCGATGAGCAGCTCTACAGTTTCATCGGTTGGCGGATGGGCCATGGCGAACTGCCCTTCGTCGACTGGTGGGACCGCAAACCGTTCGGCCTGTTCGCGATTTTTGCCGTGGCACATGCGCTGCTGGGGCCGGGGCCGCTGGCCTACCAGATCGTCGCCTCGCTGTTCGCGCTGACGGGTGCCTTCCTTACCTACTTCCTCGCGCGCAGGCTGGTAGGGCGCATTTCCGCCGCCGTTGCTGCTGCGATGCAGACGATGCTGCTGTGCGCCTATGCCAGCTATTCGGGGCAGAGCGAGGCGTTCTTCCTGCCGCTGATGCTGGGCATGGTGGCGCTGCTGGTTGACGCCGATCACCCGCGCTTCGCCACCCACGCGCTGTGGGCCATGCTGCTGGGTGGGCTGGCGCTACAGATCAAATACACGGTGTTGCCGCAATGCGCCTTCTTTGGGCTCTATGCGCTGTGGGTGCTGCACAAGCGGGGCACAGCCCTGCCCCGGCTCGCCAGCCTCGCCGCCGGGTTCGCGGCGCTGGGCCTGTTGCCGACCGCGCTGGTGGCGCTGTTCTACGCTGCTATCGGCGAGTTCGACGCCTTCCTGTTCGCCAACTTCCTCTCCTTCTTCGATCGCCTGCCTGCCCCGCAAGGGCGCTGGGCGCCCGATCATTGGCTGGGCGTTTCGCCGCTGGCAACGCTGGTGCTCGGCGGGATCTACGCCGCCTACCGGATGCGGCGGCCAGAACCCTTTGCGGCATGGCTGTTCTACATTGGCTGGGCGCTCTCAACGCTGGCGAGTGTGCTGCTGCCGGGCACGGTCTATCTCTATTACTATGCCGCGCTTTCCGCCCCGGCGGTGCTGGTGGCACTCCCCTTGCTTGATCACCGCACGCCTATGCGCGGGATTCCGGGACTGGTGCTGGCAACGGGATTTCTCGCCCTGCTCGCGCTCCCCGCACGCTACCAGCATTCGCTGGACGAGCGCGCGGCGGCGGAGCAACTTGCCGCCACGATTGCCCCGCATGTCGGATCCGACAGCGATTGCCTGTGGCTGTGGGACGGCCCGACTGCGCTCTACCGCATGACTGAGAGCTGCGTGCCGACGCGGTTCGTCTATCCCGACCACCTCAACAACGCGCTGGAAACTCCCGCGCTGGGGATCGACCAGACGGTGGAAGTCGTCCGTGTCCTCGCCACCCGGCCGGGCGCAATTGTCACCGCCAGCAGCCCGATGACTTATCAGAATCAAGAAGCGACCGCGCTGGTCGAAGCTGCTTTGGCCGCCGATTACGAGGAAAGCATCTCGGTCGAAATGCACGACCGCACGCTCACCGCTTGGCTGCGGAAGCCCGATTAGCCAGGTCGCGGCGGCGACCCATGTACCACAGGTACAGCCCTGCCCCGATGATGATCGCCGCGCCCAGCAGCGCCCAACCGTCGGGCCAGTTGCCGAAGAACACGATCCCCAGGCTCGCCGCCATCAGCAACTGGCCGTAGGTCATCGGGGCAACGGTACCCGCGCCAGCCTTGGCGGTGCCCATGTAGATCAGCCATTGCGCCAGCGTGGCCGAGAGGCCGATGAAAGCGCAGCGCGCCACCACTGACCAGTGCGGCCAGTGCATGGCGAAGCCCTCGATGCCGGAAAGGTGCCCCACCACTACCGCGCCGCAGAGGAAGATCAGCGCCGTAACGCTCATGTAGTACTGCATGGCAAGCACGCTGGCGCGGCCGTGCACCTTGCGGTTGAGGATCAGCACCGTCGCCATGCCGCTCGCTCCCAGCAAGGGGAACAGCACACCCCAGCCGGCGCTGTCGAAATTGGGCCGCAGGACGATGAACACGCCGACAAATGCTGCCGCGCTGGCGATCCAAGTGCTCGCGCGCGCGCGCTCGCCAAGGAAGATTGCAGCGAGGATCGCGGTGATGACCGGTTGGGTGAAGGCGATGGTGGTCGCTTCGGCCAGCGGCATGATCCACACTGCCAGAAACATGCCGATCGCCGAGAGACTGATGGCCACCCCGCGCAGCCATTGCAGGCCATCCTTCGGCAAGGCAAGCGCGGCCACTCCATCGTGCCGGACCACCAATATCATCAGCAGCAACGTTCCCACCGCATAGCGCGTCACTGCCATCGCTGTGACCGGCCAATCGCCCGCCATGCCCTTGATAATCGCATCACCGATGGACAGCGTGCAGAAGCCGGCGAGAGCGAAGAGCAGCCCTGCCCGGTCCGATTGCTGGTTGTTCGCTGTCCCCGTCACACCCGCGCGGTAGGCACGGTGCGGGAACGAGGCAAGGCATTCGAGCGCGGCGAACTTTACCCGGCGTTAAACAGTCATGCTTAACAAAGCCTTCTGACCGCCCTCAGCGCAGGGCTTCCGGGGGCATGCATGACCAAGCTGATTATCCAGATCCCCTGCCTCAATGAAGCCGGGAGCCTGCCCGCTACGCTGGCCGCGCTCCCGCGCCGGGTGGAGGGCGTGGACGTGGTGGAATACCTCGTCATCGACGATGGTAGCTCCGATGGCACTGCGCAGGTCGCCCGCCAATGGGGCGTGCACCACATTGTTCGCCACCGCCGCAACCGAGGTCTCGCCGCCGCCTTCCGCAGCGGGATCGACCGGGCGCTGGCCGAAGGCGCGGATATCGTCGTCAACACCGATGGCGACGGGCAATACGAAGGCGCCGACATTGCCGCGCTGGTTGCCCCGATCGTGGCAGGCCGCGCAGATATCGTGATCGGGGATCGAGGAGTGGCGGACAATGCTCACTTCTCCGCTCCCAAACGGCTGATGCAGCGAATCGGGTCCGGCGTGGTGCAATCACTCGCGGGCACACAAGTGTCGGACGCGGTGAGCGGCTTCCGCGCCATCAGTCGGGAAGCGGCCCATAAGATCAACATCACCACCGAATTTAGCTACACCACCGACATGCTTATCCAGGCCGGGCGCAAGCGCATGGCGATCGTCACCGTGCCAGTGCGCACCCACGCCGCGGTGCGCCCCAGCCGCTTGTTCAAGTCAATCCCGCGCTTCATCACGCAGACCGGCATCACGATGGTCCGCGCCTTCACCGCGCATAAGCCGCTGCGCGCCTTTGTCGGCACCGGCAGCCTGATCGCGTTTGTCGGCCTGCTGCCGATCCTGCGTTTCCTGTGGTTCTGGGCGCAGGATGACGGGAACGGGCATGTCCAGTCGCTCGTGATCGGAGGGGCACTGCTCGTGCTTGGCACACTGGTGGCGATCATGGGAATGGTTGCCGATCTGGTCGCCGCCAATCGCAAGCTGATCGAAGAGAATATCGCCCGCACCCGTGCGCTGGAGGACGCGGTAGCCCGGTTGAGCGCTGCCACCAAAGCGGAACGCAGCACCGCTCGCGCCCGCAAGGCTGCATGACTGTCGCCAATCCTGCAATTTCCGATCCTGCATCGCGGAAGCTGGGAAACATCAGCCCCGAAACATGGGTGCTGCTGGCGATTTTCGGCGTGGCCGCGCTACAGTTCGCGCAGATATTCACCCGCTCGATCAACTGGGATGAATTCGGCCATTACAACCACATAGTGCAACTTCAATCGGGCCAGCTGGCGCAGGTTCTCCAACGGTTCCACGCTTTCGCCTATGGCTGGGCCACCGCGCTGACCGGCGGGCCGATCGATCACATCATTGCCATAAGGCTTGCCATGTTCGCTTGCGAGTTGGTGGCCGTGACGGCAATCGTGGGAGTAGCATCTCGTTTCACCGACCGATTGCCCGCGCTGCTCTGCGGCCTCGCCTATCTCTCCTTCGGCTATGTTTTCCAGTACGGAACCTCGTTCCGCTACGATCCGCCCCTGGCGGCGGCGCTGATGGGACTGATCTGGTTGCTGCTGCGTTCTGACCTGAACGTGCGGGCAATCGCCGGCGCGGGCCTGCTGATCGCGTTGCTGCCGTTTATCTCGATGAAGGCCGTGCTATACGCTCCTGCGGTTGCAGGTGTCGCTTACTTACGCTGGGCCGAGCACGGTTTCGGCACTCGATATCCGATGCGGCTTACCGTGCTTGGTGCTGTCGCGGCGATCTGGTTCGCAGCCCTGTTCCTGCTCTTTACGCAATGGACCGCAGCCTTCGGCGGCTCCGAAGATACGCTGTCTGCGGAACAAGCTGCCGAGGCGGTGTTCGTCCTGTTCGACAATCCGAACTGGAGCCGGATGCTGAGGGGCGCTCTGACCAATCCTCTGGTCACATTGCTTCTGCTGGCCTTCCCCTTGGTACTGACGAGGACCACGCGTCCGCTGCCGGAGAAGGTCGCCCTGGCCGGCCTTTTCGCCATTATCCTTACGCCTCTCGTCTATATCAACACGGCGCCCTACTACTTTGTGTTCATGCTGGCACCGGTGCTGGCGGCCTGTGGTCCGGTCATGGCGCTGGCCCTGAGCAGGATTTCGGCAGCAATTATCGCGCTGGTCCTGCTGGCAGGCACAGGCATGACGGTCTTGAGCGAAGAGCCGAGCGCGCTTTCCAGGCAACGTGAACTGCACGCGGGGTCGATCGCCACTTTCGGCGAAGAGGTTCGCTATTTCGATTTCCCCGGCTTTCTCGGCACAGCTGGCAAGGCGAATGCCTTCCTCTCCCCGCTGGTGGTTTCGGTCCACAACCGGGAGGGAAGGCTGATGCTGCGACCTGCGATGGAGCAAAATGCCGTACCGCTGGTGATTGCCAACAATTTCATTCTCGAGAACGCGCTGGACGAAAGCGCGGTGCAATATCTTCAGCCGGCAGATGCGGTCGCCCTGCGCGAGAATTACGTGCCGTTCTGGGGGCCACTCTGGATCGCGGGGCGTGACATTCCGGCGGATCGGGCAATCGTCTATCGCAATCTCGTCCCCGGCACCTTTACTGTCCACGGCAATACGATCGTGTTGGATGGCGAGCGCATTCCGGCGGGTGAGACCGTGAAGCTTGAGCGGCAAACCTACCGGCTGGAAGCGCCCGATGGCGCAGCGCGGTTGCTCTGGGGCGATCGGATCGAAGCGCCAGCGGCTGCTCCGCCAGCGCCACCTTACTGGCAGCATTTCTAGACAGTCTGCCTCCACGCGCCGCGCATCGCGCCGAGACCGTAGGTTAGGTCCCCCGCGACCGATGCCAGCCGCAAAACGAGCAGCGCCGCCAGCACATTGGCCGCCGGAAGGCTCGCCCCTGCCAATGCCAGCAGCGCCGCCTCGCGCACGCCAAGCCCGCCGGGCGCCAAAGGCACCAAAAAGCCGATCATCCAGGCCAGCAGGAAAAGCGCCGCGAATTGCGCGGGATTGGTCCCGGCAGGCAGGACAGCCAAGCCGATCAGAGCTGCTGCCGTGGCGAAGGCTGTGAAGGCCACCAACTGGAACAGTAGGGCTGTCGTCAGTGGCCGGGCGATCGCCACGCAGGCCATCACTACGACGACCGCTGCGCTTGCCGCAGCAACCGGCAGGCCCACAAACGTCAGGCACGCCGCCGCTACCGCAAGGCTTGCCACCAGGTGCAATGCGATTTCCAGTCCGTGTGATCGTGCCAATGCAGTATTGGACAGGCCCAAGTCCGCAGCCTCTGCATGGCGGCCCAGATACTGGAACACAGAACCGGGCAGGTATTTCAGCAAGACACTGCGGCCATAGATCGGCACCAGTTGCGCCACTTCCACTTGTCTGCCGGGATCGGCTAGCCTGACCCATGCCCGCGCCAGAAGGAAATTCGCTAAGAGAAACAGGGCGGCAGATGCGATCGTAGTCGCAAACAGCCGCCATGACGCCAGTTGCGCAAGGCTGGTCCAATTGAGCAGCCAAAGGTGCCGAGCGATGAACAACAGGCTGGCCGCCACCAGCACCCCGCCCGCCCAGCGGATCGCCTGCCGCAGACGCTTCTGGCCCGGCGGGGCGGCCTCTTCAGCCATAGAGAATGGTGCTGCTGTCGGGATAGGGCACGCAATAGGACCGCCCGAAATGACGGTGCGAGCGCAGGCCGCAGCCGGCTATGGCGACACGATAGCGGCTCCGGCTCGTATCGTCGAATAGCACGATTCCACCGGGCTTGAGAAACGGCAGGGCGCTTTGCAGGCAGTCGTTCCGCCGCCGCCCGTCGATCACGACGAGATCGAACTGGCCCCCCGCTGTGGCAATGGCATCGATATAGTCGGAACCCTGCAAATCGCGCGGCAGCACCGTGGCGTTGCCTGTTCCGGCTACCAGGGGTTCGATTATCCGGTGCCAATCGCGATCATGCTCGACTGAAATCACTTCAGCGGCGCGGCGAGCCAGCCACACCGTACTCGCACCCGAACCATATTCGAAAACCCGCGAATTCTTGGTTGCGGCAAGAAAATCAGCCACTTCGCGGGTAGCCGTGACATTCCACCACGGCAGGTCCAGTGCGGTCATCCGTCCGACATCGTGGATCGCCAGAAGGGAGGCGCTCCAGCGCTGCCAGCCATACGGATCGGCGGTCCTCCCGGCCTCGAATGGACGGTCGACCAATCCGCTGCGCGCAACCCCCCTTACAACCGCCGAATATGCCTGCTTGACCGGACGCATCGCCACTCCCTTCGCCGGCACGGCTAACAAGATCGCCGTGAACTGGCCAGTCTGCCCGCCGCCTTATCCCGACCGGCAATCCATTCCATTGCCACAACAGCGAAATTTGGTCCGGATTGTGGCCCTTCATCGCTGCACAAGAGGCTCAACCTTAGCGAAATGTTTACCAAACCCGGCGATGTAGCGACTGGCGCATTGCAATGTGGGCGGTGCCACGAGGATACGAGGGAAATCGATGAGCGCTTTCGGAAGAAAGAACGGAACTGGCGGAATGAGCGGTGGCGCACGCCCGAGCTTCGGGGTCGCCAAACCGATGCGCGGTGGTCCGGTCACGCCCTCCTCCGATGCATCCCTTCCCGGAGGCGAACAGTTTCCCCCCATGCCCGCCGAAGGTGCCCCCCTGCATGGCGGCGGAAAGAACTCGGAGGCCTTGAGCCGCCTTGCCGATCGCGCCAATGCCGTTCACGAAACGCAGGAAATCGGAGGGTTCGAAGCCAGCGTTCACAAGATCAAGGAACAGGTGCTGCCGCGCCTGCTCGAACGGGTCGATCCTGAAGCGGCGGCCACGCTGTCCAAGGAAGAGCTCTCCGAAGAATTCCGCCCGATCATCATGGAAGTGCTGGCAGAGCTGAAAGTCACCCTGAACCGACGCGAGCAATTCGCTCTGGAAAAGGTGCTGATCGACGAGTTGCTCGGCTTCGGCCCCCTGGAAGAATTGCTCAACGATCCGGATATCACCGATATCATGGTCAACGGCCCGGACCAGACCTACATCGAAAAGAAGGGCAAGCTGACCATCGCGCCGATCAAGTTCCGCGATGAAAGCCACTTGTTCCAGATCGCCCAGCGCATCGTCAACCAGGTCGGCCGCCGCGTCGACCAGACCACTCCGCTGGCCGACGCCCGCCTCAAGGACGGCAGCCGCGTCAACGTGATCGTGCCCCCGCTCTCGCTGCGCGGCACTGCCATCTCGATTCGTAAGTTCTCCGAGAAGCCGGTCACGCTGGACAACCTGCGCGACTGGGGTTCGATGAGCGACAAGATGTGCACCGCGCTGAAGATCGCCGGGGCCTGCCGCATGAACATCGTCATTTCCGGCGGTACCGGTTCGGGCAAGACGACGATGCTCAACTCACTGTCGAAAATGATCGATCCGGGCGAGCGCGTGCTGACCATCGAAGACGCCGCCGAACTTCGCCTGCAACAGCCGCACTGGCTGCCGCTGGAAACGCGCCCGCCCAACCTCGAAGGCCAGGGCGCAATCACCATCGGCGATCTCGTCAAGAACGCGCTGCGTATGCGGCCTGACCGGATCATCCTCGGCGAAATTCGTGGCGCGGAATGTTTCGATCTGCTCGCCGCGATGAACACCGGCCACGATGGTTCGATGTGTACGCTTCACGCCAACAGCCCGCGCGAGTGTCTCGGCCGTATGGAAAACATGATCCTGATGGGGGACATCAAGATCCCCAAGGAAGCCATCAGCCGACAGATCGCCGAATCGGTCGATCTGATCGTGCAGGTGAAGCGCCTCCGCGACGGTTCGCGCCGGACCACCAACGTCACCGAAGTGATCGGCATGGAAGGCGATGTGATCGTGACGCAGGAATTGTTCGCTTTCGAATACCTCGACGAGGGCGAAGACGGCAAGATCATCGGCGAACACCGCTCGTCCGGTCTGCGTCCCTACACGCTGGAAAAGGCGCGGCAGTTCGGCTTCGATCAGGCCTATCTGGAAGCCTGCCTGTAGGGGTTTACCCCTTCAGCCAGCCAATCGTCCCGAAGGCCAGCAGGGCCAATCCGGCAAAGCTGCTCAATGCAGCAATGTCACGCCACGGCATGATCCCGACTGCATCGATATGCTTGCGCCGCGCCCGGCGGCGTTCGCCCCAGACTGCCAGCCCAGACAGCGCCAGCAAGGCACCACCCGCCATCATGTAACGATCTGCGTCGCTCGCGAGCAGGAGGAAGTGCGGCCAATGCATCGCGGGCGATATGGAAAGCTGCGCGCGGTTCGACAATGGTTGATCGTGCCTTCCATCCGCCTAAGGCAAGCAAGGTGACCGAACCACAGACACACACCGATCGCCCGCTGCTCGCCCTGCTGCTGCGGCTGCTGGGCATTGCCGGGCTGGCGGTGATGGCAGTGCAGATCAAGCTGGCGGCGGAAATCGGCGTACATGTGGCCGAAATCATTTTCTGGCGACAGTTCATCTCCATCCCGATCCTGCTCGTCTGGGCCATGCTGGCGGGAGGGGTGAAGCTGCTCGGCACCCGCAGGCCGAAGGCGCACGGAATGCGGGCGCTCTATGGCTTTGTCGGAATGATCTGCAACTTCGGCGGCGTCATCATGCTGCCACTGGCCGAAGCAACCACGCTGACCTTCGCCGCGCCGATCTTCGCCGTCATCCTCTCGGTTGTGATAATGCGTGAGACGGTGGGCTGGTGGCGCTGGGGTTCGGTGCTGGCGGGCTTTGCCGGGATCGTCGTGATCGCCCAGCCGGGCGGCGGCCACATCCCGCTGTTCGGCGCTGTGGTAGCGCTGTGCGGGGCCTTCATGATCGCGCTGATATCGATCCAGATTCGCGATCTTGGGCGGACCGAAAAGCCGATGGTGATCGTGTTCTGGTTTGCGGTGGTCAGTTCGCTGGTGAGCCTTCCGGTACAATTTTTCGTTTTCCAGCCGCATTCGACGAACGAATGGCTGCTGTTGCTCGGCATCGGCCTGTCGGGCACTTTCGGGCAGGTGTTCATCACGCTGGCGCTACGGTACGGCCAGGTCTCCAGCGTGATCGTGATGGACTACTCGAACATCATCTGGGCCACCTTACTGGGATGGCTGGTGTTTTCCACCTTGCCACCGACGACAACCTGGCTCGGCGCGCCTTTGGTGGTGCTGGCAGGGATCATCATTGCCTGGCGCGAACGCGTCGTGAGCCGGAAGCCGTTTGTCGATCAGCGGCAGGCGACAGGAACCTGATCCCTTGCCGAAGGTTCTACTCCCGACAACCCGCCATCCCCCCGGCGGAGCAAGACAAGGAGCCGGTCATGGCACGTAAAATCATTTTCGCATTCACGGCAGGGGTTCTTGCCCTGTCGGCATCGGCCTGCAACACCGTGAAGGGCGTGGGCCAGGACATCGAATCCGTCGGCGACGCGGGCGATCGCGCTATTTGATTGAGACAAGGATTATCGGATGAAGCTGCTGATTTGCGCCCTGCTGGGCCTGACACTGGTAACGCTTTCGGCGTGCAATACGGTGAAGGGCCTTGGGCGCGACATTGAATCCGTCGGTGAAGCTGGCGATCGCGCCATCTGATTAGTCGCATACCCTGAATTCAGGGTCGCAGGGTGCCCGTCGGAGCGATCCGGCGGGCGCTTTTGCTGTCACAACTTGCGATAAACAAGCGTGAGATTATTGGCCGGCATTTGCACCCGGCGCGTTCGCTGTAGGCCATTTGCCGCAGCCAGCGCGTCTACCCAATCCATATTGCGCAAACCCCATTCCGGATTGCGCGCCTTCAGGCTGGCGTCGAACTCCAGATTGGAGGGGGCCGTAACGACTTCGGGTTCGAGAAACGGGCCGTAAACAATCAACGGGCCACCAACGGGCAGCAATCGCCCGGCTCCAGCCATCAGGCCGACGGTTGCTCCAGGCGGGCTGATATGGATCATGTTGACGCAGAGCATGGCATCCGCGGACGTGAATGGCCAATCGGCTGAGGCAGCGTCAAGCTTTAGCGGCGCGAGCAGCCTGCTTGCCGCTGTCGCGTCACGCCATGCAGCGATCGAGGCAAGAGCGTCCTCGTCCGGATCGGTGGGTTGCCACGCAAGGCCCGGAAAGCGCGGTGCAAGATAGGCCGCATGTTCGCCGGTTCCCGCCGCCACTTCCAGCAAGGTGCCTTGCTCCGGCAGCTCGTCCGCCAGCACCGCACCGATCGGATCGCGGTTGCGCAAGGTGGCGGGTGCGAACCTCCGCGCGTCGATCACAGCTTTAGCCGCTTGCGTGGGCCTGCCAAGGCGCGGGCGCGGCGTTCGCGGATCAGGAACCACAGCAGCAACCCGGCGGGCCCAGCAATGAAAGTCAGCAGCAGCACCGGGGCCTGCGCCAGCTGCGAGAAGCGCTTCTGGTCCGCATCGCGCGCAATCCAGAGTCCGGCGAACAGGTCCAGCGCGAGATAATGAATCCAGCCGATCGTCACCCCCGCGTCCGAACCAAACAGCGCTCGCACCCCGGCTATCGTATAGAATGAGGCCGAGCCGCCCTCGCCCGTGGAAACCGGGTCCACCAAGCCGCCCAGCAGCAACACCATCAGCACCACATAGGCGAGACAGAGCAGTCCCGACCCGCCATAGAATACCAGCGATTGCAGGAACGGGCCACGCGGCAGCGCGATCAGCACCAGCCACATCAGCAGCGCCCAGCCATTGGCGGCGGCGAACAGGGCATCCCAGATCATGTCGTCTCCATAGTGGCTGCGGCTTGACTGCGCCTGAACTCGGTCGCCAGCCGCATCAGTCCATCATGTTCGTGGACGAACTGGCCGCCCGCTTTCGCCACCGCTCCAGCCAGCGCGGCATCGGCCAGGTCGATGGCGCGGATTGAGCGGTACTTGCTGTTATCCCCCCGTAGGAACGCATCGGCCAGCGGCGAAAGAACCTGCCCCAGCTTTTCCAGCACGCGCAGATCGTTGTGCCGCTTGCCGCGCAGCAGGCCGGGGCGGAGCAGATCGAGCCGGTGGAAGTGCAGCGCCTTGAGGTCTTTCTCGGTATCGCCCTTCACCCGCAGGTAATTGTTCTTCGCATAGGGATCGGCGCCTACCGAGGACACCTGCACGAAATTGCGCACCCCCGCATCCTTGGCCGCACGCGCGAGTTCCAGCACCAGATCGTGATCGACCGCGCGAAACGCTTCGCTGCTACCCGCCTTGCGGTGCGTGGTGCCAATCGCGCTGATCACTGCATCCGGGGCTAGCTGAGTGACGATGTCCGGCCACTGTTCGCTTTCGGCCAGCACCAGTTCCATACGCGTGCCAGCCGGAAAAGGTATCTCGCGCCGGGCAAGGCCTTGCAGCGCAATCCCCTGCAGGTCGGGCGAGCGGGCGATGATCGTCCGCCCGATCAGCCCGGTGGCCCCGACCAGCAAGACGCGCGCATGATCAGACATTGGACAGGCCTTCGGGCACCGAACCGAACAGTCGTTCGTACTGGCGGATGGCGTAATTGTCGGTCATCCCGGCGATGAAATCGGCGATGTGGCGAGAGCGTGCAGGTTCATCCGTCGGCAGGCGTTCGGCCCAGCCCTGGGTCATAAGCGACGGCTCATCGTCATATGCGGTGTAGAGTTGCGCGATAACCTGCTGTGCCCGCTCCGCCGTGCGAACCTGGTCCGCATGGTGATAAAGTCGGTCATACATGAAGCGCTTCAGCCGCCGTTCGCGCGCCGCCATGTCAGGAGAGAAGGCAGCGAGTGCCCTGCCCGCGCCGCGCACCTGTTCGACGTTCTCGATACCGGCGAGATTGGCGCGCGTCGTTTCCAGCAGGTCGTTCACCATCACCCCGATCTGGCTACGCACCAGTTCGCGCAGCAACCGCTCGCGCGGCGCACGCGGAAAGCGCGCCTCGACTTCGCGCCACAGGTCGGCAAGGAAATCGAGCGAAAGGAGATCGTCTAGATCGAGAAAACCGGCGCGCAGGCCATCGTCGATATCGTGGTTGTCGTAGGCAATATCGTCCGCCAGCGCCGCCACTTGCGCTTCGAGCGTCGCCCACCGCGCCAAGTCGAGCGGGTAAGCGGCGTCGAGTTCGGCCAGCGCCCACTTCGGCTGCGCCACCGGTCCATTGTGCTTGGCCAGTCCTTCGAGCACTTCCCAGCTCAGGTTAAGGCCTTGCATTTCGCAATAGGGACTGTCGAGCCGCATCACGGTGCGCAAGGTCTGGCCGTTGTGATCGAACCCGCCGTGCGCCGCCAGCGCCAGTTCCAGCGCGTCTTCTCCGGAATGGCCGAACGGCGGATGGCCGAGATCGTGCGCCAGGCACAGCGCTTCGGTCAGGTCCTCTTCTAGCCGCAGGTCGCGTGCGATGACACGTCCGATCTGCGCCACCTCCAGACTGTGGGTGAGCCGCACCCGGTAATGATCGCCATCGGGAGCGATGAACACCTGCGTCTTGCCTGCCAGCCGCCGGAACGCGATCGAATGGATGATCCGGTCCCGATCGCGCTGGAAAGCGGTGCGCGGCCCGCGCGCGGTGTGGCCAGGCTGATCGAACTCGCGCCCGCGACTGGCAGCGGGATCGGCAGCATAGGGGGCGCTCGGCATGGCGCTTGCGCTAGGTGAGCCGCGCCGCACTGGCAACGGGAACAGCCCGCGAACGCCGCGCGAAAAGCGCGGACTGGCCCGCTTTAGCCCGCCATGATCCACTGTGCAGCGGCATCGGCATGGATGCTCATGCAATCATAGATCGGCAGCACGTTGGCGCTGACATCGACGATCAGTTCCAGCTCGGTGCAGGCCAGCACCACCGCTTCCGCGCCGTCGTTGTCGTAACGGGTCAGCATGGACTTTATCGCGCGCTCTGAATCCTTCTTCGCCTTGCCCAGCATCAGTTCCTCGTAGATGATCCGGTCGAGCTCTTCGACATCGTCCATCTGCGGCGGCATCAGGTCCACTCCGTGCGCGACCAGGCGGCGGCGGTAGAAGCTTTCGACCATTACATTGCGGGTGCCGATCAGCATGGCGCGCTCGATCCCGTCAGCCTTCATCTTCTCGCCCACGCATTCGGCGATGTGCAGGATCGGCACGTCGACCTGCGCCTGCACATCGCGATAGACGCGGTGCATCGAATTGGCGGCGATGACGAGCATTTCCGCCCCTGCCGCCGCCAGCCGATTGGCGGCATCGGTCAGCACCTGCGCGCCGCGCGCCCAGTCTTCCTCGCTCTGCAACTGGTAGACCTGCGAAAAATCGAGGCTCTCGATCAGCAACGGCGCGGAGGCGCGCACGTCCATGTCGCGCTGGATCACCTTGTTGATGCGTTCGTAATAGCGAGCGGTGGACACCCAGCTCATTCCGCCGATCAGCCCCAACTTGCGCACGTAAATCCCCTTGCTGTCAGTGGCGAAACGCTAGGGGATATCGGGCGGAGGGTCTAGCGTGCCAACCCGCTTGCACACAGCGCCGCCGAACTGGTGGTGACGGCGATCACTTCGGCATCGCCGACCCGCCGGACCCGCTCCAGATAATCCTGCAGACTCGCTTCGCGCGCGCTGTGGGACGGAGTGCGAAGCTCCTCCAGCTTGCGCAGTTGCGCAATCGTCAGCCGGTCCACCATGCGATCTGCCATGCAGGTAGCGTTCTCATCACCCAGTCCGGCATCAACAAGCGCGCTTTTGACGCGGCTCTCGGCAATTGTCGCGCAGCTCGCCAGCGCCAAGGCAGCGCCCAAGAGGATCGCAGTGCGCATCAGTGCGACAGTGCCTTGACGATTTCCTCGACCATCTTCTTCGCATCGGCGAGCAGCATCATCGTCTGGTCCATGTAGAACACGTCGTTGTCGACGCCCGCATAGCCCACCCCGCCCATAGAGCGCTTGATGAAGAACACCTGCTTGGCCTTGTCGACGTCGAACACCGGCATTCCGTAGATGGGCGAGCTCTTGTCAGTCTTCGCTGCCGGGTTCACCACGTCGTTCGCGCCGATAATGAACGCCACGTCCGCCTGCGCGAATTCGCTGTTGATGTCCTCCAACTCGAACACCTTGTCATAGGACACGTTCGCTTCGGCCAGCAGCACATTCATGTGCCCCGGCATCCGTCCGGCGACCGGGTGGATGGCGAACTTCACTTCGACCCCCTTGGCTTCCAGCACGTCGGTCATCTCGCGCAAGGCGTGCTGCGCCTGCGCCACCGCCATGCCGTAGCCGGGGATGACGATGACCTTTTCCGCCTGTTCGAGCATGAAGGCCGCATCCGCCGCGCTGCCCTGCTTGTAGGGCCGCTGCTCGCGCGCCTCGCCGCCGCCGGAGGAAGCATCCGCGCCGAACCCGCCAGCGATCACCGAAATGAAGCTGCGGTTCATCGCCCGGCACATGATATAGCTGAGGATCGCGCCAGAGGAGCCGACCAGCGCCCCGGTAATGATCATCGCCGTATTGCCCAGTGTGAACCCCATCGCCGCCGCCGCCCAGCCGGAGTAGGAGTTGAGCATCGACACAACCACCGGCATGTCTGCCCCGCCGATAGGGATGATGAGCAGGAAGCCGATGACGAAGGCGAGCACGGTCATCGCCACGATCAGCGGCAAGGTATCCTCCGGACCGGCCATCGCGAATAACGCGGTGAGCACGATGATCGCGGCCAGCGTGCCGAGATTGATGACGTGGCGCCCCGGCAGCATGAGCGGCGATCCGCTCATCTTGCCCGCCAGCTTGGCGAAGGCGATGACGGAACCGGAGAAAGTGATCGCTCCGATGGCAATCCCCAGTCCCATTTCGATCTTGCTGACCGGCGATATCCCGCCTTCGGGCAGCAGCAGGCCGAACGCGCCCGGATTGAGATAGGCCGCCCAGCCCACCAGCACAGCCGCAAGGCCGACCAGCGAATGGAAGCCTGCCACCAGTTCGGGCATCTGCGTCATCGCGATGCGCCGGGCGATGGTGAAGCCGATCAGCCCGCCGATAGCGATGGCAATCGCGATTTCGACGATGTTGGCCATCGAATGGGTGACCAGCGTAGTCACCACCGCGATCAGCATCCCCGCCATGCCGAAGCGATTGCCCTTGCGGCTGCTCGCCGGGCTGGAAAGCCCGCGCAACGCGAGGATGAACAGCACACCCGCCACGAGATAGGCGAGCATCGCCCAGGCGGGAGTTCCCATGCCGTGCGCATCGGCCGCCGCGAGGGCGAGGAAGGACAGGCCCATCACTTATCCTTCTTCTTGTACATCGCCAGCATCCGCTCGGTCACCGCGAAGCCGCCGAAGATGTTGACGCTCGCCAGCACCACCGCGAGCAGCCCCAGCCACTTCGCCACCGCACTCCCCGCCTCTGCGCTGGCAATCAGCGCACCGACGATGATGACCGAGGAAATCGCATTGGTCACCGCCATCAGCGGCGTGTGCAGCGCAGGCGTGACCGACCAGACGACGTAATAGCCGACAAAGCAGGCCAGCACGAAGATCGAGAGGATTGATATGAAGTCCATTAGGCGGAAGCTCCGGTAAATCCTCCCCCCTTGGGGGAGGTGGCAGCCGCGCCAGCGGCTGACGGTGGGGGCAGTTGAGCGCAATAGCGGACAATCGCATCGGCAGTCCCTGAAGCGTCCTTCAAGACGTCGGAAGCGGATACTCGCATGACTTCGACACCCTGCCCGCGCAGCCAATCATCGCGTATGGAATCCCGCGCAGGGCGATTGCCCATGTCATGTGCGATACCATCAACCTCAATACCCAAGTGTTTGGCAGCGCAGTAGAAATCGAGAACGTAATCACCCAGTGGGTGTTGCTTGCGGAACTTCTGCCCGGATGGCTTACCGCGCAGGTGGGTCCACAGGAGCACTTCAGGCAGGGACATGTCCTTGCGCAGTTTCCTGGCTCGCTTGAGCGATTCGGGGGTGTGATCGTCCATCAAACCCCCTCCGTCAGCGCTGCGCGCTGCCACCTCCCCCAAAGGGGGAGGATCACGAAGGGCGCAGTAACCCTCACCCCTTCAGCCTCTCGCTCACCACTTCGCCGCCGCGCGCTAGCCGCACGGCGTCACCGATTTCCGCGTCGAGCACCGGGCGTCCGGCGTCCTTGTCCCAGAAGGCGTTGAGGAAATTGAACAGGTTACGCGAATAGAGCGCGCTGGCATCCGCCGCGAGGTGCGTGGCGGTGTTCGAAAAGCCGATGATCTTCACCCCGTGCTTCTCGACCACCTGATCGGGCACCGAACCTTCGACGTTTCCACCCTGCGCCACGGCCAGATCGAAGATCACGGACCCGCTGCGCATCGTTGCGATCTGCGCGTCCGAAACCAGCCGGGGAGCGGCGCGGCCGGGTATCAGCGCAGTGGTGATGACGATGTCCTGCTTCGCGATATGGCTGGAGACCAGCTCCGCCTGCGCCGCCTGGTATTCGGGCGACATTTCGGTGGCATAGCCGCCCGCACCCTCGCCTTCGATTCCGGCGACATTCTCCACGAACACCGGCTTCGCACCGAGCGACTGGATCTGCTCCCTGGTGGCGCTCCGCACATCGGTGGCGGAAACCTGCGCGCCCAATCGCTTGGCGGTAGCGATCGCCTGCAATCCGGCCACGCCCACGCCCATCACGAACACCTTGGCGGCGGAAATCGTGCCTGCCGCGGTCATCATCATCGGGAAAGCGCGGCCATAGGTATCCGCCGCCGCGATCACCGCCTTGTACCCGGCAAGGTTCGACTGGCTGGAGAGCACGTCCATGCTCTGCGCGCGGGTGATGCGCGGCATGAATTCCATCGCCAGCGCTTCGTATCCGGCGGCAGCATAGGCATTCACCCGCTCGCGCTGTCCGAACGGATCGAACGTCGCCGCCACCCAGGCTCCCGGCTTAGCCCCTGCCAATGCAGCCACTTCGGGCGCCTGCACCGCAAGGACGATATCGGCATCCTTCACCGCCTGCGCCGCAGGAAGCACCTCGGCCCCGGCTTCGCAGTAGGCTTCGTCGGATATCGATGCGGCAACCCCCGCGCCTTCCTCAACCGCCAGCACTGCACCCAGCGCCGTCAGCTTCTTGACCGTTTCGGGAGTGGCGGCAACGCGGCTTTCGCCCGGAGCCTGTTCCTTGAGGACCGCGATCCGCATCCGCCTTCAGCGCCGGACGGTCAGGAAATCAGCGCGACGATGACAAGCACGATTACCGCGATCAGCGGCACCGACCATTTCAACATCCCGATGAAGCTCGAATAGGTGCCCTCGGCGGCATTCATATCGTGCGGATTGGCCATTTTCGCATAAATCCCTTGGCTGGCATTGTTCGACTGCGCTCTGCTCTATCGCTCCCCGCGCGCCCGCTCAAGCCCCGCCCGCGCTTTCCCCGCGATGAAGCCTTAATCGGCTTTTTACACCTCGCTGCTAGCCCACTCGTTCCCCGCCCGCATTTGCCGGGCCAGAATGGTGTGGTTGCATGGCAGATCCCGAACAGCGACTACTGATGCTGATCGACGACGAACCGGCGCAAAGCCGGCTGATTTCAGCGCTCGCCGGGCGCGAGGGCTGGCGCACGCTGGTGGTGAGCGATTCGGAAACCGCGATCGCCACGCTGGGGACGCGGCAGGGTATGCAGCTTTCCGCCATCGTGCTCGATCAATGGGTGCCCGGCGATCGTGCCTGCGAACTGATCGCCGAACTGAAGGACCGCCGCCCCGCGCTGCCCATCCTGATGCTCACCACCAGCACCAGCCCCCAACTGGCGGTCGAAGCGATGCGCGCCGGGGCCACCGATTACCTCGTCAAACCCGTCGCGCCGGACCGGCTGATGCAGGCGCTGCGCAATGCCACGACGCGCGAAAGCCAGCACGACGAACTGACTCCGTTGACCGAGAAGTTCCCCGCCAATCTCGATTTCGAAGCCATGGTCGGCACCGCACCGCCCTTCCGCGATGCGCTGGCCAAGGCGGCCAAGGCGGCGCGCGGGCATGGGCACGTGCTGATCGAGGGCGAATGCGGCACCGGCAAGGAAATGCTGGTGCGCGCGATGCACGCCGCCAGCCCCCGCGTGAAGACCGCCTTCCGGATGCTCAACATCGCCGGCATCCCAGCCAGCAGCCTCGAATCGGTGCTGTTCGGGCACGAGAAGGGTGCCTTCCCCGGCGCCTTCGAGCAGCAGCTCGGCGCAATGCAGACCTGTGACGGCGGCACGCTGGTGCTCGACGAGATCGACCGCCTGCCCACCGACCTGCAGGATCGGCTCGCCGACGTGATCGAGACCGGCCAGGTCAAACCCATCGGCGCGCCCTACGCCTTCAAGGTCGATGTCCGCATCATCGCCGCCAGCAACCTGCCGCTGGCGGACATGGTGGCGACCGGGCACTTCCGCGCCAATCTCCTTTCCGCGCTCTCGCGCACTTCGATCGAGCTGCCGCCGTTGCGCCGCCGCACCGGGGACATCCCCGCGCTCACCCGCCACTTCCTCACCCGCATCGGCGACCAGCCGGGCCTGCGCCCGCTCGGCATCACCTCGGATGCGCTGCAATTGCTCGCTGCCTTCGACTGGCCGGGCAATGTCCGCCAGCTCCAGGCCGTCCTCTTCCGCGCTGCCGTGTTCTGCGACGGCGACGCGCTAACCGCCGAGGACTTCCCGCAATTGCGCGAGATCGTCGGCCATTTCGAACCCCCGCGCATTCCGGTGCGCGAGAGCGCCGGGGTGCAGCTCTACAATGCGGACGGAAACCTGCGCCCGCTCGAAGAGATCGAAGCCGACGTCATCCGCCTCGCCATCGGCCACTATCGCGGCCGCATGACCGAAGTGGCGCGGCGGCTGGGGATTGGTCGCTCGACGCTGTACCGCAAGCTGAGCGATCTTGGCATCGACAACGCGGCTTGAGATGAGCGTCGACGACACTTTGATTGTTCGACGCCTCGAAGGCGAAGTCCATCGGCAAGACCTCGAGGCAGCCAAGAACTATTTCGCTGGCAGCTTTGCAAACTCTCCGTCGAAAGAGTTCACATTTACGGTGGAATTACCTTCCGATGCGATGGGTTGGATTGATGTCCACCTTTTTGATGAGATCGTAAGCCAATGGATTGCCTTCGGTCATGCGCAAAAAGGCGCTCGTTCATCTGATGCCATTAGCCATGCCATAATGCTCGACTTCTTCTGCCAGCTCCAACCGCAAGCCAAAGCACATCGGATAGCTGTAGGAAAGCCCGAGAGCTAAACCTCCAACCCCGCAAAATCCGTCAGCGCCGCGTCCCGCAAACCGCGCCACACGTTGCGCGCTTGCACCGTCTCGAACACATCATGCACCCGCAGCAGTTGCACGCCCGCGTCCATGCCGAGCTGCGCCAAAGCCAGCGAACCGCCGACCCGCTGGTGCGCCGCCACTTCGTTGCTCAGCGCGCCGATCATCCGCTTGCGGCTTGCCCCCAGCAGGAGCGGCTGGCCGAGGGCGTGGAACATGGCGAGGTGATTGAGGAGGGTGAGGTTTTCCGCCAGCGACTTGCCGAAGCCGACGCCGGGATCGAGGATGATCCGGTCCCGCGCCACGCCGCCCGCCAGCGCCCGGTCACGCGCCTCGCGCAGAAAGTCGAACGCGTCGAAAGCCACTGCGGCATAGTCCCCGTTGGCGTGCAGGTCCTCGCCGCTGCCCGGAGCGTGCATCAGCACCACCGGTGCGCCGCTGACTGCGGCGAATTCGAGACTGCGCGGATCGTAGCGCAGCGCGGAGACATCGTTGATCACGTGCGCGCCCGCTTCCAGCGCCGCCTCCATCACTGCCGGACGCCGCGTGTCCACGCTCACCGCCGCACCCATGCCGGTGCAGTGCGCGATGGCGGGGACGACGCGCTTGATCTCCTCGCCTTCCCACACTGCCTTGGCACCGGGGCGGGTGCTTTCGCCGCCAATGTCGATGATCGCCGCGCCCGCTTCGTGCATTTTGGCAGCGTGAGCCTGCATTTCCTCGGCATCGTCCATGAACTTGCCGCCATCGGAGAAGCTGTCGGGCGTGACGTTGAGAATGCCCATGACCTGCGGCTGGTCGAGCCGGATCGTGCGGCTGCCCAGTTGCAGCGGCACATGCGCGGTGCGCAGGTTCGCCCATTGCGCCTCGGCCTCCGCGCCCATCGCGTCGGGCAGTTGCGCGAAGACGTCCGCAATCCCTGCCGCCGTGGTGACGTGCCGCGCCACCACCCGCCCCTCGCGCCGCAGAACGACCGCGAACTCGCGCGCATAGACCATCCCGCCCGCCAATCGCACCGCATCGCCCTCGACCGCCTGCGGGCCTGAAACCGTGGTGATGGGGTGGATGTAGACAGTTTGGATCATGCTCTATCTTTCAATGGCTTGGCCGAGACATGGACCGGGTGTTACACGGTCCAAAGGGGGAAATCCGCAACTGTCACCTTTGGTGCGCAAAGCGTCACCTTGGGGTAGACTCCGGAACTTATCGGTGCAGTCATAATTGCGCTTCAAGCACAAGGCGAGGTCAGTAGGAAAGTTGCACGCGGAGACGCGGAGACGCGGAGGAGGATTTTGCCGCGCCGCAGGCGCGATAAGGATTTAGGCTCACAGAGACACAGAGGCACAGAGAAGCTTGGCGCAAGCCTCTCTGTGCCTCTGTGTCTCTGTGAGCGTCTAAAATGGATTTGCGCCTCCGGCGCGAAGGCAGACCCTCCGCGTCTCCGCGTGCCAACGAAATTCAGTCCTCCGCCGCCAGCAGGTACAGCCCCCGCGCTGCGTCGATCGGCTTCACCTCGCCCCCCGCGTCGTAGTGCCAGAAAGTCCAGCCGTTGCAGCTCGGCGCGCCTTGCAGGTCCTTGCCCACGCCGTGGATCGAACCCACTTCCTTCCCGCACACAATCGAGCCGTCCATCCGCACCGTCGCGGTCCAGCGGCGCTGCTTGTCGAAAATCTCCGTTCCCGGCTTGAGCAGCCCGGCCTCGACCACTTGGCCGAAGGCGACGCGCGGCTGGGTCTTGCGGCTCTGCATCGTTGCCAGAGCGCTTTCGTCCAGCGGCAATTCCTTGGCGATTCGCGCTTCGGCCACCTTGCGATAGGCGCTCTCGCGCTCGCAGCCGATCCATTCGCGGCCCAGCCGCTTGGCCACCGCGCCGGTGGTGCCGGTGCCGAAGAACGGATCGAGCACCACGTCGCCCGCCTCGGTGGTCGCCAGCAGCACGCGATAGAGGAGCGCTTCGGGCTTTTGCGTCGGGTGCGCCTTGTGGCCGGTGTCGTCCTTCAGCCGTTCCCCGCCCGAGCAGATCGGGAAGGTCCAGTCGCTGCGCATCTGCAATTCGTCGTTGAGCGTCTTCATCGCGCGATAGTTGAAATGGTACTTGGCCTTCTCGCCCTGGCTGGCCCAGAGCAGGGTTTCGTGCGCGTTGGTGAAGCGGGTGCCGCGAAAATTGGGCATCGGGTTGGTCTTGCGCCAGACGATATCGTTGAGCAGCCAGAAACCGAGATCCTGCAGGATCGCGCCGACGCGGTAGATGTTGTGATAGCTGCCAATCACCCACAGCGCGCCATCGGGCTTGAGCACGCGGCGGCATTCGGTGAGCCAGTCGCGGGTGAAATTGTCGTAAATCTGGAAGCTGTCGAACTGGTCCCAGTGATCGGTTACCGCATCGACCTTGCTGCCGTCGGGCCGGTTCAAATCGCCGCCGAGCTGGAGATTGTACGGCGGATCGGCGAAGACCAGATCGATGCAGGCATCGGGCAGCTTGCGCATTTCCTCCACGCAATCGCCCGCTAGGATTTGGCCGATAGGCAGGTCTGCCTTGTCGACCGCCACTTTGCGGGCGCGCTGCTTCGGCGCGCGGATTTTCGTCAGTTGATTCACCGGATACCCCTCAAGAGCCTGTGCTGTCTGGGTGGAAACGTCGTCATCGCGTCAGGAGGCCCGCTGGCAAGGCGCGGGGCGCAGTACGGGTCCGGATACCCGTGCAAGCCACGCAACGTAGTCCAGCGGGCCTCACTGACGCGACCCCGGAGGGGCGGGCCGATTGTGGCCCGGCGCGTCGTTGCTCGTCGGTCACTATGCTTCGGCATGGCTCCCTCCTCGCGCCTATCGCCGGGCCACAATCGGCTCCGTGCCGACGCTTCCACCCAGACAGCACAGGCTCCCGTTATCCACAGGGTGAGTCCCCGGAGTCCTGAGGTCAAGCGGCAATTTTCTGACGGTTCTCGAAGCTTGAGGGAGAACGAAAAGAGTCCGGCACAAGATGTTGAGTCCCTTGCGATACCGGGGACTCATCATGCTGTGGTGTGGCGTGAAGGACTCGCGCCAGTAATTAGGCGAATAACAGCGCCGTGTTGGCGACGAACCCGGCAAGAAGAAGCAGGCCGAGCTTGCGTCCGATATGGCTGGCGTAGCGGCATAGCGCCAGCATCAGTAGCGACGCCACCGCCAGGATCGGCAATTCTACGTCCAGCATTTCTGCTGGGATGGGCAACGGGGCGATTGTCATCGTCGCGCCGCCGATCAGCAGGATGTTGAAGATATTCGATCCCACCACGTTGCCCACCGCCAATTCGGGCCGGCCGCGCAGCGCAGCCGCCAGCGAGGCCGCGAGTTCGGGCAAGGAGGTGCCGACCGCGACGATTGTGAGGCCGATGACGGTTTCGGAAACTCCGGCGATCGTTGCCAGTTCGATCGCTCCTGTCACCAGAATCTGGCCTGCCCCGATCAGCAGCGCCACGCCGCCTGCAAACAGGGCAACGGCCAGCCACAGCGAAAGCGGCCTGTCATCCTCTTCGACATCAAGACTTTCGGGTGGATGGCGAACCCTCCAGATCGCGTAGATGACCAGCGCGGCAAGCAACACCGCGCCGATCCACGGCGCTGCCATCTGCCAAAAGGTGAGCGCCCAAAGCGCCAGCGTTGCGATCAGCCCGACCACCGCATCGCGCTTGCCCACACCGTGCATGGCAATCGGTGCGACCACAGCCGTCACACCGAGAATAAGCAGGATGTTCGCGAGATTGGAGCCGATCACATTTCCCCAGGCGATACCGGGCGAGCCCAACATGGCGGCTTCCACGCTGGCGACCATTTCCGGCATTGAGGTTGCCGCACCGACGATCACCACACCGGTGACGAGGTGCGAGATCCCCAGCCGGTTGGCCATTGCCACCGCGCCGCGCACCAGCAATTCGCCGCCGATGAACAGCCCGGCAAGCCCAGCAACAATGGTGAGAATCAGGATCAGCATTGTTCGTTCAGCCTAGAGCACCATTTCCAGTTGCGCCACCGGGGCGAAACTGCGGCGGTGCAGCGGCGTGGCTCCGTGAATTCGTAGCGCTTCCAGGTGCTGTTTGGAGCCGTAGCCCTTGTTGCTTTCCCAGCCGTAATGCGGGTGTTCACGGGAAGCTTCAACCATCAGCCGATCACGATATTCCTTGGCGAGGATGCTCGCTGCGCCGATGCAAGCCTCGCGCCCGTCTCCGCCCACAATCGGCGTGGCAGGCCAGCGCCACTCCGCACAGCGGCCCTGCGGAGTGAGGTTGCCGTCGATCAGCGCGGCCAGATCGTGGCGACCGATTGCCGTGCACAATTGCTCCATTGCCAGGCTCATCGCCAGCATCGTTGCGCCGAAGATGTTGCGCCGGTCGATCTCCTCGACACAGACCACCCCGATGCCGAAAGCGCAGCGGCGGCGGATGCATGCCTCTGCCTCGGCACGGGACTTCGCGGTGAGCACCTTGGAATCGCCGATGCCCTTAGGTGCAGGCTTGCACAGCAGCACGGCAGCCGCCACAACTGGCCCGGCAAGCGGTCCGCGCCCCGCCTCGTCCACTCCGGCGATCAGCGGGTGCGGGCCCAAACCGCTACAAAAATCGGCAGAAGGCGTTCCTGACATCATGCGCAACATCATCCTCGGCTCCGTCCTATTCCCCGCAACGCTGCTTCTCGCAAGCTGTTCGAATGCCCAGACAGGGGATACCGCGCCCACCTCCACCCCCTCGCCTGCAGGGCTGGTTGCGGGTGAAGCGGTGGAACTGGCCGAGGGTTCGCCCTTCACCGCCGCCAGCCACGGAGCTTTCGACGAACCCTGGGCGATGGCCTTCCACCCGCAGACGGGCGTGATTTTCATCACCGAAAAGCCGGGGACGATGAAGTTCTACGATCCGGCAAGCGGTCGCACCGGGGAAGTGACCGGCCTGCCCGAAGTGGCCTATCGCGGTCAGGGGGGCTTGGGCGATTTCGCCTTCGCTCCCGATTTCGCCGATAGTGGCCACGTCTATCTCAGCTGGGCACAGGCGGTGGAGGGCGGCACGGTCGCCACGCTTGGGCGCGGCACGCTGGTGTGCGACACGGCGGACGCTTGCCGCATCGACGGCCTTACCGAAATCTGGCGCCAGAGCCGCGCTGGGGAGCGCCCCGGCCACTATTCGCACAAGATCGCCTTCTCGCCCGACGGGCAGCACCTGTTCCTTTCCAGCGGAGACCGGCAGGAGCAGGATCCGGCACAGGACCTGTCCAACAATTTCGGCGCGGTGCTGCGGCTCAACCTCGATGGCACCGCGGCGGCGGGCAATCCCTTTGCCGAACGCGGCGCGCCTGCGGATCAGATCTGGTCCTACGGCCAGCGCAACATCCTCGGGCTGAAATTCGATTCCGCCGGACAGTTGTGGGGACTGGAGCATGGCCCTGCCGGGGGTGACGAACTGAACCTCGTTCAGCGCGGGGCAAACTATGGCTGGCCGGTGCGGTCCAATGGCAACAATTACAATGGCTCCGATATCCCGGATCATACGCCGGACGATGGCTTTTCCCGGCCTTCGATCAGCTGGAACCCGGTGATCGCACCGGGTGACATGATCTTCTATTCGGGCGATATGTTCGCCGACTGGCGCGGGCAATTGCTGGTGGCGAACCTCGGCACGCAATCGATCACTCGCATTTCAACCGATGCCGATGCCAATAGCGCCCAAGAATTGTCGCGCTATGCCTTCCCCCGGCGCCTGCGCGATATTGCCCAGGCAGGCGACGGCGCGATCTGGGTGATCGAGGACGGCGACGGCGGGCGGCTGTTGCGGCTAACGCCAGCGAGTTGACAGTTACGGCGGAAACAATTGCGCGGGGGAGCGCCCGCCCCTATCGGCGCGCCTCCATGACTGATGCCGCCACCGCCACCCTGATTCCGCTGGGACAAGTCGATCCGCCGATGATCGAGCTTCTGCTCGATCGAGCCTTCGGACCCGATCGCCATGGCCGCACTGCCTATCAGGTACGCGAAGGCACCGAATGGCTCCCCGCGCTCAGCTTTGCGGCGCTCGATGCGGAGGAAATGCTGGTTGGCACGATCCAGGTGTGGCCGGTAGCGCTGACCGACGGCACTGGCCGCCGCCACCCGATGCTGATGGTCGGCCCGGTCGCGGTGGTGCCCGAACGGCAGGGGGAAGGCTTCGGCCATGCGCTGATGGCGGCCACGGCGGGCGCTATCGATCCGGCCGCACCGCTGCCACAGGTGATGATCGGCGACCCGGAATTCTACGAACGCTTCGGCTTCTTCGCCGCCCCGGCACAGGGCTGGACACTCCCCGGCCCATACGAGCAGCGCCGCCTGCTGGTGCGCGCGGCAAATCCTGCCATTCTTCCGGCACAAGGCACGCTCGGCCCTTGGATTGGTTAGGCGGCTCTGGCATCGATGATTCGATGCCGTACGAACCGCCTCCTGAACTTGCCGGACTGTCGCTCGCGCAGGTCGCCGAACTGGTCGCCGCGCGCAAGCTGCCGCCGGTGGAACAGTGGGATCCGCCCGAGACGATCGATAGCCAGATGCGGATTGCGGCGGACGGGACCTGGTTCCACGAAGGCCGCCCGATCACCCGCCCGGCGATGGTGCGCGCCTTTGCCAGCCTGCTGCTGCGCGACGAAAGCGGGCAGCACTGGCTGATGACGCCGCATTGTCGCCAGTCGATCGTGGTTGAGGATGCTGCATTTATCGCGGTGGATATGCGGGAAGCAGACGACGCCCTCGCCTTCCGCCTGAACACCGACGAACTGGTGCTGGCCGGGCCGGACAACCCCCTGCGCTCGGCAGGCGATCCCGAGGCGCCCGCCGTCTACCTCACCGTACGCCACGGCTGCGAGGCGCGGCTCAACCGCTCGACATGGCTGCAACTGGCGGAGCTGGCACTGGCATCAGGGGGGGAGCCGAAAGTCAGCAGCCAAGGCAGCACATTCTCGCTGGTGCCTGCATGAGCAGCCTGTTCACTCGCCTTGCCCGCCTGTTCGATGCCAGCCACCACATCGGCTACGAGGGTCTGCGCGATGATAGCGATTTCGCCCGCCAGCCGTTGCGCGATGCTGCCGTGCTGATGGCGGTGACCAGTCGCGCGGATCCCGGACTGCTGCTCACCCGGCGACCGGAAACGATGGTCAATCATCCGGGCCAGATCGCCTTTCCCGGCGGCAAGCTCGAACCCGGCGAGGATGCCGTGGCCGCGGCCTTGCGAGAGGCAGAGGAAGAGCTGTCCATCGAACCCGCGCAGGTGCAGGTGGTGGGCGCGGCGCAGAGTTTCGTTACCGGCACCGGATTCAATCTCACCCCCGTGCTCGGGCTGATCCCGCCCGATCTGCCGATCACACCCGATCCGCGCGAAGTGGACGGCTGGTTCGAAGTGCCGCTGCGCCACGTTCTCGACCAGCGAAACCATGTCGCCAAGGTCGGCCTCTTCATGGGGCACGAGCGGCCCTATACCGAAATCGAATGGCAGGGGCACCGGATCTGGGGGATCACTGCCGGGATCATCGTCAACCTCTCGCATCGGCTGGCGTGGGAGGAACTGGTCGATGGCTAGGCTTCCCGCAGCGGAATGGACCAAGCGCGCGGACCTCGCGCAACTGGTCGCGGCATTGGGCGCGGCAAATGTCCGCTGGGTCGGCGGGGCGGTGCGCGATACGCTGCTGGAACTGCCGGTAAAGGACATTGATGCCGCCACCCCGCTGGTCCCCGACGAAGTGATCGCTCGGCTGAAGCAGGCGGGGATCAGGACCGTCCCGACCGGAATCGATCACGGCACCGTCACTGCGCTGCTCGCTGGTGGCCCCGTCGAGGTCACCACCCTGCGCAAAGACGTTTCCACCGATGGTCGCCGCGCAACAGTCGCTTTCGCCAGCGACTGGCGGGACGATGCCGCACGGCGCGATTTCACGATCAATGCGCTATATGCCGAACCCAACACACTGGAGATTGCCGACTGGTTCGGCGGGCTGGACGATCTGGCGGCTCGGCGGGTGAGCTTTATCGGCGAGGCGCGCGAAAGAATTCGCGAGGATCACCTGCGGATCCTGCGCTATTACCGCTTTCAGGCACGTTTCGGGGCAAGACTCGACGCGGAGGGCGAAGAAGCCTGCGCCGAGCTGGCGCCGATGCTCAAGGGGCTGAGCCGCGAGCGGGTGGCCTCGGAACTGCTGGCGATCCTCGCCCTTCCCGATCCGCACGAAACCTTGGCGCGGATGCATGCGTGTGGCGTGTTGCCCGTGGTGCTTCCCGAAGTCACTCACGAAGGCTTGAAGGCATTTAAGGGACTGGTCGCACACGAGGCTGCGCAAGAGATTGAACCCTCGGCAATCCGCCGTTTAGCCGCTCTCCTGCCACCGCAGCCGAAAAACGCGGAACAGGTCGCCGCACGGTTGCGTCTGTCCGTCGCACAGCGGAAGCATCTCGCTCGTCTCGCCGAACGCAACAGCACGTCAGAAGGCGCGCGAGAAGGCGCGCGCGTACTCGCCTATCGCGAGGGCCATCAGGTCGCCCGTGACCTGCTGCTGCTGGGCAACCTGCCGCTTGATTCGATAAATGGCTGGCAAATACCTGTTTTTCCAATGAAAGGCGGGGAGATCGTCGCCCGCGGAGTCTCTGCCGGACCGGAGGTTTCCCGCGTCCTGCGCGCCGTCGAAACCCGCTGGATCGCCGAGCAATTTCCTGATCGTTCGCGCGTTCTCGCGCTGCTGGACGCCGAATTATCGGACCGAAGCGCCACCCGGGAACCCGATCCTCGGGGTTGAGTTGAAAGAGTTGATGGTGCAGGCAGGGTTCATGGGGCTCTGCCATAACCCCATACGACGGGTTTTGAGGCTTTCAGTCTCCCAATATGTCTACCCTTTCGGGTGTGCTTCCCGTTTCACCTCGTCCGACAACGTCGGATTGGATTTGAACCCGTGCGCCGCTGGCGTCGCTCGGACAAAAGGAATTTTTATGAACCGCTTTACCCTCGCCGCCGCTGCTGTCGCAGCAACCACCTTTGCCGCGCCTGCCATGGCGCAGGATGTCGGCGCGACCGTGATGGGCAATGATGATGCCGCAATCGGCACCGTCCTCTCCAACGATGGCACAACCATTGTCGTCGATACGGGCGCGCAGCAGGTGCCACTTGGCCCAGATGCCTTCGCCCAGCGTGAAGGCGTGTGGACGCTCAACACTACAAAGGCTGAACTCGATGCCAGCTGGGCACAGCTCGTCGCCGAACAGGAAGCTGCGCTTACCGCCGCGCTGGTTGTCGGCGCCTCGGTCATGACGGCCGATGCCCAGGATCTCGGTACAGTCGAGGAGATCAACGCCGACGCCGTCGTAGTGAACCACGCCGACACACCGCTGGCGCTGCCGATCAACCTTTTCGGTGTCGATCCCGAAGGCAATCTGATCGTGCTGGCCAATATGGCGGACATCATGGCGGCCATGTCGCAAGCACAGGGCTGAGCTTTTCAGTCGTCACGAGGGGCCGCCGGAGCGATCCGGCGGCCCCTTTTGATTGTCAGAAGCGGTTATCCTTCGGGAACCCCTGCGGCGGCAGTCGGCCCGCCGCACCGCGCGCCACCTTCCACATCCCGATATCATTTTCGGTGCGGGTACGGCCGCTATCTCCGCCCATAGCCCAGCTCAGCCCGTCCGCCAGCGTGAAGGTCGTCGCATCGGAGAGGCCGCCGTCGCGGTAGCGTTGCAGGGTAACGCCCTGCCCGCGGCTCATCACCGGCATTTCCTCCAGCGCGAAGACTACCAGCTTGCGGTTGTCCCCCACCACGGCAACATGATCGTGCGCGGGGGCCACGGCGCGGGCCACGTTCAGCTTCACCCCCTGCTTCAGGTTCACCACCTGCCGCCCTTTGCGGGTTTCGGCGAGCAGTTCGTCGGTCAGCGCGACGAACCCCTTGCCGAGCGTCGAGGCGAGCAGCAATTGCTTGTCCTTCTGATGCACGATCAGGGCGATAATCCGCGCCGATGCATCGATGTCTAATGTATTGCGCAGCGGTTCGCCGAAGCCGCGTGCGCCCGGCAGCTTGTCCGCGCCCAGGGTAAAGAACCGCCCGTCATCGCAAGCGATCAGCAGCTTGTCGGTGGTCTGGCAATGCAGTGCGAAGGCCGGGCCGTCGCCTTCCTTGTACTTGAAATCGCCCGCGCCATCCTTGCCCAGATCGACATGCCCGCGCGCCCCGCGCACCCAGCCCTTCTGGCTGAGCACCACGGTGACGGGTTCCTTCTCGATCATCGCATCGGGATCGAATTCGACCGTGGTGGTGGCCTCGGCAATCGTGGTGCGGCGGCGGCCGAGCGGCGTGTCCTCGCCGTACTCCTTGCGCAGCGCGGCCATGTCGCGCTTCAGCCGGTTCCGCTGCTTGATCGGGCTGGCGAGCAGCGCGTCGAGCTCTTCCTTCTCCTTCAGCAGCGCGTCCTTCTCGCGGCGAAGTTCCATTTCTTCCAGCTTGCGCAGGGAGCGCAGCCGCATGTTCAGGATCGCTTCGGCCTGCCGGTCGGTCAGCGAGAATTCGGCCATCATCACGGCCTTGGGATCGTCCTCATAGCGGATGATTTCGATCACCCGGTCGAGGTTGAGGAAGGCGATGATATAGCCTTCGAGCAGTTCCAGCCGGTCGGCGATCTTCGCCAGCCGGTGCGTCGCACGGCGCTGGAGGATGTCGATCTGGTGCGCCACCCAGTGGGTGAGCAGTTCCTTGAGCCCCATCACCATCGGCGTGCGGGTGTGATCGAGCACATTGAGATTGAGGCTGAAGCGGGTCTCGAGATCAGTCAGCTTGTAGACCGATTCCTTGAGCAGGTCCGGGTCGATGTTGCGGCTGCGCGGGACGAGGACGATGCGTATCTGCTCGTCGCTTTCGTCGCGCACGTCTTCGAGGATCGGCAGCTTCTTGTCGGCAATGGCAGCGGCGATCTGCTCGATCAGTTTGCTCTTGGGCACCTGGTAGGGGATTTCGGAAATGACGAGCTGGTATCCGCCGCCCTTCTGCCGCTCGATCCCCGCCTCGCGGTCCGCCTCGTTGTCCGCCTCCCCCGCATGGAACCGCCCGCGCACCCGGAAGGATCCGCGCCCGGTGGCATAGGCGTGGGAAATCGCTTCGGCTGAGTCCACCACCAGCCCGCCGGTGGCGAAATCGGGGCCGTGGAATACCTCCATCAGCTCGGCGTGGGTGACATCCTTGTTGAACAGCACCAGTTCGGCGGCATCGAGCACTTCGGCGACATTATGGCTGGGAATGGAGGTAGCCATGCCCACCGCGATACCGCTGGCCCCGTTGGCGAGCAGGTTGGGGAACAGCCCCGGCATCAGCTCGGGCTCTTCCTCCTCGCCGTTGTAGGTCGGCACGAAAGTGACGGTGCCCTCGTCCAACCCCGCCATCAGGTGCATGGCGGTGCGGGTCAACCGGGCTTCGGTGTAGCGGTAGGCGGCGGCGTTATCGCCGTCCACATTGCCGAAATTACCCTGCCCCTCCACCAGCGGATAGCGCAGCGTGAACGGCTGCGCGAGCCGCACCATCGCGTCGTAAACCGCCACGTCGCCGTGCGGGTGATACTTGCCGATCACGTCGCCCACGACCCGCGCGCTTTTCTTGAACGCCTGGTCCGGCGAGAGCCGCAGTTGGCGCATCGTCCACAGCAGGCGGCGGTGGACCGGCTTCAGCCCGTCGCGCAGATCGGGGAGCGAGCGCGCGGTGATGGTGGACAGGGCATAGACGAGATAGCGGCTGGAGAGCGCGCTTTCGAACGGTTCGCGCACGATGCCCTGTTCGGCATCACCGCTGTCGTCAGCAAAATCGATGGGTGGGGACATGCGGCTGGCCCTAACACTGTCTCCATTCAGCGGACAGCGCGGAACCAACCGATTTCCCCACCCGTTATGGAGGCGAACCCCAAATTACGAAAAGGAATGCGCTCATGGCACAACGTATCATGATCCTCGCCACCAATGGTTTCGAACAGTCCGAACTGGAAGGCCCCAAACAGCGGCTGGAAGATGCCGGTTATGAAACCGTCGTCGTCAGCCCGGAAGACGGCCAGATCACCGGCTGGGACGACAAAGACTGGGGTAGCCCGGTCGAAGTCGACATGAGCCTCGACGAGGCCGAAGCTGCCGATTTCGACGCGCTGGTGCTGCCCGGCGGACAGATCAACCCGGACATCCTGCGGATGAATGAAAAGGCCGTGCAGCTGGTCCGCGATTTCGACGATGCCGGAAAGCCGATCGCCGCGATCTGCCATGCCCCTTGGCTGCTGATCGAAGCCGATATTGTCGATGGCCGCGAGGTCACCAGCTGGCCTTCGCTCCGCACCGATCTCGCCAATGCCGGCGGCACCGTGGTGGACGAGGAAGCCGTGGTCGACGGTAATCTGGTCACCAGCCGGAACCCGGACGATATCCCCGCGTTCACCAAGGCGCTGATCGAACTTCTGGAACGACAGCTGGAGGCCTCCGGGTCTCTCGAAGCCGCCTGATCCACCCCTCCCCCCTCCCCCCGGATATCGGGCTTCGGAAGGCCCCGTCGCAGCAATGCGGCGGGGCCTTTTGGATTGACCGTGGGGCGGTGCATTGTCACGCTGCGAGGTGAGGGGAGCGAAAATGAGATTCCAAACATTTGTCTTTTGTGCGTCACTTGCTTTGGCTGGATGTGCAGAAGAAAAATCGCCGCGCGAGCAGGTTGACAACCTGGAGTACGCGGCAGGCGATGCCGCTCCTGCGGCCGAATTCGGATTTTATGAGGCCATGGAAACAGGGCCGACAATTTATGGATCGGGCAATGAGGCAGCACGCCGAGCCGCGGCAGTGGTTGAAAGCGGGACAAGCAATGCATCATCCGATAATGCCGTTACGGATACCCAGATCGCCTACGCCTATTCGTGGGGTTTTCAGGTCGAGGCAAATGATCTGCCAACGCTTCAGGAACGCCATCGCGCGTTGTGCCAATCGCTAGGCGATGCTTGTCGTACACTCTCGCTCTCCCAGTCGGGCAATGACGACTATGCCTATGGCCGGATGGAAATGCAGGTCGCGGCAGACCGCGTGGAGGAGTTCGGACAAGCGCTCAATACGGCTACCGATGGTGTCGATGCGGAGCAGATATCGTTCGGCATTTCCGGTGAGGACCTGACTGACGACATCATCGACACCGAAGCGCGGCTCGCAGCGCGGCGGCTGCTCCGTGATCGACTGATGGAAGTTCTGCGCACGCGGCAAGGCTCGGTGGGCGATCTGGTGGAGGCCGAGCGCGGCGTTGCAGAGGTCAACGAAGAGATCGACGCTGCCACCTCGCGGCTCGAAAACATGCGCAATCGCGTGGCGTTTTCGGAAGTCAGCATCGAATACGATCCGGAAATGGGGCAGTACACGGTCGGCTTTTGGGCACCGATTGCTTACGCCTTTGGCGCTATAGGTTCGACACTAGGTGTCGTGATCGCTTCGCTGATCTATATCTCGGTAGCACTGATCCCGATCAGCGCCTTCTTGTTCGGTCTGCGATGGCTGTGGAGACGTTGGCGAGGGCGCGAAATTAGCAAGTCCGCACCGACAACCGAAGCTCCTTAACCCTACTCCGCCAGCGCCGCCGCCAGCGTCAGCACCCGCTCCGCTTCCAGTTCGCCCGTGAGCGCATAGGCAAAGGGACCGGCTTCCCAGTAGGCAAGCGCCCG
Source organism: Erythrobacter sp. (assembly GCA_019739335.1). Classification (NCBI taxonomy): domain Bacteria; kingdom Pseudomonadati; phylum Pseudomonadota; class Alphaproteobacteria; order Sphingomonadales; family Erythrobacteraceae; genus Erythrobacter; species Erythrobacter sp. Next base: position 51,409 of record CP073261.1, read on the forward strand.
GCCTTCGTGGCGTTCGAGCAGCGGCAGCTTTTCCGCCGGGGTTTCCGCGCGGGTGGCGAACAGGGAGACGGTTTCGCCCTGCTGCGTCCGCATCAACAATGTCACCGCCACACCGAGATCGGAAGGGTAGACCTGCACATCCTCAAGCGCCCAACCGATTGGGACCTGGGGCAGGTCGATGGAGGTTGCACGGGCAATTTCCGCTCGGTCGAGCTCGGGAATCTGGGGCAGGGAGTTCATCCGGTGTCGCGCCATCGTCGCAACGTAGGAGGCATCGGCCTCCTCGATCAGCGTTTCCGCCCGCGCAGCTTCGGTGCGGCCGGACATGTCGTTGGCCAGCCAGCCAACTGCGAACGCCCCCGCGATCATTGCCGCGCGCCGCCAGCCTGCAATCGGCCGGCGCTTCTCGCGCGAGGGAAAAGTCAACACGTCAGCACTGTGCAGCTTGCGCCCCACCAGCGTGCCCTTGGTACTGCCAGCCACCCGCTCGAAGCGGATATGGGGCCAGTTTTCGCGCCAGCGATTCGCGACGATCCGTTCGCCGGGCCGTGCGCCATCGTCCAGCAGCACCATGCCGCCCGGGGTCAGCCGGTCGAACAGAACCTCCGCCGCCCCGCGCACATAGGGATGCACCACCCACGGCGGACCGTCGATTATCAGCAGGTCGATCTTTTCCGGCACATCGGCCAGATCGTACCAGACGCCCGGCCAGCCGGGCACTTGCGCGCGGAGCGGCGCATGCTCGAGCCGTGCCGAAACGCCTTCCTCGCGCAGCCACTGCCGCGTGGCATCGACGAACCCGGCGTGCTGATCGAAACTGTGTAGCTGGCCGCCGCCGTTCAATTCCAGCGCGCGAGCACAGACCAACGTGCTGGCTCCCGCCCCCAGTTCCACCACCGTGGCGGGGCGTAGTTGTTCCACTGCATCGACGATCCGGTGCAGGAATCCGGTGTCGGCTTTCCAGCTGCCCAGATTGGGGAGCGCATCGTCGCGCAGGTCCACCCGCTTCAGCAGCGCGCGCTTGCTCGCCTGTGTCCCGCCCCACAGGCTGAACAACAGCCAGGGCCAGCCGATCACTCCGAATGCGAGGCGATAGGCGGTATCGGAGAACGAGCTCGCGGGGGAATATTCGCCCGCGCCGTCGTCTTCCAGGGCCCGCAAGGGGGTGGCGTTGCGCGATGTCATCACTATTATCCGGATCGTGGGGGGTAGGTGCCCATGTACGAGCCTTGCTTAACCTAAGCCAACACTATCTCTTCGGCACAACCACTGGTCAGAACGATTGGGCATCCACAGAGTCCGAGGGAATACGCACGGTAAGCCCGTCGAGTTCCTCGCCCAGCACGATCTGGCAGGAGAGGCGGCTGGTGGCCTGCACATCGGCGGCGAGGTCGAGCATGTCCTCTTCCTCCTCTGCCGCATCGGGCAGTTTCACGAACCATTCGCGCGCAACGATGACATGGCAGGTGGAACAGGCCATCTGCCCTTCGCAGGTGCCTTCAAGCGGCATCCCCGCCGCCTGAGCAACTTCGAGCAGGCGGTCGCCGGGCTTGGCCTGCGCCTCCACCTTGTCGCCGTTGCGGGTGATGAAAGTGACCTTGATGGCGCTCATCCTTGTTGCGTTGCAGCATTATTGATGATTGCGGCGGCTTGTTCAAGCTCCTCGCGCGTTGTGTAGCGGCCGAAGCCGAGGCGGATGGTGCTTTTCGCCTGCGCATCGCTGAGCCCGATCGCCTTGAGCACATGGCTGGTCTTGCCCGATCCGCTGGCGCAGGCAGAACCCGCAGAGAACATCACGTCGCGGCAGTCGGACATCAGACGGGCGACGTCGAGGCCGTCCCGGCGGATGCTGAGGTTGCCGTGGTTCCGGGCTTCTGCGCTGCCGTTGAGCGTCCAGTCGGCGAACAGTTCACGCGCACAGTTCCACAGCGCTTCGACGTGCGCAGCGTCTTCCTCACGCCGTTCGAGCGCCAGTGCAGCCGCCGCGCCGAACCCGGCACAGAGCGCGGGGCTGAGGGTGCCGGAGCGGATACCTTCCTGCAGGCCACCCTCGACCAGCGGGACAAGTTTTACCCCGTCCCGCACCCACAGCGCACCGATCCCCTTCGGCCCGTGGAGCTTGTGCGCCGATATCGCGATCATGTCGGCTTCCGCGAGCGGAAACTTGCCCGCCGCCTGCACCGCATCCACCAGTACCTGCGCGCCTTCCGCACGCGCCTTGGCCACCAGTTCAGCGATGGGCTGGATCGTGCCGATCTCGTTGTTGACCTGCATCACCGCGAGCAATCCGATCCGCTGCGGGAATGCGGCTTCAAGATCGACGATGCCTTGGCGGTCGACTGGAAGTTCCACCCAGTTTCCCAGCGCACGGGCATTCTCCACCACGGTCGCGTGTTCGATGGCGCTGTAGGCCAGCCGCTCCCCAGCGCGGACGGCCATGCAGCCCTTCATCGCCAGGGTCACGGCCTCGCAGGCGCTGCCGGTAAACACCACGCGCCCGCCGGGAGGAAACAGCGCCGCAACCTGCTCGCGCGCCAGTTCCACCGCGGCAGCGCCCATGCGGCCCATGCGGTGGGGCGAGTGGGGGTTGCCGAAGGTCATGTCGCCCGGCCCGCCGAGCCATTGCAACATCGCCTCCCGCGCTTCGGGTGCAAGCGGAGTAGTGGCCTGGTAATCGAGGTATATCATGGCGCGCGTCTATGGCGCACCGCGCCCCCTACGTCATCCCGGACTTGATCCGGGATCCCGATTTTCTAACGCTGAATAGGGCAAAGATCAGCGGGACCCCGGATCAAGTCCGGGGTGACGAAGGGAATTAACACAAGCTCCGCCAAGTCTCCGCAAAGGCATCAAGTTCTTCAGGCGTGGTATTCCACCCTAGCGAAACACGGATCGTCCGCCGCGCAGTATCCTCGTCCACCCCGAACGCCATCAGGACGCGGCTGGGTTTGAGCGAACCCGATGAGCAGGCACTACCAGCGGAAACCGCAAAGCCCATCGCATCGAGCCGGATCAGCAGCGCCTGCGCGGACATGGTGGGGTGGGCAACTGGGATAATATGCGGGGATTTATCCCCGTAGTGCAGCACTTCGCCCGCTTTCCAAAGCTGAGCCTTGAAAGCGTGCTGATCTTCAAGCGACGTTTGCCATGCTCCATGGTGTCCTCGGTCGAATGGTTCCGCCTTACCTGCCTCCAACGCCGCCGCGAATCCCAATGCAGCAGGAAGGTTCTCCGTCCCCATTCGATAGCCACGTTCATGCCCGCCTATCGGCTCAAGCATCGCAAAATCACGCACCAGGAGGGCACCGACACCCACAGGTCCACCGAGCTTGTGCGCCGAATAAACGGCTAGGTCCACGCCGTGCGGCGGAGGATTTCCCAGCGACTGGCTACAGTCCGACACCACAAGACCGCCCGCGTCGTGAACTGTCTCAATCAGCTTGATGCGGATGAACGAACCGAATTGCGATCCGGTTTCGGAATTCACTGCTTGCATGGCGACAATCGGCTTGCCGCCTTTCGCCAAGGCCGTTGCGAGCAAGTCAGGGTCGAGTTCGTACTCGAAATCGACCTTTGCAACCGGCACCACCTCCGCATCCGGTGCCGCGCGGAACACCGCGTCGTGTTCGACCGCGCTGACGATCCGGCGATCCACCTTGGCGCGCTGCAAAGCGATCGAGAGAGCCTCACTCGCCCCTGAAGTAAAGATCAGCTCCCCGTCCCACCCCAGCGCCGTCTTGCACCGCTCGCGAGCATCCTCCAGCGCCGCGCGCGCCCGGCGGCCCTCGGCGTGCGGGGATGAGGGATTGGCCCACAGGGCAAACCCCTCCTCCATCGCCGCCTTCGCTTCGGGGCGCAGCGGCGAGGTGGCGGCATGATCGAGGTAGATGCGGGCCATCTTCGGACCGATCAGGCTCTGGCCAACGGAACAATTGCGAAATGCGGCATGATCCCTATATAGCCGCGCACTTCCGCCGCGCCAGCGTGCGTGCGCGTCAACCCATTCTGCAAGGCCCCAATCGCCCATGCCGCACGTCATTTTCCCCGGCCCCGAAGGCCGTCTCGAAGGTCGTTTCTCCCCCGGTCCGCGCCCGCGCGCACCCGTTGCCATGATCCTGCACCCGCATTCGCAGGGCGGGGGGACGATGAACGACCGGATCGTGCAGAGCCTTTACAAGACCTTCGTCAACCGTGGATTCGCGACGCTGCGGTTCAATTTCCGCGGCGTCGGCCGCAGCCAGGGCAGTTTCGACAACGGCATCGGCGAGCTGTCCGATGCGGCGAGCGCGCTCGACTGGGTGCAGTCGATCCATCCCGAAGCGCAAGTGACCTGGGTTGCGGGCGTCAGCTTCGGCGCGCTGATCGGGATGCAGTTGCTGATGCGCCGCCCGGAAATCCGCGGCTTCATCTCGATCGCCCCGCCGGCGAACATGTACGATTTCTCGTTCCTTGCCCCCTGCCCCGCCAGCGGGATCTTCGTGCAGGGCACCGGGGATACGGTGGTGCAGCCGCAATCGGTGACCAAGCTGGTGGAAAAACTGCGCACGCAGAAGCACATCACAATCCACCACGACGAAATCCCGCGCGCGAATCACTTCTTCGAGAACGAGCAGGAAGAGCTGATGCGCTCGGTCGACAATTACCTCGACTTCCGCCTCGATCCGGCCTGCCCGATCACCTGATTTTGCGCTGCGTCTGAGTTCCCGCGAAGGCGCCTCAATCTCGTCATTGCGAGCGAAGCGAAGCAATCCATCTCCCGCTGTGGCAATTGCAGGCCATGGCAGGAGATGGATTGCCGCGTCGCCTTCGGCTCCTCGCAATGACGACGGAAAATTCATTCTTCAGGGTAGAGCCTCCTTCAGGCCCGCTAAACACTTCTTGCCAGCCCAATCACTCCGCAGTATGTAACAGTATAACATTACTGTGAGAGGAGATGTTCAATGGCCTACATCGACGCAGGAGCAGACCCCGCCGCCCGCACCAAGGCCGCGGCTTGGGTAATCGCGATCCACGCCTTGCTGGGTGCCGGGCTGGTGCTCGGGCTGGCAGTGAAAGAGGTGCTGCAACCTGCGCCACCGCCGATCACGGGCACCGAGGTCAAGCTCGATCCCCCGCCGCTGCCTGACGACCCGATCCCGGAACCGGCGGACACGTCAGTCTATGTCGCTCCGCAGAACCCGACCCCGCCGATCGTCCTGACGCCGCTCCCGCCGATTCCGATGCCGCCAGTTTCTAACGACTCATCCGAAGTCACCCGCATCGTCATCCCGCCCCGGCCCAGTTCCACCCCCGGCCCGGTCGCCTCGCCCGCGCCAACGCCTGCCTTCACCCCGGTCGCTGCACGCCCGGCGAACAATATGCAGAGCTGGATCACCACCGACGACTATTCGCGCTCGAACCTAACCCGCGAACGCGAAGGCACCGCGCGCTATCGTCTCGTCGTCGGCAGCAACGGGCGGGTCGATGCCTGCGAAATCACCAGCAGCACCGGGCACGCCAGCCTCGACACCGCGACCTGCCGCCTGATCGAGCGCCGCGCACGCTTCGATCCGGCCACCAACAACCGGGGCGAACGCGTGGTCGGGACCTATACCGGCAGCGTCACCTGGCAGATCCCGGAATAGGGCTGGCCCCTATTCCTCCCCGTCGCGGGCGGCGGCATCGGCCAGCGAGTCGCCGTCCGCAGTCGGGACCAGCCAGATCGCCGCATTGGCGATCATCACGAAGGCGAGCACGCCCATCAGCAGCGCCTGCTTGGTAATGCCCTTGCGATAGAGCACCACCGCTCCCGCCGCCAGCGCCACGGCGGCAAGGATCACGAGCGAGACGATGAAATCGAACATCGCCCATTCCTAGCGCGAGAGCCAGAGCCTCGCCAGCCCGCTTGACGGGAGGAGGTTGCATCGGCAACCATCCACCCATGCACAACAGCTTCGACCTCCCGCTTTCCCGCCGCGCCTTCATCGGCGCGCTGGGTTCCACCACCGCGCTTGCCGTCCTGCCCGGATGCGTCACTGCGCCAACGCTAGCTCCCGTAGCCGACCAAAGCGCGGCGCAGGCGCTGCTCGACGATGTGGCGTGGAACCTTTTGCGGCACGAACCGACCCGCGCAACCGGGCTGGGCGTCGATACCGGCGTCCACGCCGCGCTGCGCCGCCAGCTTGGCGATGCCTCGCAGGCCGGGCGCGACGCGCAGGCCGCCACGCTCAGCGCCGATCTCGCCCGCGTGCGCGCCTTCCCCAAGGACGGGCTCGATCCCGCCACCCGCACCAGCTTCGAAGTGGTGGAAAGCGCCTATGCCACCGCGGTGGAAGGCTTTGCCCTGCCCTACGGCGACATCCCGGTCGGCAGCTGGCGCACCGCGCCCTATGCGGTGATCCAGAACGTCGGCGCCTATATCGATCTGCCGCGCTTCATGGACTCGGACCACCCGATTGCCAACGCGCTCGATGCCGAAGCCTATATCGCGCGGCTGGAGGAAATTCCCGGTGTGCTCATGGGCGAACTCGAACGGATCCAGGCCGCCCGCGCCATGGGCGTGGTGCCGCCCGATTTCCTGCTCGACAAGGCGATCGACCAGATGCGCAGCACCCTGACCGATGCCATGGGCGGCGGGGCGCTGGTCGAATCGCTGACGCGGCGCACGGCGGAGGAGGGAATTGCGGGAGACTGGCAGGCGCGCGCGCAGGCTATCGTCACCGGGCAGGTTGCTCCCGCGCTGGAAGCGCAGCTTGCCGAATTGCAGGCGCAACGGGCGGTGGCGGGTAGCGATCCGGGCATCTGGGCGCAGCCGCGCGGGGACGAATGGTATGCCTGGTCGCTCAAATCGAGCACGACCACCACGATGGGGCCGGACGAGATCCACGAACTGGGCCTCGCCACGCTGGAGCAAATCCACGCGCAGATGGACCCGATCCTGCGCGACATCGGCTACACCGAAGGGAGCGTGGGGGACCGGATGACCTCGCTTTCCGAAGACCCGCGCTTCATGTTTGCCGAAGGCGATCCGGGCCGCGCCGAGATCATGGCCTTCATCCAGGAGCGGGTGGAATGGATTCGCGGACAGATGCCGCGCGCGTTCCGGCGGCTGGCGGCGGGCAATCTGGAAGTGCGCCGCCTGCCCCCGGCAGAGGAACCCGGCGCGCCCACCGCCTATGGCGGCGCGGGCAGTGTGGACGGCACGGTGCCGGGCAAGATGTGGATCAACCTGCGCTCCACCGATTTGCACCGGCGGTATGACCTGCCGACGCTCACCCATCACGAGGCGATTCCCGGCCATGTCTGGGAGGGTGAGTATTCGAACCAGTTGCCGCTGATCCGCTCGATCCTCGCCTTCAATTCCTTCTCCGAAGGCTGGGCGCTCTATGCCGAGCAACTGGCGGACGAACTGGGTGCCTATGACGAGAATCCGGCCTGGCGGCTCGGCTACCTTCAGGACGCCGCCTTCCGCGCCTGCCGCCTCGTCGTCGATACCGGACTGCATCACAAGCGCTGGAGCCGCGACCAGTCGATCCGCTTCTTCATGGAGCGGAACGGCAACAAGCGCGAGCAGGTCGAAAATGAAGTCGATCGCTATTGCAGCTGGCCGGGACAGGCGACCGGCTACATGGTCGGCAAGCTGGAGATCCTGCGCCAGCGCGAGCGGGCGATGGCCGAACTGGGCAGCGCCTACGACCTGCGCGATTTCAACCAGGCGGTGGTGGATGGCGGCAATGCCCCGCTCGACGTGCTGGGGGGCAATATCGGACGCTACATCGCTGGCGGGAGTGTGGTTTAGCGATACCCTTAAGCCCCATCGTCACCCCGGCCACCGAGCCGGGGTCCCGCTTTCCTGCGCCGTTATAAGCGGGACCCCGGAACAAGTCCGGGGTGACGAAGAAACGGAGCGGAAAATAGTTTGCCCGCAATTGCGTGGCTTAGGTCGTTAACCCGACGCTATCCATAACCGATAACCCGAACTTAACCATCCGGGGCTGAATCTCAGGCCAACCCGTTGAAGAAGGGTTTGCCTATGTTGACGACATTCATTGTGATCGCCGCCATGGGCGTGATGTTGCTGTTCCTGATCCCCGATACCCAGATCGCGTGGCAGCGCCTCGCCTCACGCGGCGGCGCTGCCATGCTGATCGGTCTGGGGCTGTTCGGAAGCGTCCACGCAGTGCTTGCTCCCTAGCGGCGAGCGAGGCCGCCCACGATAGCGCCGAGAATTCCGCCGAGAGCGCCGCCTCCCGAAGCGGATTCAGCCGCGCCGCCGCCCTGCTGCTGGCCCTGCCGCGCGAGATAGCCCATCACCGCCATCGCGAGGATCGGCAGCATCCGCTTGAGCAGGTTCTCATCCAGCCCGGTCACTGCGGCGACTTCGCCTGCAACCGAGCGGCTGACATCCTTGGTGCCGAAGATATTGCCGAGAATGTCGTTGCCCTGCTCCACCGGCGTGGGCTTCGGGCCGAGCACCGCGTCGAGCAGGCCGCCGCCCCCGCCGCCGAGGATCGCTCCCGCCAGCCCGCCCAGACCGCCCAGCGGATCGGAGCTACCACCGCCCGCGCCACCGGTCGTCGAAGCACGGCCTACTCCCGCAACGATGGCGGGGAGCAAGGCCCCCGCCCCGGTGCGCGCCGTCGCCTCATCGATGTTAAGTTCCCGCGCCATGCTTTCGATGACGCCGGTCTGCTGCAGCATCTGCGCGAGGCTCACGCTCAGTTTTTCCCGAACAGCCCGCCAAGCACCCCGCCGATATCATTCAGCGGATTGCCGTCATGATCCTTGTCGAGAATCTGCATGAACGAGGTGAGCGACCCTTCACCGCCGACATGTTCCATCACCTGCGACAGCACGCCCTTGTCGAGCCCGCTGGTTTGCGCCGCGACATCCAGCGTATCGCCCGATGCCTGGTGGCCTTCGGTCAGCGCGGCAATCGCACGCTCTGCCGTGGCCGGATCGATGCCGATCTTGTCCGCCATGTTCTTCACTGTCGGATGGTCGTGCGCCATGCCGAGGATCTGGTCGAAAATGCTCATCGGTCGAGTCTCCCTGTGAATCGTGAAGGCTGATGCTACGCCCTTCGGGTGACACGTTAAAGGCCCCGCTCCGGCATAACCGTGCGGGGCCCTCCTCTCCAACCGTAAAACCTTGTAAACCCGACGCGTCAGGCTGCCTGGACTTCAGCGCTTGGTGCCGCCTGCCGCACACCTTCATCAACATAGTCGGCGAACTGCCGGAAGTTCTCCACGAACAGGTCGACCAGCTTGTGCGCAGTGTCGTCGTAGGCGTCCTTGTCGGCCCATGTTCTGCGCGGATCGAGCACCGCCTGATCGATCCCGGCTTCGGCCAGCGCGGGCACATGCACCGGCACGTCGAATCCGAAATTCGGATCCTTGCGGAATTCCACTTCATCCATCTTGCCGTCGAGCACGGCGTTGAGCAAGCTGCGAGTGGCCTTGATCGGCATCCGCTGGCCAACGCCATACTTGCCGCCGGTCCAGCCGGTGTTGAACAGCCAGCACTGCGCCCCGCCGCCAGCGATGCGCTCCTTCAGCAGGTTGCCGTAAACACTGGGATGGCGAGGCATGAAGGCGGCGCCGAAACAGGTGCTGAAAGTCGCTTCGGGCTCGGTCACGCCGATCTCGGTGCCCGCCACCTTCGCGGTGTAGCCCGACAGGAAGTAATACATCGCCTGATCGGGAGTCAGCCGCGCGACCGGCGGGAGCACGCCGAAGGCATCGGCGGTGAGCATGATGACATTGGACGGAGCAGGGCCGAGGTTCTTCTCGCTGGTGTTGGGGATGAACTCGATCGGATAGGCGCCGCGGGTGTTCTCGGTCTTGCTGGCGTCGGTGAAGTCGAGTTCGCGCGTGTCCTCGTCCATTGTCACGTTTTCAAGGATCGTCCCGAACATCTTGGTGGTCGCGTATATCTCCGGCTCGCCTTCAGCCGAGAGGTTGATCATCTTTGCGTAGCAACCGCCTTCGAAATTGAACACTGCCTGGTCCGACCAGCCGTGTTCGTCGTCGCCGATCAGGGTGCGGCTGGCATCGGCGCTGAGCGTGGTCTTGCCGGTGCCCGACAGACCGAAGAAGATTGCGCTCTTGCCATCGGCGCCGATATTGGCGCTGCAATGCATCGGCATCACGCCCTGTGCAGGCAGCAGGTAATTGAGCAGGCCGAACACGCCCTTTTTCATCTCGCCGGAATATTCGGTGTTGCCGATCAGGATCAGCTTTTCGGCGAAATTGACCGCGATCACCGTGTCGCTGCGGCAGCCGTGGCGCTCCGGGTCGGCCTTGAAGCTGGGCAGGTTGATGATGGTGTATTCCGGATCGAACGCTGCCACTTCCGCTGCCGAGGGACGCACCAGCAGGGTGCGGACGAAGAGGCTGTGCCAGGCCATCTGCGTGATGACGCGCACATTGACGCGATATTCCGGCTGCGAGCCGCCGAACAGGTCGGCGACGTACAGCTCATCACGGTTCTGAAGGTGGGCGAGGAAGTCGGCCTTGAGCGCGGCGAAGTGTTCCGGACTCATCGGCTGGTTGATCGCGCCCCAGTTGATCGTGCTTTCGGTGCTGGCATCGCGGACGATGAACTTGTCCTTCACGCTGCGCCCGGTGAACTTGCCGGTATCGACCAGCAGCGCGCCATCCTTGGTCAGCTTGCCTTCGCCCTTCACCAGCGCCTGCTCCACCAATGCGGCGGTGCCGAGATTGGCGTGGATCGTGGCACCAGTGGCAAGACCCTGCGCGGAAAGCGGAACGGAGAGGGGTGCGGACAAGACATTGCTCCTTCGGGAGATGCTGGTTGTGCGTTTTACGCATTCGTATGCGTCGAGGATTCGCGGTTGCGCATAGTGTCGCAGAATTGCGGCGTCAATTTTTGGAGGCACAACTTGTGTTGCCTCCACAGCGAGTTAACGTTCACATTGGCAGCGCACCATTTTTCCCAATCGCCATGCGCAGCAAAGTTGTGCAAACTCATGGAAAAAGTTAGTCCCGAAGCGCGATGAACGAAGCCGACTCTTTCCCGCCCCCTGCCCCGCTGCATGATGCTGCGCAAGGCGATGCTCCGGCAGGCGAAAGCCAGCGGGTGATCGCGCTGGTTGACGACGATCGCAACATCCTCACCACCCTTTCGATTGCCTTGCAGGCCGAAGGCTATGCTACCCGCGTCTATTCGGACGGTGAAGCGGCACTGGCTGCACTCCAGACCAATCCCCCCGATCTCGCCGTGTTCGACATCAAGATGCCGCGCATGGACGGGATGGAACTGCTCCAGCGGTTGCGCGAAACCTCCAGCCTGCCGGTGATCTTCCTGACAAGCAAGGATCAGGAAGAGGACGAGGAGGCGGGCCTTGCCATGGGCGCGGACGATTACATCGCCAAGCCGTTCAGCCAGCGCCTGCTACTGGCGCGTATCCGCGCGATCCTGCGCCGCGCTGCGCCAGTAGAAGAAGGACATGAGTCGACCGCCGAGACTGACCCGTCAGCTAATGGCCTCATAGTTCGTGGGCGCCTCTCGATGGACCCGGCGCGGCATCAGGTGACCTGGGGCGGAGTACTGGTAAGCCTGACGGTGACCGAGTTCCTGCTGCTGGAAGCCCTCGCCCAGCGCCCCGGCGTGATCAAGAGCCGCAACCAGCTGATGGACGCCGCCTACCCCGACGACGTGTTCGTGGACGATCGCACCGTCGATTCGCATATCAAGCGCCTGCGACGCAAGTTCCGCGCCATCGATGCCGATTTCGGCGCCATCGAAACGCTCTACGGCGCGGGCTATAGCTTCACCGATGGCTGACGAACCAGCCGCGCCGAGCCGGCTGGAGAGGTTGCCCTTCCCCCTCGGCAAATCGCTCACCAAACGAATACTGGCGGTGAATCTGGTGCCGCTGCTGGTGTTGGCCGGGAGCCTGTTCTTCCTGGATTCGTACCGCCGCCAATTGCTGGACGAACGCTTCAAGCTGGCGCGGATCGAAGCGCAGATTACTGCGGAGGCCCTGGCAGGGGCGACGGTAGAGCGGCAGGAAGCGCTGCTCAGCCAGATCGGTCGCGAACAGTCGATGCGGCTGCGGATGTACGATGCCGATGGCGCGCTGATCGCCGACAGCTTCGTCCTCGACAAGCCCAGCTTCGTTTTCGACGATCCGGTGGCCGAGCCGTTCAGCGAAGACCTTGCCCGCTGGACCGACGATGCGGTCAACTTCGTGGTCGGTGCGCCCTCGGCCCCGGCCTATGTCGAACCGGTGGACACGATTGCCGACAGCTGGCCTGAACTCGCCCGCGTGCGCCAGCAGGGCCTGAGCCAGATCGAACTGCGCCGTGCGCCCGATGGCACGCCGGTCATCAACGCCGCCGCGCCGGTCGGGATCAACGGTGCGAGCCTGCTCACCACCCGCAACGCGGTGGATATCACTCAATCGGTCCGCAATGCGCGCACCAGCCTGATGACGATCATCCTGCTCGCGCTGTTCGTTTCGATCGTGCTCTCGCTCTATCTCGCCTCCACCATCATCGAACCGCTGCGGCGGCTTGTTACGGCCACCCAGCGCGTCCGGCTGGGGCGGGAACGGGATATCGAAGTGCCGCGGATGCAGGCGCGCGGGGATGAGATCGGGCAACTGGCGCGCGCCGTATCGGACATGACCGCCACTTTGCGCCACCGGATCGACGCAGTGGAAACCTTCGCCGCAGATGTGGCGCACGAAATCAAGAACCCGCTCGCCTCTCTGCGCAGCGCCACCGATTCGCTGCAGCGTGTGCAAGATGCGGAACTGCGCGCGCAACTGGTGGATGTCGCCGCGCATGACGTGCGCCGGATCGACCGGCTCGTAAGCGAGATATCCGAAGCCAGTCGCATTGACGCCGAGCTCAGCCGGGCAATCTTCGAGCCGATGGACCTCTGCGCCTTGTTTGCCAACGTCGTTGCACGAAAGCGAGAGCGCGGGGAGACCCGGGATTGTGTGGTCGAAGTGGATTGCCAGGGTGATCCGGCTCCCGTGATGGGTGTGCCGATCCGGCTGGAACGAGTGGCGGACAACCTGCTCGACAATGCCGTGTCCTTTTCACCCGCAGCTGGTCGAGTACTGGTTACCGTAGGCCGCGTGGGGGGAAATGTCCTCGCCACTGTGTGCGACGAGGGACCGGGCATTCCCGAAGATTCGCGCGAAAAAGTGTTCCGTCGCTTCCATTCGCACCGTCCCGAAGGAGAGAGTTTCGGCAATCACAGCGGGCTAGGCCTTGCCATCGGCCGCGCAATTGCAGAAGCGCATGGTGGAACTTTGCGGGTGAGCAACACGCCATCGGCATTGGGCGGGGCATGCCTGGTGCTTGAATTGCCAGCGGCATAGGGTGCGATACCGGGGGGGGTAAGCGAGTGAGCGAGATTCTGGCCAATGTCAGCTGCGTGGCGATGCGCGGTCGGGCTATACTGATCACCGGAGATGTGGGCAGCGGCAAATCCAGCCTGGCGCTGGCACTGCTCGATCGTGGCGGGGAACTGGTGGGAGACGATGGTGTCGTGCTCGAGCTGGAAGGGAACCGCGTAATCGCTTCGCCGCCGCCGAACATCGAAGGGCTGATCGAGATCCGTAATGTCGGGCTGCTCGAAGTGCCGGTGACGAGCGCACCGGTCGCCATCGTCATCAACCTTAGCTCCCAAGCCGAGAGACTCCCGCTCGGACACGCGGAAGTGCTGCTGCTGGGACTTTCTGTGCCCCAGGTCGATCTCTGGCCCGATACGCCCGCCCTGCCGCTGCGCGCCGAAGCAGCCCTGGAGATGCACGGGCTGAATTTCGATCCGGCCTAAGAGAGTCCTTCACATTTGAGGTATGAAGGCGCACATCGCAGGGCGATGGGAGAGAAACCTAAGCCTTCACGCCAGCGCATCCTGCTGGTTACCGGCATGCTCGGCGCGGGCAAGACCACCGCCCTGCGCGAGCTGGAGGATCTTGGCTGGGAAGCCATCGACAATTTCCCCGTCCGCCTGCTCGACCGGCTGGTGGGGCAGGATGACGAACCGTTCTCGCTTGCCATCGGCTTCGATTGCCGCACCCGCGGTTTCGTGCCTTCGGACATAATCGAGCAGGTGAAGTGCTGGGTGGAAGAAGACCAGATACACATCACCACGCTGTTCCTCGATTGTGCAGGGCATGAGCTGGAGCGTCGGTTTAACGAGACGAGGCGGCGCCATTTCCTTGCGCAGGATCAGCCGGTTTCTTCGGGCATCGCAGCGGAGCGGGAATTGCTCGCTCCCCTTCGCCGCTGGGCGGACGTTCTGGTAGATACGACCGACTTCACAACCAACAGTCTCAAGCAATCCATACGCGAGCAGTTTGCGCAGACGGCACCGCGAGAAATGACCGTCACCGTATCCAGCTTCGGTTTCTCGCGCGGCACCCCGCCGACTGCCGACCTGGTGTTCGACATGCGTTTCCTCGATAATCCCCATTGGCATGCAGACCTTCGCGAACAAACCGGGCTCGATGCGCCAGTTGGCGAATTCATCGAAGCGAACGCAGTTTTCGCCTCCACCTTCGACAAGATCCGATCGCTCCTTCTCGAGCTGCTTCCGCGCTATGCCGAGCAGGGCAAGGCCTACGTCAACATCGCTTTCGGGTGTACCGGGGGGAGACACCGCAGCGTCTATACCGCAGAGAAGATGGCCCAGGTCTTGCGCGACGGCGGGTTTTCGCCCACGGTCTTGCACCGCAATCTGGGATCGCGCGCAGCGGAACTTGTAGAAGGCTCGAAACAGCAGTGATCGCCTGTTCTTCCCCTATAAACCACTCGCTTTCCCGCCCGGAGCGCCCGCTTTTCCGATGATCGGTATCATTCTCGTCACCCACGGTCGTCTGGCCGAGGAATTCGTTGCCGCGATGGAACATGTCGTGGGCAAGCAGGATGATGTCGCCACCATCTGCATCGGCCCGAACGATGATATGGAGCAGCGTCGCAGCGACATTGCCGAAGCGATTGCGCGGGTGGACAGCGGTGCGGGTGCGATCATGCTGACCGATCTGTTCGGCGGCACCCCGTCCAATCTTGCCATTTCACTGCTCAAGCCGGGCGAGACCGAAGTAATAGCCGGGATCAACCTGCCGATGTTGATCCGGCTGGCAGGCGCGCGCAAGGAGATGTCCCTTGGAAATGCAGCCGAAGCTGCGCGCAAGGCCGGACGCAATTACATCACTATCGCTTCCGAATTCCTCGGTCAGACTGCCTGAAGCAGGTGTTGGAAGAATGAGCGGGCACAGCCGGGAAGTCCTGATTGTCAACAAGCGCGGCCTTCACGCGCGCGCAAGCGCCAAGTTCGTGGGCGCGGCGGCGGAAATGGCGGGTACGAAGATCGTTGTCGCAAAAGACGGGCATGAGGCAGGAGGCACGTCGATCCTCGGGCTGATGATGCTGGGCGCAGCCAAGGGCGACACCGTCACGGTGCACGCCGAAGGTGAGCAAGCCGAAGCGCGGCTCGCGGAACTGGTGGCGCTGGTCGAATCCGGTTTCGGCGAAGATTAGGCCCTTCGGCAAGCCCAGGATGAGCGGGAATTGAACATGCGCCGCACGATCACCGGCTTTTCCAACCCGACAGTGAAGCTCCTGCGCTCCTTGCGCGACAAGAAGCACCGCCGCGCCGAGCGAATGTTCCTTGCAGAAGGGTTGCGGCTGCTCACCGATGCGCTGGAAAGCGGCCGGGTGCCGAAAATACTGGTGATGGCCGACATGCGCGATCCACATCCGCTGCTGGCGACACTGGAAGCGGCGGTGGATGGCGCGGGCGGCGAAGTGATCGAGACTTCGCCCGACATCCTTTCCAAGATCACCGGAAAGGACAATCCGCAGGGCGTCGTGGGGGTGTTCGATGAATTCGACACCTCGTTGCCGGGGCTGGATCGCAGTGCTGCGCCGATCTGGCTGGTGGCGCAGGCCTTGCGCGATCCGGGCAACCTCGGCACGATGCTGCGCACCGGCGACGCGATTGGCGCGGGCGGGCTGATCCTGATCGACGATTGCGCCGATCCCTTCTCGGTCGAAGCGGTGCGCGCGAGCATGGGCGCGGTGTTCACGCAGAAGATTGCCCGCGCGCCGTGGAGCGAGTTCCTGCTGTGGCTTAGGGGCGGAGCGGGACAGTTGGTGGCGGCGAGTTTGCGCGATGCCGTGCCTTATCGCGACGCGCCTTATTCCGCGCCCTGCTTCGTGCTTGTCGGAAATGAGTCGCGCGGCTTGCCGGAAGAATATGAGGCTGCCTGCGACCTGCGCGTTACGATGCCGATGAAGGGCCGCGCAGACAGCCTCAACGCGGCGGTGGCGGCGGCGGTGCTGGGGTACGAGGTGCTGTCAGCGCTCGAAGGCTCGCCAGCACGCTGAATCGGCTTGGCGCAGTGGCTTGCGGGCTGATATATTCGGAGCATGATCCGCACCGCTCCCCTTCTCGCCTTGGCTTTGGCAGCCGCCGCTTGCACCACCACCGGCGGAGGACCTGCCGTCGACCGGCTGGCCATGACCCCCGGTCAATGGTCGATCCGCAGCATCGACGGCATCGCTGCCGCCGACGGTGCGCAGCTGTCTTTCGCCGATGGCCGCGTCTCCGCGACCGCCGGGTGCAACCGGCTTGCGGGCGACTATCGGATCGAAGGCGATCGCGTGATCTCCGGACCGCTGGTAGCGACACGAATGTATTGCGAAGGGCGGATGGAGCAGGAGCGCGCCTTGTCTGCGTTGCTGGAAGGCGGAGCCGAAATGTCCTTCCTGGGCGAGATGCTGACTCTGAGGGGCACAAGCCACAGTCTTGAAGCTATGCGCCCCGCAGTAGGTCGCTAATCCCCGGCGATAATGCTGACGATCCGCCAGCGATCGTTCCTGCGGAGCGCGACGACGCGGTAATCGAGCAACGAGCGCAGCTTGTTTGTCTCAACAAAGCCTTCCACCGGATCGTCGGCTTGGGGGTCATTCCAGTCCACTGCGGTGAAACCGTTGGGCGCTGGTTCGCGACCGTAATCGAATGCAACAGCATCCCACGACAGCCTGGCAAGGACCTCGCCATCGGCTTGAGGCGCGGCGAGCAGCGGCACTTCCTCGGCAGTGACAATCAGCGCCTCGGTCGCGTCAATGCCAGTGTCCTGTTCGAAATACCACGGCATGGTCATCCGCGCCTGACCGCCGGGCGCGCAACCGAGCGGGACTACCTCGGCCAATTCGTCCCACAGGCGGTATTCTTCGTCAGTCAAGCGCTCGCGCAGCAACGCGTGCCCTGCCCCGCCACCGAAATCGAGCTTCACGTCGTCCGCCGTCAGCGCCACCAGCGCTTCGGCATCGCGGCGGGCAATGGCGGTGCGCAATTCGCCGAGAAAGACCTGCCCACCGGGCAATTCCCCACATTCGTCGCGCGGCGCGAATGGTCCGCGCGCCTGCTGCGGCAGGCTTTCGCTCTCCGACCCGGAGATTGCCTGTTCGGCCACCCGCTCGATCTTCTGGGCCGGCGCTTCGGAACGATCGCAGGCGACAAGACCGGCAAGCGTCAGCCCAGCGAAGACAAGGCGGGCAATCTTCATGTCTCGGCGGGTTCCTCTCTTCCCTCTTCGGGCGAGAGAAGAATGGATTGTGGTTCATCCGTCAAGTCGGCAGCAGTATAACGCGGCGCGCCTTCGATAAGCGGAACGTCCTCGATCGCGCGCTTGCCGATCTCGATGCCCTTTTCTTGCATCCGGCGCGCGGAGGAAAGCACGTTGCGCTCGAAGCTGCCGACGAACTTGTTATAATTGTTGACCGCCGATTCCAGCCCGCCGCCCATGCGCTTCAAATGCTCCGAGGCCGCACGCAGCCGGTCGTACAGTTCCGCCCCCATCCGCCCGATTTCCTTCGCCTCGGTCGCCAGCGCGTCCTGCCGCCAGACCTGCGCCACGGTGCGGGCGATGGCGACAAGGTTCGTCGGCGTGGCCAGCAGCACCCGATTGTCGAAAGCGAAATCCCACAGCGTCGGGTCGGCCTCCAGCGCGGCGGCGACGAAATGCTCGCCCGGCACGAACATCACCACGTAATCGGGCGCTTCCTCGAACTGGCTCTGGTAGCTTTTCGCGCCGAGCACCTGCACGTGGTTGCGCATCGACTTGGCGTGCAGCTTCATGTGCCGCGCGCGCTCCTCCTCGTCATCGGCCTCGAACGCGGCCTGGTAGGCGTTGAGCGAGACCTTGGAATCGATCACCAGCTTCTTCTGCCCCGGCACATTGACGATGGCATCGGGGCGCAGCCGTCCGTCGTCGGTATCCATCGACTGTTCGAGATGGAAATCGGTGTGCTGTGCCAGGCCGCACTGTTCGAGCAGGTTCTGCAAGGCCCGCTCCCCCCAGCGGCCGCGCGCCTTGGGCGCGTTGGTGAGCGAATTGCCCAGCCGCTGCGCCTCGCGGCGCACTTCCTCCTGCCCCAGCCGCATCGTTTCGATCTGCTGGTGCAGCGCGGCGAAGGCATCGCTGCGCTGGCGTTCGAGCTGGCCGACCTGCAATTCGTACTGCTGCAAGCGGTCGGTCACCGGCTTGAGCAGGCCCGCCACCGCTTCCTTGCTCGCCTTTTCGGCATGGCCCAGCCGTTCGGCGGCATCGGCAGTGAATTTCTCCTGCGCCTTGGCCAACACCTCGCTGCCCGCCGCGCGGAACTGGGTGAGCAATTCCTCGCGCGCTTCCTTCATCAGCGCAATCTGGCGGTCGTGGTTGGCGGCATCGGCTTCCAGCGTGGCAAGGCGGGCGGACAATGCCTCCCGCTCCGCCCGTACCGTCTCCAGTTGGCCCGCAAGAACATCGGCATTGGCCGCGCGAACAGTGGCCCCTTCTAATTCAACAATCGCCCGCCGGAATCTTTCATCTGTTTCGCGCGCCTCGGCATCGCGGGTGGCGAAGCGTTCCTTCCACTCGCCTACCGGCTTGCCGCCGAGCCAGTAGCCCACCCCGCCTGCGACGAGCGCCACGCCGACAAGAATGACGATGTAAACGGGGTCCATGCAGCAGCTCTCAATCGGGGAATGGAAGAACGAAAAGTGAACCTATCGCCCCTCGCAGACCAGCGCAACCCACTTGCCCCGCTCATCCCCAACCCAACCACAAATCGTATGCACCACATACAATTCAGAATTGCGAATTTTTCGGGTTTGTGAAATAAGGCTGACAACAGGGCCGTCTAACGGCCCGGATTCGCGCCACACAAGAGAGGACCGCCCATGCCCACCGATATCGAGATTGCCCGTCAGGCCACCCTGATCCCGATCACCGAAGTCGCGAAGAACGCGGGCATCCCCGACGATGCGCTGATTCCTTACGGCAAGTTCAAGGCCAAGGTCGATACCTCGCTGCTGCCGAACAATCCCGACGGCAAGCTGATCCTCGTCACCGCGATCAATCCCACTCCGGCGGGCGAAGGCAAGACCACCACCTCGGTCGGCCTCAGCGATGCGCTGCACCGGATCGGCAAGAAGGCGATGCTGTGCCTGCGCGAGCCTTCGCTCGGCCCTTGCTTCGGCATGAAGGGCGGCGGCGCGGGCGGCGGCAAGTCGCAGGTCATGCCGATGGACGAGATCAACCTCCACTTCACCGGCGATTTCCACGCCATCACCTCTGCGCACAACCTGCTTTCCGCAATGATCGACAATTCGATCTACTGGGGAAATCCGCACGATATCGATCTGCGCCGCGTCACCTGGAAGCGGGTGATCGACATGAATGATCGCGCGCTGCGGCAGATCGTCGGCCCGCTCGGTGGGGTCGCCAACGGCTTCCCGCGCGAGTCCGGTTTCGACATCACCGTTGCTTCGGAAATCATGGCGATCTTGTGCCTTGCCAGCGATCTCAAGGATTTGCAGAAGCGGATGGGCGATATCATCATCGGCTACAAGCGCGACAAGAGCCCCGTCTACTGCCGCGACATCAAGGCCGACAGCGCGATGACGGTGCTGCTCAAGGATGCGATCCTGCCCAACCTGGTGCAGACGCTGGAGAACCGCCCCGCCTTCCTTCACGGCGGCCCCTTCGCCAACATCGCCCACGGCTGCAACTCGGTGATCGCCACCAAGACCGCGCTGAAAATGGCCGACTACGTTGTGACCGAGGCGGGCTTCGGTGCCGATCTCGGCGCAGAAAAGTTCATGGACATCAAGTGCCGCCTCGCGGGCATGAAGCCCGATGCCATCGTGATCGTCGCCACCGTGCGCGCACTCAAGATGAACGGCGGCGTGTCCAAGGCCGAACTGGCGGGCGCCAATCCCGATGCGGTCCGCGCGGGCTCGGTGAACCTGCGCCGGCATATCGAGAACCTCAAGAAGTTCGGCGTCACTCCCACGGTGGCGATCAACCACTTCTATCTCGATACCGAGGAAGAGCTCGCCGTGATCCAGGAAATGGCCGCGGAATTCGGCGCCGAAGCGGTGGTCTGCAAACACTGGGCCGATGGCGGTGCGGGCGCGGAAGAACTGGCGCGGATCGTTTCGGCCAAGGCTGATGCGGGAGCTCCGGACTTTAATCAGCTCTATCCCGATGCCATGCCGCTGGCGGACAAGATCACCACCGTCGCCACCGAAATCTACCGTGCGGGCGAAGTGAGCATTTCCCCCGCGATCCGCTCGCAGCTCAAGCAGTGGGAGCAGATGGGATATGGCAACTTCCCGGTGTGCATGGCGAAAACGCAATATTCGTTCAGCACCGATCCCACGCAGATGGGCGCGCCGGTCGATCACACCGTCGAGGTGGCCGAAGTGCGCTTGAGCGCAGGCGCGGGCTTTGTGGTGGCAGTGTGCGGCGGGATCATGACCATGCCCGGCCTGCCCAAGGTGCCGAGCGCGGAGAATATCTATCTGGATGATAACGGCCAGATCGAGGGGCTGTTCTGATCACTTCCTGAGTCCCCGCGAAGGCGGGGACCTCTTGCTGGATCGCCTTAGGCCCCCGCCTGCGCGGGGGCACAGGTGCGAAAAGCGCCTCGAACTACTCCGATCGCTTCTCCGCAGCCTGCTGCCACGGCCATCGCCCGTTGATCTCCACTTCGAGACTGAAGGACAGGAATGTCCGGATAATCACGATCAGGCCTAGAACGAGTACGCTGCTCATCGTCGGCTCCACCGCGACTGTCCGGATGATGTCTCCAGCGACAAGAAGCTCTAGCCCGACCAGAATGGCACGGCCCAGCGCTTTGCGAAACGCGCTGACCACATCGCTGCGGGTACGGTCCTGACGAGGCAGGCCGTGCAGGTGCATTGCCAGCTGCCCGAACGCGAACAGCGTGCCTGCCACGATGACCGCGATCCCGGCTAGTTCGAAAAGCTGGGCAATGGTCCCGGCGAGGTTCAGCATGAGCGCTTCGGACAACATATAGCGACAACCCGCGTCGGGCGCGGGATGTTCCGGGGAACGAAAGCCCGCCATCAGTCGCTACCTTTGAAAAGGAGGACTTATCCCATGTCGATCAAGGAAATGATCCGCGAGCACCCGCAGGTGGGTAACGATTTCAACGAAGAACTGGGGCAGGCGGTGAAGCACGCGATGTATTGCGCGGCGATCTGCAATTCGTGTGCCGACGCCTGCAATGCCGAAGATGGCGACATGTCCGACTGCATCCGGAAATGCATGGACTGTGCGGATGTCTGTCAGGCCGTTAGCACCGTTGCGGCGCGACGCACCGGCGGCAATACGGTCGTTATCAAGGCGCTTTTGAAAGCCTGCATCATCGCCTGCAAGGTCTGCGCCGAGGAATGCGCGAAGCATGACAATGCGCACTGCCGTCGCTGCGAGCAGATGTGCCGCGAATGCATGGAAGACTGCGTGAAGGCGCTCGACGGGATGGTTGAAGAGGCCGTTAGCTAATAAAGTGGATCAGGCGACTAGCCGCGCCTTGGCCAGCTTCTTCAGCGCCATCGACCGCTTCAAGCGGCTGAGGTGATCGATGAACAGGATGCCGTTGAGGTGGTCCATCTCGTGCTGGATGCACACTGCCATCATTCCGGTCATCTCTTCCTCGTGCGGCTTGCCGTCGAGATCCTGCCAGCGCACCCGGCAGCGCGCCGGGCGTTCGACATCGGCGTAGATGTCGGGGACCGAGAGGCAGCCTTCCTGATAGGTGCCCTTGTCCGCCGAAGGATCGAGGATTTCGGGGTTCACGAACACCCGCGGGTCGTTCTTGACCGGCTGGTGGGTGTGCTGGTGACCGTCATGGTCGCAGGGGACCGGCTCGGCATCGGGATCGTCTTCCTGCAGGTCGATTACCAGCAACCGCAGCGGTTCGCCCACCTGGATGGCAGCGAGGCCGATGCCGCGCGCGGCGTACATCGTTTCGAACATGTCATCGACGAGCGCTTTCAGCCCCGCGTCGAAGGTTTCGACGGGAGACGAGACGATTTTCAGGCGCGGGTCGGGCGCTTCCAGGATTTCGCGAATAGCCATGCGGGTCATCTAGTGCCCACACTGCCGAATCTCAAGTGAGTCCCCTTTTCAGAATTACTGTACGGGCCGCCGCGCCCTGAGCGCCTGCGCCAGCGTCCCCTCATCGAGGTAATCCAGCTCCCCTCCCACCGGCAGGCCGTGCGCCAGTTGCGTCACCCGCACCGGCAGGCCTTCGAGCCGTTCGGCGATGTAGTGTGCTGTGGTCTGGCCCTCCAGAGTGGCGTTCATCGCCAGCACCACTTCGTCCACCCCGCCCGCTTCCACCCGGCCGATCAGCGAATCGATGGCGAGGTCTTCGGGACGCACGCCGTCGAGCGCCGAGAGCCGACCGCCGAGTACGTGGTAGCGCCCGGTGAACAGCCGCGCGCGGTCTAGCGCCCAGAGGTCGGCCACGTCCTCCACCACGCACAGTCCCTTGGCATCGCGGCGCGGATCGGCGCAGATCGCGCACGGGTTCTGCGTATCGACATTGCCGCAGGTGGTGCATTCGACCAGCTTGTCCTGCACCGCCACCAGCGCATCGAGCACCTGTTTCAACGCGGTTTCCCGGTGCTTGACAAGCCACAGCACAGCCCTTCGCGCAGACCTCGGGCCGAGGCCGGGAAGGCGCGCGAGCGCAGCGGCGAGGTGTTCGATCTCTTGCGATGCCATCCCCCCGCAGATAGGGCCGTGGGCGGCTTATAGGAAGGCAGACTTTGCGCATCGTGTTCATGGGTACCCCGGACTTTGCCGTGCCGACGCTCGATGCGCTGGTCATGGCGGGGCACGAGGTGGTGGCGGTCTACAGCCAGCCGCCGAGCCGTTCGGGGCGCGGAAAGCACGAGCGGCCTTCGCCGGTACAGGCACGGGCGGAGGCGCTGGGAATTCCGGTGCGGCACCCGGTCAGCCTGAAGAGTGCCGAGCAACAGGCTGAATTTGCAGCGCTCGACGCCGATGTCGCGGTGGTCGCCGCCTACGGGCTGCTGCTGCCGCAAGCCATACTCGACGCGCCGAAGCACGGCTGCCTCAACGTCCACGGCTCGCTGCTGCCGCGCTGGCGCGGGGCGGCTCCGATCCACCGCGCGGTGCAGGCGGGCGATGACGAAACCGGGATCACCATCATGCGGATGGAAGCGGGGCTCGATACCGGGCCGATGTTGCTGAAGCGGGCAACACCGATTGACCGCAAGACCACCGGCGAACTGCATGACGAACTGGCGCTGATAGGCGCGGAATTGATGGTCCAGGCGCTCGCGCAACTGCTGCAACTGCCCCCCGTGCCGCAGGACCCGGCCCTTGCCACCTATGCGCCGAAGATCGACAAGGCGGAGGCGCGGCTGGATTTCGGCAAAGATGCGACGATTCTGGAGCGCGAGGTGCGCGCCTTTTCGCCCTTCCCCGGAAGCTGGCTGGAACTCGACGGCGAGCGCATCAAACTACTGCGGGCGGAACTGGTGCAGGCTGGCGGCGAACCCGGAATGGTGGTGGATTCTCAGTTCACGATTGCTTGCGGTGAAGCTGCGCTGCGCCCGGTGACACTGCAACGTGCGGGAAAGCCGACAATGGCCCTGGAGGATTTCCTGCGCGGTCGGCCTGTCGAGATTGGGAGTCAAATCCAATGACCACCCCCTTCGTCATTGCGAGGAGCCGCAGGCGACGCGGCAATCCAGTCCCGACCTTGGCGGCATATCACAGCGGCGGGACTGGATTGCTTCGCTTCGCTCGCAATGACGAGCTTGGGGAATGACCCGCTTCGCCCTCACCATAGAATTCGATGGCGGCCCCTTTGTCGGCCTGCAACGACAGACCAGCGGCCCATCGGTGCAGCAGGCCATCGAGGAAGCAGCGCAGCGCGTCACCGGCGAGCAGGTCACGCTCCACAGCGCCGGGCGCACCGATAGCGGGGTCCACGCGCTGGCGATGCGCAGCCATGTGGAGGTCGAAAAGCCGTTCGATCCGGTCCGGCTGCACGAGGCGCTGAACGCGCACCTGCGCCCTGCCCCCATCGCGATCACCCACTGCGAAGTGAAACCCGACGACTGGCACGCGCGCTTTTCCTGCATCGGGCGCAGCTATGAATACCGCATCCGCAACCGCCGCGCGCCGCTGACGCTGGAGAAAGGCCGCGCCTGGCACGTTGCCCGCCCGCTACACGCCGCCGCCATGCATGAGGCCGCGCAATCGCTTGTCGGGCTGCACGATTTCACCACCTTCCGCTCGGCCCATTGCCAGTCAGCCAGTCCGCTCAAGACGCTCGACCGGCTCGATGTCAGCCGTGAAGGCGATGCGGTGATTGTCCGCGCGGCGGCGCGCAGTTTCCTCCATCACCAGGTCCGCTCGATGGTCGGCACGCTGGCGATGGTCGGACTGGGGCAATGGCGCGTCGAGCAGGTGGCCGAGGCGCTGGCGGCGAAGGATCGCGCAGCGCTCGGTCTGAATGCCCCGCCGGAGGGTTTGTATTTCGTCGCCGCCTTGTATCCAGACGAAACCTAGCCATTTCGTCATTGCGAGGAGCGCAGCGACGCGGCAATCCAGTCCTGCCGTTGCGCATTCGATCCGGCCTCGGGACTGGATTGCTTCGCTACGCTCGCAATGACGAAGAGGGATATATAGATGACAACAGGCCGCCAACTTGTCTCGACCCTCACCGCCGATGGCACGCTGACGCTGGAATTGCAGGAACGCACCTTTCCCGCCCCCGGACCCAACCAGGTGCTGGTGCGGATGGAAGCCGCGCCGATCAATCCTTCGGACCTGTTCCTGATGACCACCGGCGCGGACCTCGCCAATGCGGAATACTCCCCCGGCAGGATCGTGGCGCGGGTGCATCCGCAGGTCGCCGCCGGGCAGAGCGCGCGGCATGGCCTGCCGCAGACGGTGGGCAACGAAGGCGCGGGTACGGTGATTGCGGCGGGCGAGGGAGCGATGGCGCAGGGCCTGCTCGGCCAGCGGGTCGCCTGCGTGCCGGGCAATGCCTTCAGCGAATATGCGCTGGCCGAAGCGATGATGTGCATTCCGCTGGGCGAGCACATCAGCGAACAGGGCGCCGCGAGCTTCGTCAACCCGATGACCGCGCTTGGCTTCGCCGAGACCACGAAGCGCGCGGGCCAGCCGGCGATGGTCCACGCCGCCGCCGCCAGCAACCTTGGCCAGATGCTCAACCGCATTTGCCAGGAGGACGGGCTGGGACTGGTCAACATCGTCCGCAAGGATTCGCAGGCCACGCTGCTGCGCGATCAGGGCGCGACCCACGTGGTCAATTCCTCTGCCGACCTCTTCGAAAAGCAGCTCGCCAAGGCGATCGGCGAGACGCAGGCCTTCATCGGCTTCGATCCGATCGGCGGCGGCACCACCACCGACACCTGCCTGCGAGCGATGGAGCGGGTGGCGGCAGCGGCGATGACCGAATTCAACCGCTATGGCTCGGACAAGCCGAAGACGATGCATATCTACGGGCGGCTCGATCTCGGGCCGACGATCCTCACGCCCAGCTACGGGTTCGGCTGGACCGTATCGGGCTGGCTGCTGATGCCGTTTCTCGCCAGTTGCGACCTGCCGACGCTGATGGGCCTGCGCCAGCGCGTCGTCGCCGGGCTCACCACCACCTTCGCCAGCAGCTACAAGGCCCGCGTCGGGCTGGAGGAAATGCTGAGCAAGGAAGCGATCATGGACTACGCGCAGATGGCGACGGGCGAGAAGTATCTGGTGACGCCGCACGGGTAACGGTTCTGCCCGTAGAACAATTGAACGTCACCCCAGCCCCCGAGCCGGGGTCCCGCTTGTCTCGGCGCGGGATAAGCGGGACCCCGGATCAAGTCCGGAGTGACGAGATTTTTGCGTTTTGCGAGCCGCTACGGCGGCGCAGGCTCGCCCACGCGGCGCAGTTCTTCCTCGACCCGCCGCTCGAGCGCGTCCTCGTCGACATCGAACCGCGCGCCGTTCCCGTCCACACCCACTTCCACCGGCACTCCGTCGATATCGGTGACGATCACCGCTTCGCCATCGCGGATGATCAGTCGGCGGCCTTCGCCGAGCGGGATGTCGTCGAGGTTGGGCACGTCCAACGGCTCCACCGGACCGCTGGGATCGGGCGAGGGCGTCGGGCGCGGCGGCGCGGCCCTTGCCCCCAGCGCGTTCTGCATGAAATCGCGCCATATCCGCGCGGGCAGGCCGCCGCCGGACACGCCGTCGAGCGGGGTATTGTCATCGTTGCCTATCCACACGCCGACCACCAGCGCATCCTCGCCCTCGCCCGCAAAGCCGACGAACAGCGCATCGCGGTTGTCCTGCGTGGTGCCGGTCT
Organism: Erythrobacter sp.; assembly: GCA_019739335.1. Classification (NCBI taxonomy): domain Bacteria; kingdom Pseudomonadati; phylum Pseudomonadota; class Alphaproteobacteria; order Sphingomonadales; family Erythrobacteraceae; genus Erythrobacter; species Erythrobacter sp. The sequence goes on from CP073261.1 coordinate 78,090, forward strand.
TGCCGAAGTTCGGGATCGAGAGCGTCGCCGCGCGACCGGTGCCGCTGTTGATCGCCGCGCGCAACATGTCCGCCATGTCGGAATGGTCGGAGGAATTGAGACTGCCGCGCCCGTTGGTCAGCCACTCGATCCAGCCTTCCTCCGCTTGCGGGAAGGCGCGCGGCTCAACCGGGAAGGAATTGGCGGCCACGCCGGCATAGGCGGCGGTGAGTTCGAGCAGGCTCATCGTGGAGGTGCCCAGCGCCAGGCTCGGATCACCGCTTGCCATCGGCGAGGCAATGCCCAGTTCGCGCGCGGTCTCGATCACCGCTTCGCTGCCCACCGAATTGAACAGCCGCACCGCCGCCACGTTCGAGGATTGGGCAAAGGCATCTCGCAGGGTGATCGTGTCCGAGTAGTTCTCGTTGTAATTGCCGGGGCGATAGGTGCCCTCGGTGAAAGGCGTGTTGGGGATCGTGTCGTCCGGGCTCCAGCCGTTGCGCAGTGCGGCGAGATAGACGAACAGCTTGAACGTGGAACCCGGCTGGCGGCGCGCCTGGGTGGCGCGGTTGAACGGGCTGGCCGAGTAATCGCGCCCGCCGATCATCGCCACCACTTCGCCATTGGGCCGCATCGCCACCAGCGCCACCTGCGCACTGCCGAGCGGCGCGCGGTCGATTGCGCGGCGCGCAATCTCCTGCAGCCGCGAGTCGAGCGTGGTGGTCAGCGTCTGGCTGGCGTAGCTGTTGTCCGACAGCAGCCGCGCTTCGGGCAGCGCCCAGTCGGCGAAATAGGTCCCGGTGGGCAGATCGTTGCGGGTGCGCACGTCCAGCGTCGGCACTGCCATTGCGTCCGCCTGCTCCTGCGTAATGTAGCCCGCCGCCACCATCGCATTCTTCACCAGGGCATAGCGCGCGGCGGCGAGATCGGGATTGCGCGTGGGGGCAAGGCGGCTCGGCGCCTGCAACAGCCCGGCCAGCATCGCCGCCTGTTCGGGGCGCAGGTTTTCCGGCTGGCGGTAGAAGTAATGCAGGCTCGCGGCGCGGATACCGTACATGTTGTCGCCGAAATAGGCGTTGGAAAGGTAGCGTTCGAGGATCTCGTCCTTGGTCAGCCAGGCTTCCAGCCAGAACGCGATCAGCGCCTCGCGCGCCTTGCGGGTCAACGTCTGTTCGGGCGTGAGGAAAGTGAACTTGGCGAGCTGCTGGGTGATCGTCGAGCCGCCGCCCACGCCGGTGAACAGCGCCCGCGCCACCCCGCGCGGATCGACGCCCCAGTGCTGGTAGAACCGGCGGTCCTCGATGGCGAGGAACGGCTGGATCACGTGCTCGGGCAATTCGGTGACCAGCACCGGCTCGCCCACCACCGCGCCGTTGCGGGCGATCGGGGTTCCATCGGCCGCGAGAAGGGTGATCTGCGGCGGGGCTATCGGCTGGAGCGACTTGTTGAGCGGCGCGGTGATCGCCAGCCAGCCGACCAGCACAATGAACAGCATCAGGAAGGCAGCGATCCATCGGCCGATCCACCAGCCCCATGAACGGTTCTGCGCACGGCGGGGGATGAACCGCCGCCAGCCCTTCTGCGGGATGGCGGGGGGCAGGTAGGTGCCGGGATAGTCGTCGCGGCGATAATCTCCGGGCGGGAACTCGCCCGCCTCATCCAGTCCGTGCAGCGGTGTCCACGGCGCTGATTCGAGCGCCAGATCGCGCTCGTCCCAGCGCGGGTCCGGCGGATTGCGGCGGTTGGAATCGAATGGCCACATCTGGTTCACGCTGCTGTGTTAGCAGGATAATACAGCAGTGGCGAGCGGGAATCGGCCATGGGGCGACTTGCAAGGTTTCCTGTTTGTCGCATCATTTGCGCCATTCTGTCTGAATATCAGGTGATGACCTGCCCCGCTACAAGTGGCAGGATGCCTTGCACAATAAGAATGGCTTGGGAGAGCTGATATGCGTTTGATGTTCGCCGCTGCGGCGGCTTGCTGCGGCGTGATGCTGGTGGCGGGGGATTCCGCCGCGCATCATTCGATGGCGATGTTCGATCAGGATCGCGAAGTGGTGCTGAGCGGCACGGTGCGGCAGTTCCAGTGGACCAACCCGCACGCCTATATCCAGCTCGATGCCGAAAACAGCGCGGGCGAAGCGGTGGAATGGAGCCTGGAAATGGGCTCGCCCGTCTATCTCTACGCACGCGGCTGGCGTCCACGCACCTTGCGCGCGGGCACCGAAGTGCGGGTTCGGCTCAATCCCTTGCGCAGCGGCAGGCCCGGCGGCGCGGTGCTCGATGTGACCGATGCCGAGGGCAATCCGATCGGGAGCAACCGGCGATGAAGCGCGCATTTGCCGCGTTGGCGGCGGGTGTTGCCCTTGTCGCATTCACCACTCCGGCGCGATCGCAGGAGGCTGAAGAATCGCGCGCCGAAGTCTTCGCACAACTGCCGCACTGGCCCGGCTACTGGGTCAGCGAATTGCAGGTCGGCACCTCCATCGGTGGGCACAATCCGGCAATTGCCGAAGCGCGTGCGAATGGCGAGGCGCTGCCCGATACCATGCGGCTCAACGGGGCCAGCGCGCCGTGGACCGCCGAGGGCCAGCAACGCCGCATAGATGTCCGCGCCGCGGCACGCGGGCGCAAGGCGAGCGGCTGGGGCTTCCCGATGATGATGAACGCGGCGACGCCGCTGCAAGTCACCATCACCCCGGAAGAAGTGGTGATCGTCAATTCGTACGACGAGGTGCGGCACATCTACACCGACGGGCGGGCCATGCCCGATCCGCTCGATCTGTGGCCCACCACCTACGGCACATCGGTGGGCCATTGGGAAGGCGACACGCTGGTGGTGGAAACCATCATGGTCACCACGCCGAGCGATTTCTTCCACGGCGCACCGCCCTTTTCCGAGGACGCGCGCTATGTCGAGCGGATCCGGATGGAGGGCGACCGGCTGGTCTCCGACATGACGATCACCGATCCCGCAACTCTGACCGAGCCGTGGCAGGTGCAAGTCGCCTTCGTGCGCGACGAGGGCTTTGACCGGATGGTGCAGTTCGATTGGGACAACGATCGCACGGGGTTCGACGGCGATCTCAACACCATCGAAATGCCGGGCGATGACGAGACCGACCTCGCCCTGCCCGCCATCGAGGGTGTGCTCGCCGAGGGCGCACAGTGGGAGATCGCCTGGTCCGGTCCGATGACGGCGGACGGGATGAGTGCTTCGCCGCAGGGCCACCTGCTGTTCGCACAGGAGCAGAGCAATGCGGTCTGGCGGCTCACGCCAGCGGGCGCGGCCTTTGTCGAAGTGCCCTATGTGCTGGGCGCGGGGGCGGTTTCGGTGGATAACGAGGGCCGCGTATACGCTGTCGAGCGCGCCTGCACAGATCCGGGGCTGAGCCAGCTTGGCTGTGATCGTCCCTCTGCTGTCGTACAACTTTCACCCGAAAGGCGAGTGATCGCCAACAGCTTCAGCGACGGCTCTTCGCTCGGACGCCTCAACGATCTGCACGCCGACGGGCGTGGCGGGGCGTGGATCACGCAGGGCGCGCTCTATCACGTGGCTGCCGACGGAGCGACGACGCTGGTCTATACCCCCACTGCCTTCACCAACGGAGTGACCACCAGCCCGGATGGGCGGACGCTCTATGTCACCGACCGCACCACAATAGTCGCCTTCGATCTCGACGCAGCAGGCGCAGCTTCCAACCAGCGGACCTTCGCCACACTGAGCGCCGACACCGAAGGATTCGGCGGGGACGGAATGGAGGTGGATGCCGAGGGGCGGCTCTATGTGACTGGTCACGCGGGCATCTACGTCTTCGCTCCGGACGGCGCGCAATTGGGCATAATCCCCGTCCCGCGCCGCGCGATCACCCTGGCTTTCGCGGGGTCAAGCCGTCGCACGCTTTATGTCGGGGCGATGGGTGCGCGCACCCCTGAAGGAGAGGACTGGGCTACGCCAGAAGGCGTGCGCAACGTGGCGATGACGGTGTACAACTTGCCTATGCTCTCTGCCGGAATGGACGCCCCGTAGGCAAAACGGGGCGGATGCCGCAGCACCCGCCCCGTCCTGTTGTAGTTTCTGCCTAAGTTTCAGGCGACGTTGTAGTTATCGACAACCAGTTCCCAGTTGGCCGCCAGCGTATAGCCAAGATCGCCGAAGCTCGCTCCGCTCATGTCGCTGAAATAATTGCTGTTGTCGATGTAGCCGCTCATTAGTTCGTTGGTGTAGGTATCCTCGTCCCAGTGGCCGAAGGCAGTGCCCGGCCCGCCATCGGTTTCCACCGCGATTTCGCTGGTGCCGAATTCCACCAGCGAAGCGGCCTGCGCCAGCAGCCCGGCGAAGGTGTTGTCGGAATTGATCAGGCCGAGCCGATCCCAGATCGTGCCAAAGCCCAGCGTGTGGCCCATTTCGTGCACCACGATATCGTCGAACAGGCCGAGCGCATTGAAATCATCGGCATCGGCGATGTCGAATTCCATGATCGCCGTGGCGGGCAACGAATTGGCGGTGCGCAGCGCCGTCGGCCCGGCACGGCCGAGCACCCCGCCCGCGCCATCGATGGTGATGAGCGACGCAGTGATGGTAATATCGTCGATCTCGGTCGTGGTCGCGCGCTTGCCGCGACCGCTGGTAATGGTCACGTCCTGCAAATCACCCACGATCAGTGCGGTGTAGAAATCTGCCGCCGCCACGAAGATATCGTAAATCGCCTGGCTCCATGTTCCTTCAAAGACGATCGTGATGTTGAAGCCGGAAGCGGCATCGCTCGGTCCCGAAGTATAGGGGCTGAAAGTGGTTCCACCACCATCGCCACCGCCGCCGCCGCCACCGCCGCCGCCGCCACCGCCGCCGCCGCCAGGGTTGGTCGGCTTGGCGTACATGAAATGATCGACATCGATCTGCCGCGTCAGGTCAACCAGTTCGACCGTGCCCGGCATGGGCAAAACCCCGCCGCGCCCCAGCGCGCGACCCTGAGGCTCGAAACCGAGCGTGGCGAAATCCTGCAAACCGGAACGGAAATCCCTGAACATTCTATATATCCCCGATTACCTTGAAGCATCACAGTGCGGGCGCGCTGCTGGGCATGATGCTACGCCCGCTTTTTTCACGCGCAAGCGCGTTAAGGATATTTTACTTGGAGGCTGGCGCGTTGGAGCAACACTCCGGCGCGATTTACTCGCCTGCTACCGGCCCGCCGAAAGTCGAGCCGAAGAAATCGCCCGGCAGCCATGCTGGGCGCGCCTGCATGTCAGCCACGTTGCGCGCCACCACTGTCGCCAGATCGGCGAACCGGCCAAGCTGTTCGTAATCGAGCAGTTCGGCTTCATCCGAAGGCTGGTGGTAGTGCGTGTCGAGGAACTGGGTCTGCGCCACATCCCCTCCGTTGCCGAAGCCGATATCCAGATAGACAGCGGGAATGCCACGCTGGACGTAGGAGTATTGGTCCGAACGGAAGAAAAAGCCTTCGGAGGGATTGGGGTCGGGCACCAGTTTGAGCCGGTATTCGCTCACCGCAGCACCCACCGGCGCCAGGATGTTGGAACGGTCTGCACCAAAGGCGACCACATCGCTGAACGGCCAGGTGAGGATCGGCATGTCGACATTGACGTTCACCGCCAGTTCGCCGCCCGGAATCCCCGGATGTGCGGCATGATAGGACGAACCGAGCAGACCCATCTCCTCGGCACCCAGCGCCACATAGAGCACCGGGCGGCGCGGCGGTTCTGCCGCCAGCAGCCGCGCCATTTCCAGCAGGGTGGCAACCCCGCTGGCGTTATCCATCGCGCCGTTGAACAAACGATCGTTATTCGCACCGTGACCGGGTTCGATCCCGACGTGATCGAGATGCGCGGTAATCACCACATACTGGTCTGCGACCAGCGGATCCGTGCCCGGCTGCACTGCAATGACATTTGCTGTGTCGAGCAGCGGTTCGAGCCTGTTGGCATAGCTGGCGCGAGCGCGCATGCCCGTGTCGAAACTGGGCAGCGGCGTCATTCCCCCAGCCTGCGCCACGGAAATGGCATCGTAATCGACCGGCTGGCCTTCCATGAGCCGCCGCGACATTTCCGGCGACGCGACAAACTGGAATTCCAGACTGCCGCCTTGATCATGCGCCACTCCATCCGGGCCGATCCAGGTGGTGCCGCCCAGTTGGGTGAAAAAATTGCGCCCCTGATACCAGGGCACCATCAGGTTCATCTCCGGAGTCCAGAGCATTATCGATCCGACCGCGCCGGTAGCTGCAAAGCGACTCGCCATCGATTGCTGCATATGCATCGCCAGCAGCGGATCGATATCCTCGGGCAGGTCGAACACCCACACCGCGACCTTTCCGGTCAGGTCCACCCCCTCGAAGCTGGTGTGCCCCAGTTCGGGCATGTCGAGTCCATAGCCGACGAACACCAGCGGCGCGTCGACCAACCCGCGACCGTCTTCCCCGCCCGCACTGGACATGCCGCCGCCGACGAAATCATCACCGAACCCGACTTTGATCGAATTGCCCGCTGCATCGACGAGCGCGAGGCGGCTGTCCGCCGCCTGCGAATGGCGTACGAGCGAAAAGTTCTGGAAATATGTGCCTTCGTCGCCCCCTGGCCGCAATCCCAGCGATTCGAACCTTCCGGCGACATAGTCCGCCGCCATCTGATAGCCGGGAGTTCCCGCCTCGCGCCCCTGCATCGCATCGTCGGCAAGCACGCGAACATCGTTCTCCAGCGTTGCACGGTTCGCCAGAGGCTCCTCTGCTGCTGCCGGAGTGGCGGCAAGCGCCAGCGCAAGTGCGGCCAAAGCGGTCATGGTTTTCATCGGAGCGGCTGGCCCTTCTCGCGCAAAAGCTGTTAGTGTGCACGAGTGCTACACGCGATTGCGCGCGGCGCAAGAGGGAGCCGTACGTCCCTCCCCGACGAGCGAAGATCATGCCTTGGTGACGACGCTTTCGGGTAGTTCCGTGCCAAACACGCGCTGGTAATATTCGGCCACCAGCGCGCGTTCCGCCTCGTCGCACTTGTTGAGGAAGCTGAGGCGGAAGGAGAAGCCCGGATCGCCGAATATCTCGGTGTTCTGCGCCCAGGTGATGACCGTGCGCGGGCTCATGACGGTGGAGATATCGCCGTTCATGAAGCCCTGCCGCGAGAGGTCCGCCACGCGGATCATGTCCGCCACCAGCTTGGCATCGAGCGTGGTCTTGGCGCCGACGATCCTGCGCTCGGTCTCCGCAGGCAGATAGTTCAGCCCGACGACGATGTTCCAGCGGTCCATCTGCCCCTGGTTGATCGCCTGGGTGCCGTGATAAAGCCCGCTGGTATCGCCCAGCCCCACGGTGTTGGCCGTGGCGAACAGGCGGAAATGCGGATCGGGGCGGATCACCCGGTTCTGGTCGAGAAGGGTCAGCTTGCCCGCCTGTTCGAGCACGCGCTGGATCACGAACATCACGTCCGGGCGGCCCGCGTCGTATTCGTCGAACACCAGCGCCACCGGGTGCTGGAGCGCCCAGGGCAGCAGACCTTCGCGGAATTCAGTCACCTGCAAGCCGTCGCGCAGCACGATGGCATCGCGGCCGATCAGGTCGATCCGGCTGATATGCGCGTCGAGATTGATACGGATGGTCGGCCAGTTCAGCCGCGCGGCGACCTGTTCGATATGCGTCGACTTGCCGGTGCCGTGATAGCCCTGCACCATCACCCGGCGGTTGAAGGCGAACCCGGCAAGGATCGCCAGCGTGGTGTCCGGATCGAACACGTAGCTGCCATCCAGATCGGGCACGCGCTCGTCCGCCTTGCTGAAGGCGGGTACCTTCATGTCGATATCGATGCCGAAGGTCTCGCGCACATCGACTTCGATGTCGGGCGCGGCGAGGACGGTGGAGGCGGAGTCGGGCTTGCTGGTCATGTCGTTCATCTCGCGCGGGTGCCTAGACGGGAGGCTGCAGTGCTGCAACAGGGATGTCGGGCGCAAGGGTTACGAAAGGCGGGGCGGCGATGCTGACGATCTACGGGTTTCCGACGAGCCCCTATGTCCGCAAGGTTCTGCTGGTGGCGCAGGAGAAGGGCCTCTCCTACTGGCTCATTCCCGCGACCCCGCACAGGCCCTCCCCGCCGTTCCTCGCCGCCAGCCCGTTCGGGATGATGCCCGCAATCGATGATGACGGCTTTACGCTGGCGGACTCGAGCGCGATTGCGCACTACTTCGACGCGAAGCACCCCGCCCCGCCGCTGCTTCCCCGCGATCCGCAGGCCCGCGGGCGGGCGGTGATGTTCGACGAATTCGCCGATACCCTGCTGGCGGACACTGCGCGTGCCATCGGGTTCAACCGCTGGATCGGGCCGGATCTGCTGGGCATTGCGGGCGATCTTGAGGCTGCCGATGCTGCCGAGGCGAAGGTGCAGCCGCTGCTCGATTGGCTGGAGATGCAGGTTCCTGAGGAGGGCTGGCTGGCGGGAGAGGCTTTCTCGCTGGCCGACATAGCAGTGGCGGCCTGCCTGCGGACAATGGCCTACGGGATGGACGTCACCACCCGCCCGCGCACGGAAGACTGGCTGGCGCGGGTGCATTCGCGTCCGGCGTGGGTCGCCGTTGCCGTGTCGGAGGCTGCTCTGGTCGAGTCGGCCCGCACCAGCGGTGAACATCGGCAGGGCTAGCGCGCGTCCAGCTTTGGCGGCAGGGCGAACAGCCTGACGAAACGTTCGACCAGCGCCCGGTCGCCCTCCATCGCCAGTCCGGCTTCGGCTTCGAGCACCGACAGCGGAATATCGGCATAGATTGCTCCGGCAATCGTCCGCGCTGACTTCGCCCGCAGCACCGCATCGCCTTCGGCCATTCCGGCGCGGGTGGTGGACAGTTTCCCGCCTTCGATAGCGACGCGAAAGTACTCGCGCCCCACCTGCATTCCGATCACCTGATCCGGTGCCTGCGCGAGCTGCGGCAATTGCATCGTCTGCATCGAGGACATCAGCGAAGCGGCAGAGAGCGGAAGGTTGGGATTGTGACGGCAGGATCGCGCGGCCCAGCGCCCCAGTTCGTTGATCGCCGGTCCGGCGGTGTAACCCCATTCGGTGAGTTCATAGACTTGCGCGGGCACCGGCGGCGGCAACTGCTTCTTTTCCAAAACGCCCCAGCCCGCCAGTCCTTCGAGCCGCTCGGTCAGTACCTTGGCGCTGATCCCGGGCAGGGTCTCGCGCAGATCGGAAAAACGCCGCGGACCGAGCAGCAATTCGCGCACGATCAGCATCGCCCACCGCTCCCCCAGCACTTCCAGCCCGAACGCGGTCCCACAGGCGTCAGCGTACCACTTGCCGTGCGTATCGGGCGCTTTAGTTTCTTTTTGTAACTTCATAGTTGCTTTCTGTAACTCAGTCAGGCACGAATCTCAAGTCCGAGTCGCCAAGTGTGAAAGTAGGGGAAGAAGGAGAAAGACTATGAGGCAGATGATCTTCATGAACCCCGGTGTCACTCCGTGACAGGTTCTGCGATCCCCATCCTATCTGCCTTCGCCTGGGTGCCCGATTTCGCCAAGGGTCGCGTCCGCGATCTGCGTGTGCGCTGGGCGCTGGAGGAAGTCGGCCAGCCCTACGAAACCGTGCTCCTCAATGCGATGCTGCCGCGCGGCGAGGATTACGTCGCGTGGCAACCGTTCGATCAGGTTCCCGCCTGGCGCGATGGCGAAGTGCAGATGTTCGAGACCGGCGCGATCCTGCTGCGCCTCGCCGAGGCGCATCCGACGCTGCTCCCTGCCAAGCCTCAGGCGCGCTGGCAGGCAATCAGCTGGCTGTTCGCGGCGCTCAATTCGATCGAGCCGGGGCTGATGCAGCTCGTCACCGTCATCCTCTTTCATCAAGACAAGTCTTGGTCTGGTGAAGCCGCTGCCGCCCTGCGCCCCTTTGCCGAAAAACGCCTGCAACGATTGGCCGATGCACTGGGTGACAAGGACTGGCTGGCGGGTACCTTCTCCATCGCCGATATCGCGATGGTCACGGTGCTGGCCAACGCCGACGATGCGCTAATCGAAGCCCAGCCACACCTCGCCGCCTATTGCGCGCGCGGCCATGCCCGCCCGGCATATAAGCGGGCAATGGCGGCGCAACTTGCCGATTTTGTGGAGGACAACCCAAAAGAAGAGGAAGGAGCCTGAGCATGTATATCCAGGGATTTTTGATCGCGGTGCCCGAGGGCAAGAAGGAAGCCTATCGCGCCATGGCCGAAAGCGCCGCCGCCAAGTTCGCCGAATATGGCGTGACCGAAATTGTCGAGGCGTGGGAAGAGGATGTGACCGACGGCAAGGTCACCGATTTCCGCATGGCGACCAAGGCCGAGCCCGGCGAGAAGATCGTCTTTTCGTGGATGATCTGGCCCGACAAGGCCACTTGCGATGCCAGCCACGCCAAGATGCAGGAGGACGAGTACTTCGCGCAGATGGGCGAAATGCCGTTCGACGGGATGCGGATGATCTGGGGCGGGTTCGCGCCGATCTTCACGATGGGGCGCTGACCGCTTCGATCGCAGGCACTCGGCAACGAACAGGAGAAAAGCGATGGCAAATCATCACGGCGACTTCATCTGGTACGAACTGATGACCAGCGACGCCCCGGCAGCGGAGCAGTTCTACGCCCCTCTGCTGAACTGGACAATCAGCGGGGACCCCGCCTATCGCCATATCGAGGCAACCGAGGGCGGCATAGGCGGCATCCTGGCGCTGAGCGACGACATGATGGCGGGCGGTGCCCGTCCGGGGTGGATCGGCTATGTACTGGTGGACGACGTCGATCAGATGGTCGCGTCCATCGAAGGAAGCGGCGGACGCACCTTGTGGCCGGCGCGGGACATGGAGAACGTCGGCCGCATGGCGATGGTCACCGATCCGCAGGGCGCGGCATTCTACATCATGAAGCCGCAACCCCCGGCGGACAGGCCCGATATGGAAATCCACGCCTTCTCTTATGATCGCCCGCGCCTCGGGCACTGCGCCTGGAACGAACTTGCCACCAGCGATCCGGCGGCGGCGCTCCAGTTCTACGGCCAGCGATTTGGCTGGGTGAAAGACGGCGAGATGGACATGGGGCCGCTGGGCAAATACGAATTCCTGCGCCACGCAGGACGCGCGCCCGACGGATCGCCGATGGGGCAGGGAATGCTCGGCGCAGTCTGGGCGAAGCCGCCGGAAATGCCGGTATCGGCCTGGACGTTCTACTTCCGCGTTGCGGATATCGACGCAGCGGTCGCCTACATAAAGGGCAACGGCGGCAGCGTCATGCAGGAGCCGATGGAAATCCCGGGCGGCGATTTTTCGCTCAATGCCATCGACCCGCAAGGTGCATATTTCGCGCTCGTCGGCAGCCGGGGAGCGTGACCATGGCTCCCAAGGCAATCAACTGTATCTGGTATCACTCGGGCGCGGAAGATGCGGCGCGGTTCTACGCCGCGACTTTCCCCGACAGTTCGGTGGGCGCGGTGCATCGCGCGCCCTCGGACAACCCCTCTTCGTCCGAAGGCGCGGTGCTGACGGTGGAATTCACCGTCTGCGGCTTGCCCTGCCTGGGCCTAAACGGCGGACCGCATTTCACTGCCAGCGAAGCCTTCTCGATCATGGTCCAGACCGACAGCCAGGAGGAAACCGACCGCTACTGGAACGCCATCGTCGGCAACGGCGGGCAGGAAAGCATGTGCGGCTGGTGCAAGGACCGCTGGGGCATTTCGTGGCAGATCACTCCCCGCGTGCTGATGGAGGCGACCACGAGCAGCGATCCTGGATCTGCCAAGCGCGCGTTTGAAGCCATGATGGCGATGAAAAAGATCGATCATGCCGCTATCGAAGCGGCGATCAGGGGAGAATAGGCGATGCCGCGCAAGATCACCGGGGCCGCGTTCCTCTCTCTCGACGGAGTGATGCAGGCGCCCGGCGGACCCGACGAGGACACCACCGGCGGCTTCGAACACGGCGGCTGGTTCGCCGCGCTGTTCGAGGAAGCGATCGGGCATCAGGTCGATACCGTCTTCAAGCCGCCGTTCGACCTGCTGCTCGGCCGCCGAACCTACGATATTTTCGCCGCCCACTGGCCCGCGCTGGCCGACGATGGCGAAATCGGCACGCTGTTTGCGGGCATTTCCAAATACGTGCTGACCTCCTCGGATGAGCCGCTGGCGTGGCAGGGCAGCCATGCGCTCGCCGATATCGATGCCGTGGCCGCGCTAAAGGAAAACGGGGGGCCGGATCTGGTGATCCAGGGCAGTTCTACGCTCTACCCGCCGCTGTTGGCGCGCGGACTGATCGACCGGCTGGTGCTGATGGTCGCGCCGGTCGTGCTCGGCAGCGGCAAGCGGCTGTTCGGCGCCAATACCGACGGGAGCACCGGCGCTGGTGCATGGAAGCTGGTCGAACAGCGGCAGACCCCCGGCGGCACGCTGATGTCCACTTACGAGCCCGACGGCCAGGTAAAGATCGCCGACTTCCAGTTGCCCGACCCAACGCCGGAAGAACTTGCCCGCCAGCAGCGGATGCGCGAAGGCACCTGGTGATGCTGCAACTTTATGGTCACCCCTTCTCCAGCTACACGTGGAAGGCGCAGATCGCGCTCCACGCCAATGGCACCGAACACCGCTTTCGCATGGTCGATCCTGGCCATCCGGACAATTCGAGCTTCGTCGCGATGGCGCACCCCGGGGGCAAGTTTCCGGTGTTGCAGGATGGCGAGAAGGTGGTGGTAGAAGCGACCAGCATCATCGAATACCTGGCGGTACATCACCCCGGGGACGCTTCGCTGATCCCCGACGATCCTGCCGAAGCCTTGCGGGCGCGGATGATCGACAGAGTGTTCGACAACTACGTGATGGCAAATATGCAGCGGGTAGTTGCTGCCTATATTGCCAATGCTTCCGACCCCGATCCGGACGAAGTCTTCGCCGGGCGCGCGGGCTTGCATAAGGCCTATCGCTGGCTGGAAGACTGGCTCGGACGCGTTGGCCTGCCGCCGCATGTCAGCCTCGTCACCTGTGCTGCTGCTCCGTCCCTGTTCTACGCTGACTGGGTGGAACCGATCCCTGATGAGTACCCGCAGTTGCAGGCTCTGCGCGCGGAACTGCTGGCCCTTGAACCGGTGGTCCTTTGCGTGAATGCGGCGCGCCCTTACCGCAAGCTCTTCCCGCTCGGCGCGCCTGACCGGGACTGAAACCAGCTATCGGAGAAAGTCGATGTCCAGCTACACCCTGTTCTTCAATCCGATGAGCCGCGCGCTGATCGCGCAATGGGCCTTTGCAGAAGTCGACGTACAGCCGGAAATCGCAATGGTAGAGTGGGAGGCCAAGCCTGCCGCGCTGCTCGAAGCAAATCCGATGGGCAAGATTCCGACTGTCATCCATCATGCAGCGGACGGCGATCGGGTGATTACCGAATGCGCCGCGATCTGCCACTATCTCGCCGAAATGGAAGCGCCCGACCTGCTTCCGCGTGAGGGAGAAAAGGCGGATTACTGGCGCTGGCTGTTCTTCGCTGCGGGGCCGATGGAAGCGGCGGTCACCAACAAGGCGCTGGGATGGGAGCCGCAGGATGCGCGGCAGGAAGGCACTGTGGGGTTCGGCAGTTACGCTCGCATGGTCGATGCGCTCGACAACTGGTTGCAGGGCCACGATTTCGTCTGCGGTGCGAGGTTTACGATGGCCGATGTCTATGTCGGCAGCCAGGTCGATTGGGGGCTGGGTTTCGGCTCACTGACCGACCGACCCAGCTTCCGCGCCTATCAGGCTCGTTTGCAAGCGCGCGACGCCTATCAGGCAACGCTCGGACAGCTGGGCGGCTGAACCTCTCGCAATCGCCCCTGCCCTGCCCCACATAGCGGGCGATGGTGCAACGGAGCTTTCCCGATCCGGTGGAACTCGCCCGGCAAAAGCTGGCGCAGCGGGTGCGCGAGGCATTCAATGATCCGGCCAAGGGCGAGGTGCCAGTCCCGCCGTCGGATATGGCTTTCTTCGCGCCCGACACGCCGATCCGGATGGTCCATGCTGACATTGTCAGCATGATGGTGGGCGGGATGGCGGCGCTGCTGTTGCAGATGCTCCACCCCCATGCCTTGCAGGGGGTGCTCGATTTCTCCGACTTTCGCGCCGATATGCACGGTCGCCTGCGCCGCACCGCGCGATTCATCGCGGTGACGACTTACGGGCACCGGGACGATGCCGAGGCGGCCATAGCACGGGTCAATCGCATCCACGCGAGCGTCAAGGGCACGCTGGCGGACGGAACGCCCTACGCCGCCACCGCGCCGCGGACGCTGGCCTGGGTGCATGTCACCGAAGCGATGATGTTCCTCGAAGCCTGGCTGGTCTATGTCCGCCCGGCCATGCCGCTGGCCGAGCAGGACGAGTATTTCCGCCAGTTCGCGCTGATCGCCCGCAAACTTGGCGCGGACCCGGTGCCGGACACCAAGGCCGAGGCGCAGGAGCTGTTCCGCGAAATGCGCAGCGATCTGCGCGCTACCCCCGAAGCGCGGGAAATTGCGCGGCTGGTGGTCGAAAGCCGCCCGCCCGGTGCCGCCGGAGCAATCCAGCCCTTCCTCGCCAACGCTGCCATAGGCCTGCTGCCGCCGTTCGCGCGCCCGATGCTGGCGCTGGAGTCGCCGGGGCTGGCGGCCTTGCCGTCACGGTTCGTGACCGGCGCGCTGGGCGGGACAATGCGCTGGGCCTTCGGGCAACGGCCCCCACGCTGAGTCCCCGCGCAGGCGGGGATCTGTTTTACATGCGCACGAGGTCCCCGCCTACGCGGGGACCCACTCTTTTGCTCAAGCGAACGCCGTCGCCCGCCGCAGCAACTGGTATGCTTCCACCACCCGCTGCAACCGCCCCTCGTGCGAACGGTCGCCGCCGTTGCGATCCGGATGATAGCGCCGCACCAGCACCGAGTACTGCCGCCGCAATTCCGCCCGATCGGTCTTCGGGCCCAGCCCCATCACGCTCAGCGCTTCGCGTTCGCGCGGGGTGAAGCGGCTGGAATCGCTGAAGTTCTCGCCCGCCGCTGCGCGCCGGATGTTCGCCATGCGCGCGCCGATGGCATCGAGCGGATCGGCGAAGTCGGCCCAGCGCGGCATTCCGTCCATCCCGGCATTGGGCCGGAAAGCGGGAGTTTCGGTCGCCCAGCCCGCACCGGGGGCCTGCGCGCGGTAGATCTCGTCGGCGCTCATGCCTTCGAACCAGTCGTACCCGGCGTTGAATTCACGCACGTGCTCAAGGCAGAACCAGCGCCAGTCGCCCGGCCCGTCGCGCGAATTGCCGCGGCTGCCCGGCGCGCGGAACTCGCCCGCCTCGCGGCAGGTCGGATGTTCGCAGGTGCGGCCTTCGCTTTCGTAACGTCCGTGGAATCGCTGGTTGCGCATGGGCGGCCAAGAATGGGGATTGCACCCGCCGAAGGGAACCCCCAAGTTTCACGTCATGAGCGGAACCGTCCAAGCCGAGATCGAAGCCCTGCTGACGCAGGCGCTTGCCCCCACCCACCTCCAGGTTATCAATGATAGCGGCCAGCACGCGGGCCACATGGGCGACGACGGCAGCGGCGAATCGCATTTCACCGTGGTGGTGGAAAGCGCGGCTTTTGCGGGCAAGAACCGCCTGGCCCGGCAGCGCATGGTGCTCGCCGCGCTGGGCGATATTCCCGGCCAGCGCGTCCACGCCCTCGCCCTGAAGTGCCACGCGCCCGGTGAGGGGAGATAAGCGTGGAACTCTGGTACTGGCCTGACATTCCGGGGCGCGGCGAGTTCATCCGCCTGTTCTGCGAGGCCTTCGGGATCGACTATACCGATATGGCGCGCGAGCAGGGTGCCGATGCGCTGGTCGAGCATATGCACGGCCTCACCGGCATCCGCCCCTTCGCTCCGCCCTATATCGTCGATGACGAGGTGGTGATCGGGCAAACCGCGCACATCCTCGCCTACCTGACCGACAAGCACGGGCTGGGTTCAGGCGAGCTGGAAGTGGACCTGCAACTGATCCAGCTCCAGCTCGACATCAGCGATTTCGTGGAGGAGGTCCACAGCGTCCACCACCCGATCGCGAATGAACTGTTCTACGCCGACCAGATGGATGCCGCCTTCGAAAAGGCCGGGTATTTCCGCGCGCAACGGATTCCCAAGTACCTGATCCATTTCGACAATGCGATTGCGGCCAGCGGCGGGCCATTCGTGCTCGGCCAGCAAGCCACCCATGTCGATACCAGCCTGTTCCAGGTGATGGAGGGGCTCGATTACGCTTTCTCGAACTACATGAAGGAAATGCGCGGCACCTGGGTGTGGCTGGAAGGCCTGCAAGGCGCGGTGCCGGAGATCGACGGCCTCGCCGCCTATCTCGCGAGCGAGCACCGGCTGGATTTCAACGAGGACGGGATATTCCGGCATTACGAGGAGTTGGACGACCTATGAGCATTCTCAAGACCGTCACCCCCGTCAGCCACGATCTTGGTGCCTTCACCGTGCGCCGCGCGGTGCCGAGTGTGGATTGCCGAATGGTCGGGCCGTTCGTGTTTGTCGACCAGTTCGGCCCGGCGCAACTCGACTTGAGCACGGGCATGGATGTGCGGCCGCATCCGCATATCAATCTGGCCACGGTGACGTGGCTCTTCGAGGGCGCGATCGATCATCGTGACAGCCTCGGCACTTTCTCCACCATACGCCCCGGCACGGTGAACCTGATGACGGCGGGGCGCGGCATCGTCCATTCGGAACGCAGCCCGCAGGATGAACGTGTGCGCGGGCCGAAGCTCTACGGAATGCAGACCTGGCTCGCCCTGCCCGACGGCAAGGAGGAAATCGATCCGGCCTTCGAAGCGGTGAGCGACCTGCCGTGGGTCGAGGCGGGCGGCGCGCGGGCCTGCGTCATCATGGGCGAGCTGTGGGGCGCGCGGGCGCGAACGACCTGCCATGCCGAAACGATCTACGCCGAGATCCTGCTGGAGGCTGGCGGGTCGATTCCCATCGACCCGCAAGCGGACGAACGCGCGGTGATGCTGGTCGGCGGCGAGGCGAGCCTCGATGGCGAAGCGCTGAATTTGTACGATCTGGTCGTGCTCAAGCCGGGTGAGGCGATGACGCTTGCCAGCCGCAGCGGCGCGCGGGCGATGCTGCTCGGCGGAGAGGCTTTCGCCACCAAGCGCCACGTCTGGTGGAATTTCGTCAGCTCGGATCGGGAGCGGATCGAACAGGCCAAGGCCGACTGGCGTGAGGGGCGGTTTGCGAAGGTTCCCGGCGATGAGGCGGAGTTTATCCCTCTGCCCGAGGGTGCGCCCAAGACTGTGAGCTATCCGTAGACCCCTTCGTCACCCCGGACTTGATCCGGGGTCCCGCTAATTCTGGCGGACGAAAAAGTAGCCGGATCCCGGATCAAGTCCGGGATGACGTGGGTAAATTTGCGCGCTATCCCGCCCCACATGAAAACCATCATCCTCCCCATCGTCGCCCTGTTTCTCGCCACCCCCGCCTTGGCGCAGGAGGCTCCTGCCCCCGCGCCCGGCGCTCCCGGCTCCATCGAGTGGCACAACGCCCAGCAGAGCGCGCTGCATTCGCTGAGCGCCGCCGACGGCTGGCACCGGCTGGCGGACGGGATCATGTTTCGCCGCACCTCAGGCAGCGGCACCGGCCCTGCCCCCACCGTGCAGGACGAAATCACGATCCACTATACCGGCAGTTTCACCGATGGTTCGGTGTTCGACAGCTCGGTAGCGCGCGGCGAACCGGCGACTTTCCCGCTCTCCGGCCTGATTCGCGGCTGGCAGGTCGCCATCCCCTACATGGGCGTGGGCGATACTGCGGAGATCGTGATCCCGGCAGGGAGTGCCTACGGATTGCAGGGGCGCGGGCCGATCCCCGGCGGGGCGACCTTGCTGTTCACCATCGAACTTCTCGGCATTCCCAGCCGGGGCGTGTGAGGTGAGCGAGCTGGCGCGGGTAAAGCTCTCCAGCGGCATCGAACTCGATGTCCGGGATTCTGGCCCGCGCGATGCGCCCGCTTTGCTTTTCCTCCACGGCTTCCCCGAAAATCACCGCACCTGGCGGCACCAGATCGCGCATTTCGCCGATCGCTTTCGCTGCATTGCGCCCGATCAGCGCGGCTACGGCAATTCGTCGCGGCCTGAAGGTGTCGAGCATTACGAACCGATGGCGCTGGCGCAGGATATTGCCCTGCTGGCGCAGGCTCTTGGCCTCCCCGGCTATACGATCATCGGCCATGACTGGGGCGGCGCGATTGCCTGGCTGGTGGCAGCGTTCGGGCAAGCGACCGGGCAGGTGACCCGCGCCGTGATCGCCAATGCGCCGCACCCGGCGGTATTCGCGCAATTGCTGCTGGAGGACCGCGAGCAGCGCGCGGCCAGCCAGTACATGCGTGCGTTCCGCGATCCTGCCAATGATGCGCTCGTGCGCGAGCACGGGCTGGCGGCGCTGCTGATGCAGGCGATCAAGTGGAACCGGCGCGCGGCCAACGATCCGGCGGAAGTGGCGCTGCTGCTGGAGCAATGGAGCGATCCCGATCGCGCCTTCGCCATGCTCAACTGGTACCGCGCCAGCGAGCTGCATGTCCCGTCGTTGGAGGAGCCTGTCGGCTTGCCCGCCGGGTTTGCTCCCCCGCCGTTCCCCAAGATCGAAATTCCCACGCTGGTGATCTGGGGCATGGAGGACGAAGCTCTGCTGCCCGCCAATGTCGAGCGCCTGCCCGACTGGGTGAGCGACCTGACCGTGGAGCGGATTGCCGATGCCGGGCATTTCGTGCCGTGGGAAGCGCCCGAAGCGGTCAACGCGGCGATGGAGCGGTTTTTGCAGAAAACGGCCCCCTAGCCCCAGATCCGCTCGTCCTGAGCCTGTCGAAGGACGCTCGCTGACCTTGGGTGCGTGGCCTTCGACAGGCTCAGGCTGAGCGGTCGTAGTTATCGTCTCCCCACTCCACCCAAGCCCCATGCGGGTGCGCCTCGCCGAGCAGCACTTCCTCCGCCCCGCCCGGCCAATAGCGCACAACGCATTCGTGGCGGAAAGTCGCCCGGTTGGTCTCCACCGCAATCCACGCCAGCGGCTTTTCCACCGTCGCCAATGCCCCCGCCGCTTCCATCGCCTGCGTGATCGCTTCGCGCGTCGCAATGGGGAGGTACTGCCACATCACCGTGTGGAACAGCACGCGGGTGACGCCTGCCTGCCGCTCTGCCGCCAGCCGTTCGGCGACGAAGTGCGCGGCATCCTGCTTTGCCAGATCGGGCGGCTCCTGTTCCGCCATCGCGATCACCGCATCCATCCGCGCCATCCGCTCGGTCGCATCGGGCCAGATGTAGGCCTTCAGTCGCAGTGCCTGTGTAGGGTCAGTCAGATCGACCGGAGCTACGTCACAGCCTTTTGCGCCAACAATCTCGACCGGATGGTCAGGTGGCGGCGGCCCGCGCCATTCAGGCACGATTTGCACCGGAGACTCTGATAGCCCCGTCCTCACCCCGCCCAGATCGAAGCCAAAGCGCCCCATCATGGTGTTGATCCCCGCGCTTGCGCCAATCTCGTTGAGTTCGAAGCACGGCCCCAGCCGCCCGAACAGCCACAACAGTGCCGCCATCACGCTGGCAGAGCGCCCCGCCTCGTTGGTCTGCGGCGGGCTGTCGAGCCACGCCAGCAGTACGTGATCGAATGTGTGCGCAGTGTCGGACACCAGTGCATCGGCCTGCCCCTGGTCCGCTATCCGGCCCTGGTATAGGTCGCCCAGCCGTGGCGCTTCGCCGGTCAGGAACAGCCAGTGAAACCCGCCCGCCACGCGCAGCGGCATCGCGTCTTCCAGCGTCAAACCCTGCCAGGCCGCCATCCGCCGTCCCGTGACGGTCTCGCCATCCAGCAGCGTCAACAATCCCCGGATCAGTCGCGCATTGCAGGGTGCGCCCGCGCGCTCGGCGTGATCAGCCTGCCACGCAATCGCTTCTGCGACGCTGGCGATCTCCATCACCTTGCGCCCGCTTGCTGCACCTACCGCCTTTTGCCCGCCTGCCATCCGCATTGCCCTTTTCCAGTGAGGCCACTACATCGCGCGGCCATGACCCAAGGTTCCGCCCCCCACCCCCCAGCGCCGCTGATTTTCGCCGTGCCCAAGGGCCGCATTCTCGACGAAGCGGTTCCGGTGATGGAGCGTGCGGGCGTGGTGCCGGAAAGCGCCTTTCACGACAAGGCCGACCGCTCGCTCAGCTTCGCCGACACCAGCGGCACGATGCGCATCTTCCGCGTACGCGCTTTCGATGTCGCCACCTTCGTCGCTTTCGGCGCGGCGCAGGCGGGGATCGTGGGATCGGACGTGATCGAGGAATTCGACTATTCCGAACTCTACGCCCCCGTCGATCTGGGCATTGGCGCCTGCCGCCTGTCGGTGGCCGAGCCGCTGCAGCCCGCGGGCTACGCCTTTGGTAATGCCAGCCATCTGCGCGTCGCCACCAAGTATCCCAACATCACCGGCCGCCATTTCGAACGCCAGGGCATCCAGGCGGAATGCATCAAGCTGAACGGGGCGATGGAGCTTGCCCCCTCGAGCGGGCTGGCCGGGCGGATCGTGGATCTGGTCTCCACCGGGCAGACGCTCAAGTCGAACGGACTGGTCGAGCGCGACGTGATCATGCAGGTGACCAGCCGCCTGATCGTCAACCGCGCGGCGCTGAAGACCGATCCGCGCGTGGCCGCGCTGGTCGAAGGCTTCCGCGCTGCTGTTTCTGAAGCGAAGGCCGCCTGATGCGACGCCTGCATATTAGCGACGCCGATTTCGAGGCGCAGTTCGCGCGGATCGTCAACGACCGGCGCGAGAGCGATGCCGGGGTGGCGCGCGATGTCAGTGAGATCCTTGCCCGCGTGCGCAGCGGCGGGGACGAGGAATTGCGCAATCTCACCCTGCGGTTCGACAAATATACGCTGACCGAGGATTCCGCCACCTGGCGGATCGGCGCGGACGAATGCGCGGCGGCATACGAGGCGCTGGCTACCGAAGCGAAGACCGCGCTCGATCTCGCGGCGGAGCGTATCCGTGCTTATCACGAAGGCCAATTGCCGCAGGATCGCGACTATGTTGACGCGGCGGGCGTGCGGCTCGGCGCGAAGTGGCTGCCGGTGGACGCGGCGGGGCTCTATGTTCCCGGCGGGCGCGCGGCCTATCCAAGCAGCCTGCTGATGAACGCGATCCCGGCGCGGGTGGCGGGGGTGGAACGGCTCGTGGTTTGCACCCCCACGCCCAAGGGCGAAGTCAACCCGCTGGTGCTTGCCGCCGCGCACGTCTGCGGCATCGAGGAACTGTGGCGGATCGGCGGCGCGCAGGCGATTGCGGCGCTCGCCTATGGCACCGAACACATCCAGCCGGTCGACGTGGTGACCGGCCCCGGCAACGCCTGGGTGGCGGAAGCCAAGCGCCAGCTTTACGGCGTGGTCGGCATCGACATGGTCGCGGGGCCGAGCGAAATCCTCGTCATTTCCGACAACAAGAGCGATCCCGACTGGGTCGCCGCCGACCTGCTGAGCCAGGCCGAACACGATCCCGCAGCCCAGTCGATCCTGATTACCGACGATGCCGCGTTTGCCGATGTGGTCGAAGACGCGGTCGATGTCACGCTGGCGCAGCTCGCTACCCGCACGGTGGCGAGCGAGAGCTGGGACAAGCACGGCGTGGTGATCCTGGTGGACAATCTCGCCGCGCAGGCCCCGCCGCTCGCCAATCGCCTTGCCGCCGAACACGTCGAACTGATGGTGGACGATCCCGATGCTATGTTCGCGCAGATCCGCCATGCAGGCAGCGTGTTCCTCGGTCGCCATACGCCAGAAGCCGTGGGTGACTATGTCGCCGGGCCAAACCACGTGCTTCCCACCGGCCGCCGCGCGCGCTTTGCCAGCGGGCTGTCGGTGCTCGATTTCATGAAGCGGACCAGCTTCCTCCAGGCCGATGCTGCCTCGCTCGCCGCGATCGGCCCGGCGGCGGTGGCGCTGGCCGAGATCGAAGGCCTGCCCGCCCATGCCACCTCTGTGAAAGTCCGTCTGAAATGAACAAGCCCGCCAAAGGCTCACAACGCTCCCGCCAACGCTCCGCCGCGCGGCTCGCCGCCGTGCAGGCGATCTACCAGTGGCACATGGAAAAGACCGCGCTGAGCCGGCTGCTCAACGAATTCCACCAGCACCGGTTGGGCGCGGAGATCGAGGACGACCAATATGCCGAGGCCGAAGTCGATTTCTTCGACGACGTTGTGGCCGGCGTGATCGCCCGCGCGGAGGAGATCGATGCGAAGCTGAGCGAGAAGCTGGCCGACGGCTGGACCCTCGCCCGGCTCGACAAGACCATGCTGCAGATCCTGCGCTGCGGCACCTACGAACTGCTCGCCCGCGCCGATGTGCCGGTTGGCACCGCGATCAGCGAATATGTCGATGTTGCGCACGCCTTCTTCGATGAGCGCGAGGCGAAGTTCGTCAACGGCGTGCTGGATGCGGTGGCGAAGGATGTGCGCCGCTGACCACGTCATCCCGGCCCCCGAGCCGGGATCCCGCTTCCTTTCAATTCCCTCGCTGTCCAGTTAAGCGGGACCCCGGATCAAGTCCGGGGTGACGAACTGGGGATATGAACGAAGCCGAATTTATCGCCGCTCTGCGCCACCTCCCGCTCCATAAGGGTGCGCGGGGCCTGGCAGACGATGCTGCCGTCTTGCCGCTGGGCAACGAAGTGTTCGTCTTCACCCATGATATGATGGTTGAAGGCCGCCATTTCCTCTCCGGGCAGGACATGGCCGATGTCGCGTGGAAGCTCGTTTCCACCAATCTTTCCGATCTGGCCGCCAAGGGCGCGGAGCCGGTCGGCGTGCTGCTCGGCCATATGCTCGGCCACGGCGATGCCGATTTCCTTTCCGGGCTGGAGGAAGTTCTCACCCATTACGGCGTGCCGCTGCTTGGCGGCGATACTGTTTCCGGCGGGCCTCCTCGGGCTTTCGGGCTTACCGCCATCGGTCGCGCCGTCCACACCCCCGTCCCTTCCCGCAGCGGGGCGCAGATCGGGGACGATCTGTTCGTCACCGGGACGCTCGGCGCAGCGATGCTCGGGTTCGAGGCCTTGCGCGATGGCACCACCACTGCCGACATCACACCCTACACCCGCCCGATGGCGCGGCTCGCCGAAGGCTGCGATCTTGCCCCGCTCGCCACAGCGATGATGGACGTTTCCGACGGATTGCTGCTCGACGCCTTCCGCATGGCCGAGGCAAGCGAGGTCTCGATAGCGATCGACAGCAGCGCCGTTCCTGTCGCCGATCCCGCCCGGCGCCACGAGTGCCTGACCTGGGGCGATGATTACGAGTTGCTGTTCACCCTCCCCGCCAAGACCTTCCCCCCGGTCCCCGCCACCCGCATCGGCACAGTCGAACCGCGCGGCTTTGCGCCGCTGTTCGTCGATGGCGAGCCGGCGACCAATGCCGAAGGCCTCGGCTATCTTCACAATCAGGGCGGCAAGTAAGGCGATATCGCCGGCACGGGTGAAAAACCCGCGCTTTGCGCTTGTCGAAGCGCGTTACATTGCCTAGCCACGGCCCCACACGGACCCGGAAGCCCGGGCCGTTTTCATTTCTAAGAGGGGAAAAGCCGGGTTATGCAACTGGTTCTCATCGCAATCGCGCTTGGTGCGCTGGCCATCGTCTATGGCTTCGTCACCAGCCGCCAGGTGCTCGGCGCACCGGCGGGCAATGCCAAAATGCAGGAAATCGCCGCCGCCATCCAGGAAGGCGCGCAAGCCTATCTGAACCGCCAGTACACCACCATCGGCATTGTCGGCGTGGTCGTCGCGGTCCTCGTCGGGGTTTTCCTCGGCTATCTTTCGGCGATCGGCTTCGTGATCGGGGCGGTGCTTTCAGGCGTCGCCGGGTTCATCGGGATGAACATCTCGGTGAAGGCCAATGTGCGCACTGCGCATGCGGCTTCGACCGGTCTACAGGAAGGCCTGACGATGGCTTTCCGCGCGGGCGCGATCACCGGGATGCTGGTGGCGGGCCTTGCCCTGCTGGCCATCGCGGTGTTCTTCTACGTGCTGATCGGCCCGATGGCGCTCGAACCCAACAGCCGCGAAGTGATCGACGCGCTGGTGGCGCTCGCTTTCGGTGCCTCGCTGATTTCGATCTTCGCCCGTCTGGGCGGCGGCATCTTCACCAAGGCGGCAGACGTCGGCGCCGATCTCGTCGGCAAGGTCGAAGCCGGAATCCCGGAGGATGACCCCCGCAACCCCGCCGTTATCGCCGACAACGTTGGCGACAACGTCGGCGATTGCGCTGGCATGGCGGCCGACCTGTTCGAAACCTATGTCGTCACCGTGGGCGCAACGATGGTGCTCACCGCGCTGCTGTTGACCGCTGCGGGCGAACTGCTGCTGCCGCTGATGGCGCTGCCGCTGCTGATTGGCGGTGCCTGCATCGTTACCAGCATCATCGGCACCTATTTCGTCCGTCTGGGCGGCGGGACAAATGTAATGGGCGCGATGTACAAGGGCTTCCTTGTCTCTGCCGTGCTGGCGATCCCGCTGATCTACCTCGTCACGCAGTATGCGCTCGGCTCGGTCGGGGTCGGCATGAACGACGTGCTCAATGCCGGAATGGCGGACATGGTGCCCTTCACCGGGATGGACCTGTTCTGGTGTGCGCTGATCGGCCTGCTGCTGACCGGCGTGATCATCTGGATCACCGAATACTACACCGGCACCGGCTTCCGCCCGGTCCGTTCGATCGCCAAGGCTTCGGAAACCGGCCACGGCACCAATGTGATCCAGGGCCTCGCAATCAGCCTCGAATCCACAGCCCTGCCCACGCTGGCAATCATCGCGGCGATCATCGGTGCTTACCAGATCGCCGGCCTGATCGGCCTGGCTTTCGCAGCGACAGCGATGCTGGCGCTGGCGGGCATGGTCGTGGCGCTCGACGCCTACGGTCCGGTCACCGACAATGCTGGCGGCATCGCCGAAATGGCCGGCCTGGACGACAGCGTCCGCGAAAAGACCGACCTGCTCGACGCCGTGGGCAACACCACCAAGGCGGTGACCAAGGGCTACGCCATCGGTT
Organism: Erythrobacter sp.; assembly: GCA_019739335.1. Classification (NCBI taxonomy): domain Bacteria; kingdom Pseudomonadati; phylum Pseudomonadota; class Alphaproteobacteria; order Sphingomonadales; family Erythrobacteraceae; genus Erythrobacter; species Erythrobacter sp. The sequence continues at coordinate 103,112 of CP073261.1, forward strand.
CGGCGGGCCTCGCGGCGCTGGTGCTGTTTGCCGCCTACACCACCGATCTGGGGATCTTCTTCCCCGAGATAACCGTCGATTTCAGCCTCGAAAACCCCTACGTCATCGTCGGGCTGCTGCTCGGCGCGCTGTTGCCCTACCTGTTCGGGGCGATGGGCATGACGGCAGTGGGCCGCGCGGCGGGCGAAGTGGTGAAAGACGTGCGCGACCAGTTCGCCAAGAACCCCGGCATCATGACCTACGAGGTCAAGCCGGACTATGCCCGCACGGTCGATCTGGTGACCAAGGCCGCCATCCGAGAGATGATCATCCCCTCGCTGCTGCCGGTACTCGCACCGATTGTGGTCTATTTCGTGATCACTGCCATTGCGGGCCAGGAAAACGGCTTTGCGGCGCTGGGTGCACTGCTGCTCGGCGTGATCGTCGGCGGGCTGTTCGTGGCGCTGTCCATGACCGCCGGTGGCGGCGCATGGGACAATGCCAAGAAGTACATCGAGGACGGCAATCACGGCGGCAAGGGCTCCGAAGCGCACAAGGCTGCGGTGACCGGCGACACGGTGGGCGATCCGTACAAAGACACCGCCGGCCCCGCCGTCAACCCGATGATCAAGATCACCAACATCGTGGCGCTGCTGCTGCTCGCGGCGCTCGCGGCGGCCTGATCCGTCTCTCGACCGGGGCGGCCCATTGGCTTCTCCCTAAGGACAAAAACCCTGCCGGGAGCGATCCCGGCAGGGTTTTCTTTACCCTTTGCCTTAGCCATTCCTTGTCCCCAGCTTCTCTAGAACCACTCAGGCGGGCGGGTGCCGTCCGCAATGTGGGATTAACGAATCGCTGTGGGCCAGAACCTCCCCATCGACACACCTGGCTCTCGTCGCCAGCGGGAGCGCATCGCCGCACCTCCGGCAGGGGTCCCGCGCCTTGTCCTGACCGGACGCGACTGGCGCGAAATCGACAGCGCAGACATGATCGCGGCATGGGATGGACTGGCTAAGTCCGCCGCCGAGCCCAATCCCTTCTTTGAAAGCTGGTATCTGCTTCCGGCCCTGCGCGCTTTTGATTCGGACGGGGCGGTGAAGCTGGTGATGCTCGAAGCGGATGGCCAGCTTGTCGGCCTGCTCCCGATCCGCCGCGAAGTGTTCTACTACGGATACCCCCTTCCGCACCTGCGCAGTTGGACCCACGCCAACTGTTTCCTCGGCGCGCCGCTGGTGGCGCGCGGGTTCGAGCACGCGTACTGGAGCCATTTGCTGGCATGGGCCGACAGCCACGCTGGCCTGTCGCTGTTCCTCCACCTTGCGCACATGCCCGCCAGCGGCTCGCTGCACCTCGCTCTGGCGGATGTCCTGACGTCGCAGGATCGCGACGCAGCTACCGTTCTGCGCGAAGAACGCGCGCTTCTTTCCAGCACCGCGACGCCGGAAACCTATTACGAAGCCGCACTGTCAGCCAAGAAGCGAAAGGAACTGCGCCGCCAGCACCGCCGCCTCGAAGAAGAGGGCAACCTGTCTGTCGAGCGGCTGGAGTGCAGCGAAGGGCTGGCCGCGTGGACGGCGCAGTTCCTCGCGCTAGAAATGCGCGGCTGGAAGGGCAAGGCGGGCTCTTCACTGGCAAGCGACCCACGCACCGCATCGCTGTTCACCGACGCCTTGCGCGGCGCGGCGGAACGCGGGCGGCTGCAGCGGCTGACGCTTACGCTCGACAGCCAGCCTATCGCCATGCTCGCCAGCTTCCTCACCCCGCCGGGAGCGTTCTCGTTCAAGACCGCCTTCGATGAGGACTACGCCCGCTTTTCTCCCGGCGTGCTGCTCCAGCGGGAAAACCTCGAAGTGCTCACCCGCGCCGATATCGCCTGGACTGACAGCTGCGCCGCGCAGGGTCACCCGATGATCGACCACTTCTGGCGCGAACGGCGCACGATCGCCCGCCACTCCATCGGCATGGGCGGCCCGCTCCGCCGAAAAATGTTCGCCGCGCTCGCCCGGCGGGAAACAGGCCATCCAGCAAAGGGTATTCGATGACACGCATGGTCCGCTCGCTCCACGGTCGCTCGATGGGCGGCAAGCGCGCCTTCCCGGCGCGGGCGCGGAGCAATTTCAGCGCCTCCTATCCCGAAGGCGTGCACAAGCTGGAGCACGATCTGGTCGGCAACCCGCTGCTCGATCTCGATGGCCTTGCAATGCTGGGTGAAGCGCTGCCGCCCGAAAGCGTCGAGTACAATCGTGGCGATCTGCCCATCGGCGTCGATGGCAAGCCCGAAGGCAACGGGCTGACCATCGGCGAGACAATTCGCGGCATCGGCACGGCGAACAGCTGGGCCGTGCTCAAGAATATCGAGCAGAAGCGCCCCTATGCCGCGCTGCTGGAGGAACTGCTCGACGAACTACGCCCGATCATCGAAAAGCGCACCGGCAAGATGATGAAAACGCAGGGGTTCATCTTCGTCTCCAGTCCCAACGCCGTAACCCCATACCACTTCGATCCGGAGCATAACATCCTGCTCCAGTTGAAGGGCAAGAAGGCGATGACAGTGTTCCCGGCCGGCAATCCGCGCTTCGCCCCCGACACCCTGCACGAAACCTACCACACCGGCGGCGCGCGCGAGCTGAAGTGGGACGAAAGCTTCGCCAAGGACGGCTACACGTTCAAATTGCAGCGCGGAGAGGCGATTTACGTGCCCGTCATGGCCCCGCACTACGTCCAGAACGGGGGCGAGGTGTCGATTTCGCTTTCCATCACCTGGCGCAGCGAATGGAGCTTTGCCGAGGCGGACGCGAGGGCGTTCAACAAGCTGCTGCGTGGTTATGGCCTCAATCCCAAGCCACCCGGCCGGTGGCCCGCCACCAACCGCACCAAGGCGGTGCTGATGCGCATCGCCCGGCGCATTCCGGGCCTTACGTAAGCGGGCCTTCCTTGACGAAGCCAGCGCTCGCTTGCATGGGCGAAGCGATGGCCACTCCTGCGGACGATAACCCCACTCCCGAAAAGATCGTTGCCGATCTCATCTTCCTGCTGGAACTGGAGGCGCGCGGGGCGGACCAGTTCGTCGGCCGTCGCCACCCCGACGGCACCGGGCGGGTGTTTGGCGGCCAGGCGATTGCGCAAGCACTGGGCGCTGCAAGCCGCACGGTCGATCCCGAGCGCCAAGTGCATTCCCTGCACGCTTATTTCCTGCGCCCCGGCAGCGACGATTTGCCGATCGATTTCCGGGTGAAGCGCGATCTGGACGGGCGCAGCTTTTCCAATCGTCGGGTGGTGGCGAGTCAGGACGGCAAGCCGATCCTCAATTTTGTCGCCAGTTTCCAACTGCCCGCCGAAGGTCCCGGCCACCAGCACCCCTCGATGCCCGACGTGCCGCCGCCCGAAGCGCTGGAGCCGGATGTGGTTTCTGCGCGCAAGCTGGCCCGCCACTTGCCCGATGGGGCGTTCAAGACCATGATCATGCGCCCGCAGCCGGTCGATTTCCGCTCGGTCGAACCGCGCGACTGGCTGCATCAGGAAGTGCGCCCGCCGATCGCCAACGTGTGGTTCCGCACCGTCGCCAGTCTCCCGGCAGACCGGGCGCTGCACCGCACCGTCCTCGCATGGATTTCGGACTTCCAGCTCCTCGGTACCGCGCTGCAACCGGTCGGCTCGGCGGTAAACAGGGTCAAGGCCGCCAGCCTCGACCACGCGATGTGGTTCCACGATGATTTCGCGGTGGACGACTGGCTGCTCTACGCCACCGACAGCCCGTGGAGCGGTAACGCGCGCGGGTTCGGGCGCGGACAGATCTTCACGCGGGATGGTCGGCTGGTGGCGAGTGTGACGCAGGAAGGGATGTTGCGGCATCTTTGAGGGGGCGATGATGCGGAAGTTCCTACCGGCACTTGGTCTTGCGGCAAGCCTTTCAGCCTGCGCCCATTCCCCTGTTCCATTACAGATAGCCGCACCAGAGCCTGCTCCCGCCATCGACTACGACGCCGAAGCGCTGCGGACGATGGCCGCCTACGACACTACCGGCATGGTCGTCTCGGTGATGGTCAATGGCGAGGTGGTCCACCTTGGCGCTTACGGACTGGCGGAGGAAGGCACCGACCGCCCCGTCACCACCGATATGCGCTTTCCCATTGCCAGCATTTCCAAGGCCTTCACCGCCACCGCGCTCGGCATTCTGGTGGATCGCGGACAGGTGGACTGGGACGCCCCGATCCGCACCTATATCCCCGAGTTCGGCATGTACGACCCGTGGGTGAGTGAGCGCTTCACCGTGCGCGATGCCCTGACGCATCGCTCCGGCCTGCCCTTGGGCGCGGGCGACTTGCTGATCTGGCCCGATGGCGATGCCAGCCCCGAAGATGTGATCGCCGCGCTGCCCCATCTGCGCCCGACGACCGGTTTTCGTGACGGCTATGCCTATGACAATCTCCTCTATGTGGTGGCGGGCGAAATTGTCGAGCGGGTCTCGGGTCAGGACTGGGCGACTTTCGTCACCAGCGAGATCCTCCAGCCCATCGGCCTCGATGGCTGCGCGGCGCAGCAGGACCGGATTGCGCCGGGAACGCCGGTAGTGACCGGGCACGAGCGTGCTGCCGGGGCCGGTGCAGGCGTACCCGTGGACGAGCGTCTGGAGTTTTCCGAAACCTGGTCGGCTGCGGGTGGGCTGTACTGCACGGCCGGGGACATGCTGGACTGGGCGCAGTTCTGGTTCGATCGCGGAGTGACGGAGGACGGCACCCGCGTGCTGAGCGAAGCACAGGTTGAAGAAATATTGACCGGCGTCACTCCGGTCGATGTGCCCGGCCTGCATCGCAATGCCGGATCGAGCCATCTGGCGCTCTACGGGCTCGGCTGGTTCGTGCAGGATTATGAGGGCACCCTGATGGTCCGCCATTCGGGCGGCGCGCCGGGGGTCGTGAGCAGTCTGGTACTGCTGCCCGAGCACGAGATCGCGGTGTTCGCGAGTTCCAACGATTACCGCTCTGCCGCTTCCGCCTTTACCTATCACGTTGCCGAGGCGCTGGTCGCGGATCAACCGCGCGATGTGATCGGCCTGATGGGCACCAGCTTCGCCGCCGCGGAGGCCGAGGGTGCCGCGCTGATTTCCGGCGATGCCGGGCGGCCGGAAAATCCCGCGCCGCCCAGCTTGCCGCTCTCCGCCTATGTCGGCACCTATCGCGATCCGTGGTATGGCGAAGTTCGGATCACCCAGAATGCCGAGGGCGCACTGGTGATCGACATGGGCCGTTCGGAAATTCTCGATGGCCCGCTCACCCACCATGCAGGCGATCGCTTTGCCGCCTTCTGGCCCGACGCCTCGTTAAAGGCCGATGCCTTCGTCGATTTCGCAGTGCAGGACGGCACAGTCGTCCGCGTCACCATGGTGGCGATTTCGGAGCTGACCGACTTTTCCTACGACTTCCACGATCTGCGGCTGGAGCGGGTGGCAGAGTAGCGTTCAATCGACCTAGTGGCTCAGGAACACTGGAATATCCGGGTTCGTCAGCATGTCGCGCGTAACCCCTCCGAATAGCGTCTCGACAACGCGCGGCACGCCATAAGCGCCCATCACCAGCAAGCCTGCTTCCCGCGCCCGCGCGGCTTCGCGCAAGACATGAGTGATGCTCGCGTCCCCGCGTCCGATCTGCACGATCTCGCAAGCGATACCGTGACGATCAAGATAGCGCGCGCCATCCAGCATCGGTAACTCGACTTCGCGTTGCTTGGTCTCTTCCACCTCAACAAGGGTCACCGCACTCGCCTTCTGCAGCAAAGGCACGGCCGATCGCAGGGCGCGCGAGGCTTCTAGCGAGCCATCCCAGGCGACCACTGCCGCACCATCGGCAGCGAACCCCTCCGCAGTATCGGGAACCACCAAAATCGGTGCGAGGGACTGGATGGCAAGGGTTCCCGCAAGCCGCGATGCACCCTTGCGCCCATCGGTGTTGCCCGCACCGACGATGGCGAGGTCGGCCAGCCCGGATTGTTCCACCAGCCCGGCCTCGGCCACTCCGAATTCGCTGACCCAGTTCCACGGCACATCTTCGGCCGCCAGCCGGATTTCGATCTTGCGACGATATTCCTCCGCCCTGTCCTTTGCCATGGGAGCAAGATCGGTAGCGGTTACGGCGAAGGGATCGCCCGGCCACAGCATCGCCAGCGGGATCGGCTGGTAAAGCGATATATGGCCGTCGAAAGCCCGCGCCAGATCGAGTGCGACTTGCAGTCGGGCATCGAAGCGGGGTTCTTCGTGGACGTGGAGCAATAGGCTACGCATGGAACTGTCCTCCTACGTCCTGTCTAAAGCACAGGAGGATGGAATCATTGATCCGCGTCAATCAACCGCCGGCATGATAGAAGTCATACACCTTCTGCGCCACGCTTTCACTCACCCCCGGAGCGCGTTGCAGGTCTTCCAGTCCGGCGGCGCGGACCTTGCTGGCGGTACCGAAGTGCAGCAACAGCGCACGCTTGCGCGCCGGGCCGATGCCGGGAATTTCGTCGAGCGGTGAAGCGGTGATCGCGCGGCTGCGCTTGGCCCGGTGCGCGCCGATGGCGAAGCGGTGGACTTCGTCGCGCAGTCGCTGGAGATAGAACAGCACCGGCGAATTGGTCGGCAGGGTCTTTTCCCGCCCGTCGGGGAAATGGAACACCTCGCGCCCCTCGCGGCCGTGGTGCGGGCCCTTGGCGATGGCGATCAGCGGCACTTCCTCGATGCCGAGTTCTTCCAGGACGTCGCGCACGCTCGACATCTGCCCCTTGCCGCCGTCGATCAGCACCAGATCGGGCCAGACCCCCGCCTGCTCGCGATCCGGGTCTTCCTGCATCGCCCGCCCGAACCGCCGCGCCATCACTTCGCGCATCATCCCGAAATCGTCGTTGGTCTGCGCGGTCTTGATGTTGAACTTACGATACTGGTTTTTCAGGAACCCCTCCGGCCCTGCCACCACCATCGCGCCGACGGCCTTGCTGCCCTGGATGTGGCTGTTGTCGTAGATCTCGATCCGCGCCGGGACTTCCGCCAGCTCAAGGAATTCGGCCATTTCGCGCATGATCTTCGCCTGCGTGCCGCTTTCGGCCAGCCGCCGGTCGAGCGCCTCCACGGCATTGCGGCTCGCCTGTTGCAGCAGCCGCCGCCGCTCGCCGCGCTGGGGGATCGAGATTGCCACCCGGCGCCCGACCAGCGCGGCAAAGGCTTCCTCCAGCAAGGCCTGCTCAGGCAGTTCGCGATCGACAAGGATATGCGGTGGGGGCGGCACTTCCTCGTAGAATTGCAGCAGCACGTCGGCGAGCACTTCGGCTTCCTCGACATCACCGGTATTCTTCGGGAAGAACGCCCGGTGGCCCCAGTTCTGCCCGCCGCGCACAAAGAAGCCCTGGATGCCGACCTGCCCGCCCTTGCTGTGCAGCGCGAAGACATCGGCATCGCCCACGCCCTCGGCATTGACCGCCTGCGAGCCTTGGATGAAGGTCGCCGCGCGCAACCGGTCGCGCAGCATGGCGGCGCTTTCGAAGTCCAGCGCTTCAGCGGCCTCGGCCATCTGCTGCTGGATTTTCGCCTGCACCGCCCCCGACTTGCCGCCGAGAAAATCCTTCGCCTCGCGGATCAGCCCGTCGTACCCCTCCTTGTCGATCCGCCCGACGCAGGGCGCGCTGCACCGCTTGATCTGGTAGAGCAGACAGGGCCGGTCCCGCCGTGAGAAGAAGCTGTCGGTGCAACTCCGCAGCAGGAACAGCTTCTGCAAGGCGTTGATCGTGGTGTTGACCGAACCGGCGCTGGCGAAAGGTCCGTAATAGGCCCCCTTGGCCTTCCTTGCCCCGCGATGCTTCATTATGCGCGGGTAGTCGTGCCCCTCGCGAAGCAGGATGAAGGGGAAGCTTTTGTCGTCGCGCAGCAGCACGTTGTACGGCGGGCGGAACCGCTTGATGAACTGCGCTTCGAGCAACAGCGCATCGGCCTCCGAATTGGTGGTGACGATTTCCATCGCCCGCGTCTGGCTGACCATTCGCTGGAGCCGGTTAGTGAGCGCCTTGATCTGCAGATAGTTTGCCACCCGCGCCTTCAGGCTGCGTGCCTTGCCCACATAGAGCACATCCCCGCGCGCATCGAGCATCCGGTAGACGCCGGGCTTGGGCTTGAGCGTTGCCACCACTTCACGGATCGCCGCGCAGCCGAGTTCGAGATCGGGCTGGGCCCCTTTGTCGCCGCTGCCCTTGACCGTATAGGTCGCACGGTCCTCGTTGAACCGCTCCTTGCCCCTCGGATCGTGGGGAGACCCTGCCTTGCTGTCCGCCATGGGGGACGAGATAGGCGGAGGCGCGGCGTTTCTCAATCGCTTGCACGTGCTGGCAATTGCAGGCACCCCTCGCGCCATGAATCACAGCTATAGCGCGCCGCCGCGTACCGTCGGCTTCTGGGGCACCACACTGTTTCCGGTAAACGGGATGATCGGCGCGGGGATATTCGCCCTGCCCGCCGTGCTCGCCGCTGCGGTGGGCAATTTCTCGCCGTGGCTGATGCTGGCAGGCGGGATCGCCTTCATGCCGCTGGCGCTGTGCTACGCTTGGCTGGCGGCGCGGTTCGAGCATAGCGGCGGGCCGGTGCTCTACGGCGAAGCGGCGTTCGGGCGGTTCGTCGGTTTCCAGGCCGGATGGGCGCGCTATGCCAGCGCTATCGTAACGGCGGCCGCGAACACCAGCGTGATGGTGGCCTATATGGCGGCGCTCTGGCCCGCGCTGGCCAATCCGGTGGTGGAAATGGGCGCGATTGCGACGATCCTCGGCATTATCACCTTGGTCAACCTGGTCGGCATGAAGCGCGCGGTGGGCGCGCTGGGAGTGATGACCGCGATCAAGGTGCTGCCGCTGGTCGCACTGGTGCTTTCGGCGCTGTTCGCGGGCAATCCCGCCATCGGCTTCGCCCTGCCCGAATTCAGCGCAGTGGAAACCGTGGTGCTGCTAACCTTCTACGCCTTCATGGGGTTCGAGGCGGTGGTGGAACCGGCCGGCGAAATGCGGGAACCCACCCGCGACATCCCGCGCGCCATCGTCACCATGGTCGCCGCCGTCACCGCGCTCTACATGGCGATTATCTGGGCCTATCTCGCCATCGCCCCGGAAGTGGAAAATGCGGAGAATGCGCTGGCGGGTGCCGCGCTGGAAAGCATGGGACAGGTCGGCGCGGTAGCCATTGTGGTCGCCGCCGCCTTCAGCATCGCGGCGAACAATTTCAACGGCGCGACCACCCAGCCCCGCATTCTTTATGGAATGGGCGAGCGGGGAATGCTGCCGCGCTGGTTCATGGGCATTTCGCAGCGATACGGCACCCCTGCCAATGCAATCCTGTTTACCGGCGCGGCTTCTATCGCGCTCGGGATGTGGGAAGGCTTTGCCGTGCTGGCAGTGGCGGGCACGCTGATCCGGTTGGTGACTTACGGCATCTGCGCTGCCGCATTGCCGACGCTGGAATACCGCGAGGGCAAGCTGAACTGGCTCCACGCTCTGTGTGCATTACTGGCCATCGGAGTGAGCTTGTTCGTGGCCTTGCAGGTAAGCCAGCAGGCGGTGATCGTTCTGGGCGGGTTGCTGCTGGGCGGAACGCTGCTCTATTTCATCGCCGCTCGGCAGACCCCGTTTTCGGCTGAACTTGCGTCAGGTTCGCCAGAACGAAGCTAATTCGCGCCGAGTTACAGTTAACGCCCGCCAAAGTGTCGCCTTTGACCAAGCAGGCGTAACAATCGCATCGTATTCTCGCGCCAACCAGAAAAGCCCGGGCCGCGTTTCCATCACTCACGGGAGGAACCGCATGTCTGCTCATGAACATCACGGAATGAAGCCGCTCGAAGGGCTGACGCCCTATTGCAGCCGCAGCCACTATGGCGAAGCCCAGCGGGATGACCGCTTCGGTCGCATGTTTCCGCACCTTGCGCCGGGCTATGCCGATCCGGCAATCATCAAGGCCATCGGGGCCCCCAACGGGCCGATGGACGGCAAGTCCTCCAATGATCGTACAGACAGCGTTCCGGTCGGGATGATCTTCTTCGGCCAGTTCGTCGACCACGATCTTACACTGGACGCATCGACCACCTTCGACAGCGTGATCGATAATCCCGGCGAGATTTCCAACGTTCGCACGCCAACGCTCGATCTCGATTGCGTATACGGCACCGGGCCGGAAGCACAGCCATACCTGTTCGTACAGGGCGGCGCATTCGGCGGTGCCAAGCTGCTGACCGGGGCGGATAATCCCGGCCAGGCAGGGCTGCACGACAGCGACCTGCTGCGCAGTCCGAACGGTCGCGCGGTTATCGGCGATCCGCGAAATGATGAAAACCGCATCATCAGCCAGATCCAGCTCGCCATGATCCGCTTCCATAATCACGTCTGCGATACGCTGAACGCTGAGGACGGGCTGGAAGGTGCCGCACTTTACGAACACGCCCGCCAGCAGACCACCTGGCACTACCAGTGGGCGGTGGTGAACGATTTCCTCACCGCCATCTGCGGCAAGCCGGTCGTGCAGAAAATCCTCGGCTGCGGGCGCGAGCACTATTGCGGCAATGTGCCCTATATTCCCGTCGAGTTCTCGGTTGCCGGCTATCGCTTCGGCCATTCGATGATCCCGATGAAAATCCAGGTGCAGCAGGGCAAACCCGCGCTTGAGCTGTTCGGCACGATCCTCGGCAACGGGTTCGATGCACTGACCGATCCCAAGGGCGTGGTGGACTGGCACGAACTGCTGTTCACGCCGGAAAACCGCAATGTGGAGCGTTCGCAGAAGCTGGATACGAAGCTTGCAGGCGATCTGCTGGCTCTGCCGTTCATCGCTCCGCCCAACGAGAATTCGCTCGCGAGCCGAAACCTGCTGCGCGGCAATACCTTCCTGCTCCCGGGCGGCGAGAAGGTGGCCGAGGCTATCGGCTGCGACCAGACCACCATCGACAAGGTGCTGAAGAAAATTGTCCAGCTCAACGGCGATCTCCCGGTGCATGGCATCCCGCTGTGGCTGTACATCCTTGCCGAAGCCGAAGTGATCGGTCGCGCGGAGGAAAATGGCAGCACCAAGGAAGGCGAAGGACTTGGCCCCGTCGGCGCGACGATCGTGGCGGAAACGATCATCGGCCTCCTCGAACTGGACGATCACGCCTATCTGGGAGCCAACCGCAACTGGTCCCCGCGGACGGAATGGAACACGCTTGGCAAGCTGATCACCGTCGCTCAGCCCTAAGTTTCGTCCCCTGGGTGAGGGGCAACGGCGGTCGGGACCATCCGCTTGGTCCCGGCCGCTTTTGCGTCTAGCGCAAGGCAATGGACACCAATTTCGATGCGATAGTGCTCGGCGGCGGGGCAGCAGGGCTGTTCTGCGCTGCACAGGCGGGACAGCGCGGGCGCCATGTGCTGGTGCTCGAACGCGCCGAGAAGGTCGGCAAGAAGATCCTGATTTCGGGTGGCGGGCGGTGCAATTTCACCAATCTGGGCGCAGGTCCGGCCAATTACCTTTCCGCCAATCCGCATTTCGCCAAGTCTGCGCTCAGCCGCTACACCCCGCAGGACTTTGTCGCGCTGGTCGAGAAGCACCATATTGCCTGGCACGAGAAGACGCTCGGGCAATTGTTCTGCGACGGCTCCGCACGGCAAATCGTGGACATGCTGCTCGACGAGTGCGCGGCAGGGTCCGGCAAGGTCACGATCCGTTGCGACGAGGAGGTGAGCGAGGTTTCGCATGATGGCGCAGCGTTTCGCGTCACCACCCGAACGGGCACTTTCACCGCCCCGGCACTGGTCATCGCCACCGGCGGGCCGTCAATCCCCAAGATGGGGGCCAGCGATTTCGCCTATGCCCTCGCCCGCCAGTTCGGCCTCAAGGTGGTGGAGCCTCGCCCCGCTCTGGTTCCGCTGACATTGGGCGGCGACGAGGTGCTGTTCCGCGAGCTTTCCGGCGTGGCGGCGCCGGTCGAAGCCACCGCAGGCAACGCTACCTTCCGTGAAGCAGCGTTGTTCACCCACCGCGGGCTGTCCGGCCCTGCAATCCTGCAAGTGTCGAGTTACTGGCGGCGAGGAGACCCGGTTTCGATCAATTTCTTTCCGGACAAGCCGTTCGGCTGGCTGCTCAGGGAAAAGCGAATCCAGCCTAGGGAATTTCTCCGGTCGGTGCTCGCCGACCATTTGCCTACGAGCCTGGCGCACAAATTGGCGGAACAAGTCTCAAAGGATCAGGGAATTGGTGGTTGCATGAACGACAACACCGATAGGGCGCTTGGCGCTGTCGAACGGCAACTGGCGAACTGGCGCTTCCATCCCAACGGCAGCGAGGGCTTTGCCAAGGCCGAGGTCACAGCAGGCGGCATTTCCACCGCCGAACTCTCGTCCAAGACCATGGAAGCCAAAAAAGTCCCCGGACTCTTCGCGATCGGCGAAGGGGTAGACGTGACCGGATGGTTGGGCGGGTACAATTTCCAGTGGGCCTGGGCCAGCGCGCACGCCGCTGCACAAGCGCTGTGAGAGTGCTGCACGCAGGCTAGGTAGTCCTCGCTAGCTTTAGCGGTGGACAATTGTGCCGTCCTGCCAGTCATGGAACCGCACGCACATCCCAACGGCGAGGATCGCCACTCCGGCCTGCTCGGCTGGCTTGGCTTCAGCAAGCAAGAACGGCTTGCAGAACCAGTCCATCAGCGATCAGTCCCCGCCATCGTCCGCTCGCGCGAATCCGTCCTTGAGCGGATTTCCGCTTTCTTGCTCGACAATGCGCTTGAGGTAACGGCGGAAAATCTGGTGACGGCGCACAGCATTTTTGCCGGACTGAATCCTGGTCTGCAACGGCGAGTGCGGACGCGGCTGGAATCGGGAAGCCGGCTCGATCAGCCGTGGCTTAACCGACAAATCGCTGAAATCCAGCCGGAGGAGGACGGCGCCATCGAGGAACTCGCCCAGCGGCTTGATGACGGACTCGCCGATTTCTCGCGCAGCACCCGCAACGCCCGCAGCGCCACCCGCCAATATGGCGACGCGCTCGAAGGCCATGTCGGGCGGCTGGAAGAGGTACCCGATGCGGGAGAGCTAATTACCGAACTGGCGAGCTATGCCCGGCAGATGCTCGAACGATCGCGTCGCGCGGAAGCCGAGCTGAAGATTTCCGAACAGGAAGCGGCGCTGTTGCAGCACAACCTCGAACGCGCGCGGCGCGATGCGGAAGTCGATTTCCTCACCGGCCTGCCCAACCGGCGCGCGTTCGAAAAGCGGCTCGAAGCGGCGATTGCCGAAGCTCGCGCTGCAAACGATCCGCTATGCGTCGCTTTCTGCGATATCGACCGCTTCAAGGCGGTGAACGACGCGCACGGCCACGATGCCGGGGACCGGGTGATCTGCGTGGTGGCGGAAACGCTGGCCCGGGTCTCGGGCGAAAAATGCCATGTAGCGCGCCACGGCGGCGAAGAATTCGTACTGCTGTTTCACGGCAAGAGTGCCCGCGATGCCTTCGCCGATCTTGATGCCGCGCGCAGCCAATTGGCCGCGCGCAAGCTGGTGAACCGCCGCACGCAGGAACCGTTCGGGCAGGTGACATTCTCGGGCGGGCTCGCCGATGTGTTCGCCTTTGCCACCCCGCGTGAAGCTCTCGCAGCAGCGGATGAAGCGCTTTACAGTGCCAAGGAAGGCGGGCGGAACCAGATCAGGGTAGCGGGGGAAGCGAGTTAGGCTTCCCCACGTCTCACCTCAGAACAACTTTCTGAATTCGATCTCAAAGCTCCGCCCGCGCGGATCGATCAGGAGCGGCTGATAGCGCAGCGGGGTCGCGCCGCTGCTATCCGTAACCCGCTGGCGGGCATCGAAAATGTTGTCGATATCGAAGCCGATGCGCGCATTGCGGAAGAACGGCACGGCTTCGACAAGCGACTCCCGCTGGCCGAGATCGACAAAGGTTCGCAGGTTGACCGTGGCAAAATCGTCGAACACCAGATCGGTGCTCCCCGGCAGGCCCGATCCGGCAATCCGCGATGCGCCGGTGTAGTTGGCGAACAGCAGCAGGCCATAACCGTTGTAGAACACCCCACTGCGCCAGTTTAGCGAGTGGCGCGGTTGTCCGCCACCGGAAAGCGCATCGCCTTCGAGAAGGTCCAGCACAGGAATGCCCGGAGCGATCAGCACGGTGTTTTCCAATTCCAGCGTGTACTGGATATTGGCGAACCAGCGCCCGCCGTCACCGCCGCCCGGTCCGCCGCCGAAGCGACCGAAGCCGCCCCTGCCGCCACCGCCACGCTGACCGCCGCCGCCGGGACCGCCCGCGCGCGGACCGCCGGAACCCTGCCCCGCACCCGGACCGCCGGCCATCTGCGCCGGATCGGCGTTGCAGAACCGCTCGCGCATCGCGTTGAAGCGTTCGGGATCAATCCGCCCGTCATTGCCCGCCAGCCGTTCGAGCATCTGCGGCGGAATTGCCAGCGGCTGGCCATCGGGGCCGACCGGGGGTTCCTCGCCATTGGCGGCAGCTTGCAGCGCCGCGTTGAAGCGTTCGATGAGTTCGCCCGGCTCGGCCTCGCAGAATTGCGCACGCATGGCGGCAAAGCGTTCGGGATTGGCAGCACCACCAAATCCTCCACCACCGGGTCCGCCTTGCGGAGGACCACCAGCGCCCGCGGGAGGTCCACCCCGTCCACCGCCGCCCTGCCCGCCGCTCTCGCTTTGCCCGAACTGGCCCGACAGGTTCAGCCCGAACACCAGCCGCTCGACATCCTGCTCGGCAAAGGTGACGAACCGTTCGTCCAGCGCAGTCAGCCGCCCGGTCGCATCGCGCGTCACCCGGCCGGGAAAGGCAGCCTCGATCTGCGGGGTCAGCACCGGGAAGCCGGCGGAGATATTCTCCGCATGATTATCAAAGTATTCGACCTGGAACGTGGCGTTCTCCATGAACGGCAGTTCCCAGTTCAGGCCGAATTTCCAGTCCTTCTGCGCCTGCGCGGGCAGCAGCGGATTGCCCCCGGTGATGACAGTGGCGAGCACGGTTTCGTTGTTGGCAATGTCGAACACCGGCACGTTAGGCGTGGCGATTTGCGGATTGCCGAGTTCGCTGAGCGATGGCGAACTGTCGCGATCGACATAGGTGGCGCTCAGCGTCAGTCCTTCGAACATGCCCCAGGTCACGCCTGCCGACCAATCCCACAGGGTCCCGAAATCGCTCTGTTCGTAGACCGTACCGTTGAGATTGAGCGAGATGTCCCCCACCGCACCGAGGAAGTCCTCGTCACGGCTGGTGATCGGGATGCCGAGGTTCAGCCCGGCCTGCCAGCGGCTGCGATCAAGCTCTGTAACGAGGCCCGGATTGCGGGTGTCGGTGCTTTCGATGCCATTGGCACGGTATCCCGCCACTGCCGTTGCCGACAGATCACCGCCGGGCAGGTAGACTGGATTGCCGCGCGCAGTGAGCAAGCCGTTGATCGTATAGGTCTGGCTTTCCGCCAGATCGAACCCAGCGTCGGCAAACTCGCCGAGATCGGCATCGAGCGCGAGCGTGCCCGCTGCCGCTGCGGCGACCAGCGCGGCCGTATCAAGGCGAAGCTGGGTCTGGCTGACCGAATCGGACAGCGTTCCATCGACCGTGCCGGTGATCTGCCAGTCGCCCAGCCCGGCATTCAACGTTGCGGCAGCAGAATAGCTGTTGCTGCTGCGGTCCACTGCAAGCGGATCACCGGCGTTGAAGGCGCGCAGCGCTGTATCGCCGTCGGGATCGGTCAAGATGACCGTGTCGAGGCCTTGCAGGCGCAGGCTCTCATCGCGTTCATAGGTGCCGTTGAGGCTGAGCGAATTGCCACTGTCGCCCAGGGCGGTGTTCCAATTGACCGTCGCTTCAAGTCCGGAGCTTTCACCTACAAGGCTGCGGAAATCGGCGGGATCAGGATCGGTGGGAAGCGTGGGAATGCTGCCCGGTGACTGGATCACGCCGCGCTCACCTTCGGTCAACAGGGTGGAGCGGTTGCCTTCGACATTGACGTTCAACCGGCTCGGCCCGTCGATCCGCAGGTAGGTGCCCTGCACTTCCTGCTGCGAGAAGCCGCCATCGAACGGCTGGCCGTATTCCAGTTCGATCTCGCGGCTGGAATAATTGTCCTTGAGGACGATGTTGACCACCCGCTGATCGGGCGAATAGCCGAAGCGCTGCGCCACTTCCTCGCTGTAAACTTCGGTGCGTTCAATGGCTTCGGGCGGGTAGCTGCGAAGTTCCCGGAAGGAGGAAATGCGCACGCCGTTGACGAGGATCACCGGCCCGCCGCCACCGCCGCGCCCGCGTCCGCTCGAAACCGTTGGCCCCAGTGCTTCGATCAGTTCGGCGATCGAGCCTGCGCCATAGGCCGCAATATCGGCTTCATCGAGCGTCACCAGCGGCGGCTGCGGCGCATCGACACGCCCTATGAGCCGCGCACCATAGACGACGATCGTATTGATATCGTCTTCCGACTGCGCCGGGTCCGGCCCGATGGGGGGAGCGGGGTTCGCATCCTGCCCGATCGGCGGAGCATCCTGCGCGTGGGCAACACCGAAAACCGGCATGAAGGCCAGCATGGCCGCAATCGCGGCGAGGCTTGTCGAAGTGGATGCGCGCACAGTAAATCCTTGAAACAACCGGTTCGGTCCCCACCTCAGTCGGGCCTATGTGCTGCAACGCACAAAGCCGCAACCCGGCCCAAAGTATTAAATTGTCGCATCTGTATCGCGGCTGACGTGGCGGTTCGGCACTGTTCAGCACGCCGCAAGGGCGCTCTTCCCTTTTGCGGGGGACGCGGCTATGCGCCCGCAACACGATTTTCACCCCGATCAAGGATCAGTTACTGGATGGCAAAAGAAGAACTCCTCGAAATGCGCGGCAAGGTGGTGGAGCTGCTGCCCAACGCGATGTTCCGGGTAGAGCTTGAAAACGGCCATGAAGTTCTGGGCCACACTGCCGGGCGGATGCGCAAGAACCGAATTCGCGTGCTGGTGGGCGATGAAGTGCTGTGCGAACTGACGCCTTACGATCTGACCAAGGCGCGCATCACCTATCGCTTCATGCCGGGCCGCAGCGGCCCTCCGGGCTTTACCGGCTGATCGTGCGGGCATGAGCTTGCCCGCTCCTACTCTATTGCTTGCATCTGCCAGCCCGCGGCGGCGCGAATTGCTCGCGCGGCTGGGGGTGGAGCCTGCTGGCGTGGTGGCAGCCGATATCGACGAAGCCCCGCACAAGGCCGAACTGCCGCGCGCCTATGCGCAGCGCATGGCGCGAGAGAAGGCTCTGGCGGTAGAGGGCGGCGCGCACTTCGTGCTGGCAGGCGATACGGTAGTCGCCTGCGGACGACGCATCCTGCCCAAGGCGGAGGACGAGACGACCGCCCGCCAATGCCTCGAACTGCTGAGCGGGCGGCGTCACCGGGTGCTGTCCGCCATTGCCCTGCGCCATCCCGACGGGACGCTGCGCGAACGGCTGAGCGAGACCCAGCTGAAGTTCAAACGCCTCTCCGATGCCGAACTGGACGCCTACGTCGCCAGCGGCGAATGGCGCGGCAAGGCGGGCGGTTACGCGATCCAGGGCAAGGCCGAGGCGTTGATTCCGTGGATCCAGGGCAGCCATTCGGGTGTCGTCGGCCTGCCGCTTTTTGAGACGCGGGCGCTGCTGGTGGCGGCGGGGTTTGATGTCTGATCGCTGGCTTGTCGAGGAAGGCATCGGCGAGCATCGCGCGATCCGGCTGACCTATCAGGGGATCGAGGAAGCGCGGGTTTACTGGCCCGGAAGCCAATTGCAGGCCGGTGAAATCGCCGAGGCGCGACTGCGTGAACGGATCGGCGAAGGCAGCGCGGGCCGGGTCGAATTCCCCAACGGCGAAATGGCTTTCGGCAACCTCATTCCGCGCAATGTCAGCATTGGTGCGACCGTACGGGTGGAAGTGACGCGCGAGGCGATGGCCGAACGCGGGCGGCTCAAACTGGCGCAGGCCCGCCGCACCGACAAGGCGCTGCGTGGCGCGCCAACTTTGGCGGAAGCCCTGATCTCAGAAGGCAAGCAGGTCGAGATCGTCCGCCGCTTTCCCGATTTCGCTGACTGGGACAACCTGTGGGCAGACGCTGCGCGGCAGCAAATCGATTTTCACGGTGGCTCCCTGCTGTTCGCCCTGACCCCGGCGATGACGCTGGTGGATGTTGACGGCGGCCCGCCCGAAGCGATCTATCACAATGCTGTGCCAGTCCTCGCCCGAGCGCTGCGCCGGTTCGATCTAGGTGGCAACATCGGCGTGGATTTCCCGACGGTGAAGGACAAGTCGGACCGGCAGGCGCTCGACAACAAGCTGGCCGAATGCCTCCAAGGCTGGCCGCACGAACGCACGGCCATGAACGGGTTTGGCTTTGTGCAGATCGTTGCGCGGCTCACCCGCCCATCTCTCCTGCACCGCGTGGCTCGCCATCGCAGCACAGCCGCCGCGCGCCTGTTGTTGCGCCGCGCCGAGGGCCTCGAAGGAACGGGGCGCATCGAACTCTCCGCCCATCCTGCCGTGATCGACCGGCTGACCGAAGACTGGCTGACAGAACTCGCGCGCCGGACGGGGCGTGAAGTGGTGACAAGGGCCGATCCCGGCCTTGCCATCGAGGCACCGCACGCCCAATTCGTGCCGCGATGAGCACCAACCGTCCCTGCCCGATCTGCCGCAAGCCGCGCAGCCAGGAATTCACGCCCTTCTGTTCGAGCCGCTGCCGCGACCGCGATCTGGCGCAATGGTTCGGCGATGGTTACGCGCTGCCCGGTCCGCCCGCCTATCCCGAAGACATCGGGCCCGAAGATTTCACCAGAGAAGATTGAATATCGGCACTTGCCAAGCTGCCTGCGGTTCGCCATAGGCGCGCTTCGCTCGCTCGCCGGGCCACAATTGGTGGTTCGCCGCAGATGCGATGCCTGGGTAGCTCAGGGGTAGAGCAGACGACTGAAAATCGTCGTGTCGGTGGTTCGAATCCGCCCCCGGGCACCATTTCTCCAGTCCAGTTCCAGTTGGTCGCCTAGGCTGCTCCGCTAGCGATCCAGCGACTGTTTTGAGCTGTCTAAGTGCTTCGGTGCCACCTGCAGCCTGCCGTTCGATTCCGGCGCCTAACCCCCAATCGTAAATTCGGCGATCCGTGCAATTTAGGGGATTGATCGAACTGGAATCGCGGCGCAAATAGCAGGCCCAAACTCTTGGAGGGGTCAAGAATAATATGAAGATGAAAATTGCGGCTGCGATGCTCATGGCATCGGTCGGCCTTTCGGGTTGCGCGACTGTCCTCAATGGCGTGAACCAGCCAGTCGAATTTGAATCCGATCCGGCAGGGGCCACGATCGAACTGCTCGATGGCCGCACCTGCACAACGCCTTGCGCATTCGAAATGCGCCGTGGAAATGATACGATGGTGACTTTCAGCCTACCCGGCTACGAATCCTCGACCATGTATATCCAGAGCCGCACCGGCGCGGGCGTCGCTGGCAATGCGATTGCCGGTGGCATCATCGGCGGCGTGGTAGATGCCAGCAATGGCGCTGCCAACAATCTCTATCCCGATCCTGCCTACATCCGCTTGGCCCGCGCTGGCTCGGGCGGTGACGCGGTCTTGCTCGACAAGGATGGCGAAGTCATCTCCACAGTAGCTGAATACAATGCCACCGTAGCCGAAGACGTGCGTGAAGGCATTGTCGAACAAGGTCTCTACGCTGACGTAGCGGCGGTTCCTGCAGCCGACTGAGGATTGCCCTTATAGAACTGAGACACGGGGCTTATCGGGATACTGATAGGCCCCGTTTTTCTTGCCTGCCACCCGCCGATCGGCTCTATTCTCGGAGAAGCTGGGGAGAATAACCAATATGGCCAATATTTGCGTCGCGCAGCCGCCTGCTCCGAAGGGTGAGCAACTCATGGTCATCGATATGATCGATCAGGGCGCGGAATATGCGGGCAAGGGGCATGAAATGATCGACAAGGTGGCGCAGGGTACCAAGGCGGGCGGAATGCTCGCCGCGGGGCAGGCGTTCCGCCGTTTCGACTGGCTGGCATTCGAGCCCATCAAGAACGGTTCGGGCAATTTGCGCGGAATGGTGGTCAACAAGCGGATGCGGACGATTTTCCAGTTCACCAAATCGATCGACAAGCATTCCAGCAAACTCGCAGCTGCAGGCGCTCTGATCGAAGTCGCCAAGGAAATGGACCGCATCCAGAAGGTGATGAATTCCAACATCGCCGACAGCGAAAAATACAGCCGTGCCCTGTTGCTTGGCAGCGCCGCGATCCTTCGTAGCGTTACAAGCGTGGTGCCCGGAGCGGTCGAGCTAGCCTCCACTTCGGCCAGGGGCTACGCTATGCTCTTCTCCGAAATCAGCGGCAGCAAAGCAGGTTACAAGCTTGCCGACCAGCTTGATGGCTTTAGCAAGGAAATCACTGCCATCCACAAGAAACAATGGGACGGGGAGACCTGGTACAACGTCATCGAAGCTGCACTCGACTGATTCCGGGAGCCGGTCAAAATGCCGGACGTATCGGCCTGCCTATACGCCCGGCCGGGTTTTTTGACCCTGCATTGAACAACTACTCGGCAACAACCCGAACAACCGTGGCAACCTCGTCCGGTGTCTCGCGATCAATGGTCGTCCACACGCCGTCGGCATTGATCGTTTCGTCGTTGCAGCTTTCCTCTTCGCCTTCTTCGGTGGTGCACCACACGTTCGGGCCATCGGTGCGCCAGGTTCCCGCGCCGGTCGTTCCGTCAGACGAAGTCCAGGTGTAGGTGCCGTCCGCATTGACGACTTCGGTCAGCACGGTGCCATCGGCCAGCGTGACTTCATAGGTACCCTCTGCCGGTTGTCCGTCCGCAGCGAGCTGGACTTCAGCGGCGGCGGGAACGGCAGCCGCTGCTTCTGTTTCGGCCGGAGCCTCTGTTGCTTCCTCGGAATTGCACGCAGCAAGCGCAAGGCTGGCAACAGCAGCGATTATCAGCGATTTTTTCATTGGTGGTCCTTCCCCAAAACGCGACCCGCTGCGGGAGTATCAGGGCCCGGAAAGCGGGCAAGCGAAATCGGCAGTGCGATTGCCCTTCGCTGCACCCTCGTGTATAGGCCCGCTGAACGCCCCGGCCCATGCGACGCGCCCAGCTTCGCACGCGCCGGGGCGCCGTGTTTTCAAATTTGGTTTCCAGATGCGCCAGCATCCGCATGAAAGGTTCGCCGATGTCCCGCCGCCGCCAGATCTACGAAGGCAAGGCCAAGATCCTCTACGAAGGCCCCGAACCCGGCACGATCATCCAGTATTTCAAGGACGATGCCACCGCCTTCAATGCCCAGAAGAAGGGCACGATCAACGGCAAGGGCGTGATCAACAACCGCATCAGCGAGCATGTTTTCACGCGGCTGGCGCACATCGGCATTCCCACCCACTTCATCCGCCGCCTGAACATGCGCGAGCAGCTCGTGCGGCAGGTTGAGATCATCCCGCTCGAAGTGGTGGTGCGCAATGTCGCCGCCGGGTCGATCAGCAAGCGCCTCGGCATCGAGGAAGGCGAAATGCTGCCCCACACGCTGATCGAGTACTACCTGAAGTCCGATGAATTGGGCGACCCGATGGTGGCCGAAGAGCATATCGCCGCCTTCAACTGGGCCAGCCACGAGGAAATGCAGGATATCGCCGCGATGGCGATCCGCATCAACGATTTCATGTGCGGTATGTTCGCCGCGATCGATATCCGGCTGGTCGATTTCAAGCTGGAATTCGGGCGCATTTACGATGGCGATTACAGCCGCGTGATCCTGGCCGACGAGATCAGCCCGGACAACTGCCGTCTGTGGGACTTTCACACGGGTGAAAAGCTGGACAAGGATCGCTTCCGCCGTGATCTTGGTGGCGAGCAGGAAGCCTACCAGGAAGTCGCCCGCCGCCTCGGCCTGCTGCAAAAGGACGACGACAGCGGTCCCGGTGACGTGCTCGACATGAGTGCGCACCGCTCGCGCTTGCGGCAAAGCACGCCGAAACCCAAAAAGTAGCGCTATTTCGGGCGTATATGGGCCAAAGCCCGGTTGCGCCTGAGGTTCCCGCTTGCCATAACGTCGGTCATGCTCGCAGGACCGCGCCTTTCCGTGCGCCTTTTCTCCCGTAGATCATTCCAGAGGGGACACGTTTCATGACCATCCGCCGCACCATCGCCACCGGCATTTCCGCCGCCACTCTCGCCCTGTCGCTCGCGCTCGCCGCGCCCGCGCTGGCGCAGCAGGGGCCGGTCGAAGGATGGGGGCTGGAAGCAACCGATGTCGTGCCCGATCCCTCGATTATATACGGCACGCTGGAAAACGGCATGAAATACGCCATTCGCCAGAACGATACCCCCGATGGCGCGGCATCCTTCCGGATGCACTTCGATTTCGGATCGATGGGTGAAGCGGACGACGAACAGGGTCTCGCCCACTTCATCGAACATATGGCTTTCAACGGTTCGACGAATGTACCCGAAGGGGAAATGATCCCCCTGCTTGAGCGGCTTGGCCTTGCCTTCGGGCCGGACACCAATGCCTACACCAGCTTCGATGAAACGGTGTACATGCTCGATGTCCCCAATGCCAACGAGGAAGGGCTCGAAACAGCGCTGTTCCTGCTGCGCGAGACCGCCAGCGAACTGACCTTTACCCCCGAAGCAGTCGATCGGGAGCGGGAAATCCTTGTCAGCGAACGCCGGGTGCGCGATTCCGCAGGACTGCGCAATTTCCGTGACCTGTTCGATTTCCGCGTGCCCGATACGCTCTATGAAACCCGCTTCCCGATCGGGCTCGACTCGGTGCTTCGCGAAGCTCCCGCGGATCGGCTGCGCAACCTCTACTATCGCTTTTACCGCCCCGAAAACGCCACCCTGATCGCCGTCGGCGATTTCGATGTGGCAGAGATGGAAGCGGCAATTCGCGAACGCTTTGCCAACTGGCAGCCGCGCGGAGAGGCGGGCGAGATGCCCTCCCCCGGCACCGCCGATTTCGACCGCGAGGCGGCGTTCGACACATTCGTCGATCCTACCTTCAGTTCGAGCGCTGCAATCTACCAGTTGCGGCCCTATACCGATCCGGCAGACACTGTGGCGGAGCGCACCCGTTCGCAATTGCAAAACCTTGCCGAGATCATGTTCGACCGGCGCATCACCCGCATCGCCAACCGGGAAGGTAGCCCGATCCTGGGCGGCGGCTTTGGCGTAGCAGCGGATGAAGGGGTGGCGGACTACTCCGCAGTCACCATCAGCACCCGCGATGGTGCCTGGGCCGAAGGGCTGGCGATCGCCGAACAGGAACTGCGCCGCGCACTGGAATACGGTTTTACCGAAGCCGAGCTGCAATATGCGCTGACGCAGGTCGAGAGCTCGCTGCGGCGCGCCGCTGCGCAGGCGGATGCGCGCAACAATGCCCAGCTCGCGATGGCGCTGGTCAATGCGGCGACCGAGAACGACTTCATCACTGATCCGCAATATCGCTATGAGCTGTTCCAGGCGATGCGCCCGCAACTGACGGTAGATGCCGTCAACGCGCTGTTCCGCGATGTCTGGAGCGAAGGTGCGCCGCTGGTGCGGGTCACGTCCAAGGAGCTGGAGGGCGGCGTCGAAGCCGTGGCGGCGGCCTATCAGGGCAGCACGGCACTGGCCGTTGCGCCGCCAGAAGACGTGGCGGCGACAGCCTTCGCCTATGCTGACTGGGGCACCCCCGGCACTGTTAGGGCGGACACGACGATCGAGGATCTCGGCATCCGGACCGTAATCTTCGACAACAATGTCCGCCTCAACATCAAGCAGACCGATTTCGAACCCGGTCGGGTGCGTTTCAACGTCAACGTGGACGGCGGGACATTCGCACTCGAAGGGATGAATTCCACTGCAGCGAGCATCTACCTGCAAATCGCTTCCCAAGTCGGTGGGCTTGGGCAGCACTCGTTCGACGAGATCACCGAACTGCTGGCAGGCAAGCAGGTCTCGACCGGGATTGGCGCGGGGAACGATGTGTTCAATTCGGGCGGCATCACGACTCCTGATGACCTCTTGACTCAGATGCAGGTCAGCGCCGCCTATCTCACCGACCTCGGGCTGCGTCCTGAAGCAGATGCGCGGTTTGGTGCCGTCATCGATCAGGTCTGGGGACAGCTGGAATCGCAGCCCGGGCAAGTCTTCGGGCTGCGGATCGGGGAGATGATTGCGGACAGCCCTTACACCGATTTCCCCTCCCGCGAGGAATTGGGCGCAGTGAACCGAGAGGCTCTTCGTGAGGCCGTTCTGGCAGCGGGGGCCAATGGCGCGATCGAAATCGCCATTGTCGGCGATATCGATCCCGATGTGGCGATCGCGACGGTTGCGCAGACCTTCGGCGCGCTGCCAGCCCGAAATGCCGAGTTTTCGGAATTCACCGAGCAACGCGCGCTCCCCTTCCGCGACCTGTCGGGCGAGGAGATCAATGACTACACCCACACCGGGCAAGCCGATCAGGCTTTGGTGGCGAGCGTGTGGCGGACCCGGGATGACAGCGACTTCCGGGAAGACATGGGGCTGCGCCTGTTGTCCGAACTGGTGCAGTTGAAGGGACTGGAGACGCTTCGCGAAGAACTGGCCGCAACCTACAGCCCTTCGGTTGGCAATAATACGAGCTCCGATTTCACCGATTTCGGCACCCTCAGCTTGTCCGCCGTCGTCGATCCCGCGCAGGCGGATGAGGTGCGCGCCATCATCACCCGGCTGGCCGCCGAATTGCGCGACGAACCGGTGAGCGAGGACATGCTCCTGCGGGCGCGGCAGCCGGTGCTGGAAAGCATCCGACTGGCGCGGGAAAACAATGGCTTCTGGCTCGGTGTAACGTCCAGCGCACAGAGCGAAGCCGAGCGCCTTGATCGGGTCCGTACGCAAGTGGAAGTGTTGCAGAGCTTCACTCCCGCCGATTTGCAGGCGCTCGCACAGACCTATCTGACCCCCGAACGCCGCGCCGATGCCCGCGTGCTGGTTGCCGAGGGTACACAATAGGTTCAAGCGGCACTTTTTTGCAAGGGCGGCGTGGGAACGGCCCCTGCCGCCTCTTGCCGTTGGCGCAGCCAGCCGCCATAGGCTGCCGCCCATAACGGACTCGCGTGCGAAAGGCCCATCCCATGAAAATCCGCATCCATGTTTCGCTCCGTCCGGGTGTTCTCGACCCACAGGGCCGCGCGGTCCATCATGCGCTTGAAGGCCTTGGATTTGCGGGCGTTGAAGATGTGCGGATCGGGCGGCTGGTCGAACTCGATGTGGCCGATAACACCAGTGACGCGACGCTCGCCGAGATGTGCGAGAAGCTGCTCGCCAACATCGTGATCGAAAACTACCGGATCGAGAAAGTCGCGGCATGAAGTCGGCGGTCGTCACTTTCCCCGGCTCCAACTGCGACCGCGACATGCAGGTGGCGCTGCGCGAGATTTCGGGGCGCGAGCCGGTCAAGGTCTGGCACGGCGATGCCGACCTGCCCGAGGGGCTTGATTTCATCGCCCTCCCCGGCGGCTTTTCCTACGGCGATTACCTGCGCTGCGGATCGATGGCCGCAAACAGCCCGATCATGCGCTCGGTCGCCGCGGCGGCGGAGCGTGGTGTGCCCGTGCTCGGCGTGTGCAACGGCTTCCAGGTGCTGACCGAGGCACGGCTGCTGCCCGGCGCGCTGATGCGCAATGCCCAGCTCACTTTCGTCTGCCGCAATGCCCCGCTGCGGGTGGAAAACAGCCAGTCGCTGTTTACCGCCGGCTACTCGACCGGTGAGGAAATCAGTCTGCCGGTGGCGCATCACGATGGCAATTACTTCGCGGACGAGGACACGCTTGACCGGCTGGAAGGCGAAGGCCGCGTGGCCTTGCGCTATCTCGATGAAGTGAACGGCTCGCAGCGGCGGATAGCCGGCGTGCTGAACGCAGCGGGCAATGTGCTGGGCATGATGCCGCATCCTGAGCGCGCAATTGAGCAGGCGCACGGTGGAAGCGACGGGCGGCGGTTGTTCGAGAGCATTCTGGGCGTTCTGCAGACGGCGTGATCTTCAGTCCGGCCCGCCCTTCGGCAAGCTCGAAGTGGTTGGCACCTGTGAAGCGAATGCCCTAGACGGCGGGTGCCTTCGCCTGGTCAAAGTTGACACAAAGATGACACCAAAAATCGCGCTTCGGCAGAGACCGGTTCTGCCGGAAGATCGACGCTGGGAAGGAGCCTGCCGCTCCCTACAAAGGAGTGGGCGAGCCGAGGATAGCCGCGCAATCCTCGTGTAGGAAAGAACAACCTGGATACCTCGGAACCCTCTCCGTTCCGAGGAGGATTAACGCGGCCTCGGTCGGTCTTGCGACCGCAAGGCCCAACGGCCGGCCGCAGCGGGGGCAGCTTGCTGCCCGTCTAGCGAGGACGCTCACGCTGACGCGTGAGCGAAAAACAAATTACGCCGCGACCCGTCGTTTCACTACCAGGGAATGCGCTTCGGTGGCGGTCATCGGACGGCCGAAATAGTAGCCCTGAATCTTGGTGCAGCCCATTTCCCGGATCATTTCCGCCTGCTCGATGGTCTCGACGCCCTCTGCCGTGGTCGACATTTCGAGACTCTGAGCCATCGCCACTACCGCGCGGATGATCGCGAGGCTCTCCGGGCGGTGCTCTGCCGCGCCTTGCACGAAACTGCGGTCCACCTTGATCGTCGAGAAGCGCAGATCGCGCAGGTAGCCGAGCGACGAATAGCCGGTGCCGAAATCGTCCAACGCCACCGAACAGCCGAGCGCGAGGATTTGCTCCAGCGTGTGGTTGGCGGTCTTCCCGTCGCGCAGGAATACACTTTCGGTCACTTCGACTTCCAGCCGGTGCGGTCGCAAGCCCGTTTCGGAAAGCGCCTGCACGATCGACTGGATAAATTCGGGTTCGAGCAATTGCTCGCCTGAGACGTTCACCGCCACCTTGATGTCTTCGGGCCAGCGCGTGGCCTGCTTGCAGGCCTCATGCAACACCCAGCGGCCAATCGGGATAATCAGGCGGGTATCTTCGGCCAGCGGGATGAACTTGGCCGGACTGACCGAGCCATGCTCCTTGCTGTTCCAGCGCAGCAGTGCCTCGAAGCTGACCACCCCTTCGGTCTTGGCGTTCACCACCGGCTGGTAGTTCAGTTCCAACTCGTTCTTGTGGATGGCGTGGCGCAGCGAAAGTTCGAGTGTGCGGCGTTCCTCGGCATCGGCGTGGAGCGAGGGGACATAGGTGCAATGCACTCCGCCCCCTTCGTCCTTCGCCCGATACAGCGCCAGATCGGCGTTGCGCATCAGCGTCTCGACGCTCTGCCCGTCGCGCGGGCCGATGGCGGAGCCGACACTGGCACCGATGAACAGCGTATGGTTATCGACGATATAGGGCTGCGAAAGATGCTCGATGATGGTCGCGGCAATCGAATCCACCCGTGTGTGATCGGTGGCATCGCGGATCACCACGGCAAATTCATCGCCCCCCAATCGTCCGCATTGCTCGTTCTCGGAGCAAACATAGTCCAACCGTTCGGAAACCTTGGCCAGCAGCCTGTCGCCAACCAGGTGACCGAGCGAGTCATTGACGGATTTGAAGCGGTCGAGATCGATCATCAGGAATGCGCAACGGGTGCGCCATTGTTCGGAAAATCGCATCGCTTCGCCGAGCGCCTCGGTCAGCATGAGGCGGTTGGGTAAGCCGGTGAGCGTATCGTAGCGGGCAAGATAGGCGATTTTCTCATCGCGATCCCGCTGCTCGGTGACATCCGAACCGACGCCGCGAAAGCCGATGTAGTTTCCAGAGCCATCGCGCATTGGCGTGCCCGAAAGTTCCCACCACCGGCGCTGCTCGCCGATCTGTACCTGCACGAGCAGATTGGAGAAGCTCTCGCGCCGCTTCAGGCGCTCGGCGAGATCGTGAAGACTGCGCGGAACGTCGCCGGTTTCGAAGGTCTCTCCCGCGATCAGCCGGATGAAGCGTTCGCCCTCGATCTCGGACGGCTCCTTGCCCAGAGCGAAAGCGAAGCGCGGGCTGACCGATTGCAGGCGGCGGTTGTTATCGACCTGCCACAGCCAGTCGGATTCCTTCTCCTCGAATTCGCGCAGTAGCAAGGAGACGACCTCGTCCTTCTCCAATACGCCTGCTTCAGCGATCCGGGCGGAAAGATAAGTGCGGGCGGAATTGAGTGCGCCAATGACAATGGTGAATACGAACACCAAGCTTGCAAGCGCGAACAGGAAATCGCCCGAAATGACAAAGGATGCCGCCCCCGCAAAACCCACCACAGTATCGAAAACGATGGTGGCCACGGGTGCAGCGCTGGAAGTCGCGGCGCTGCCCGCAATCAGCATTGCAACCAACGCCCATAGGCCCAGGTGCTGTGCAGAATCGCCGATCGGCGCGACAAAAAGCAATGCGGCTATCCAGGGCACCGCGCAGAGCCCGACAGCGCCAGCTTGCCGACGGAATTCCAGCGGCGACATCGAACGGCGGGAAATATCGGTAAAGTGCTTGTCGAGCCGCCCGACATTGCCGACGGTCAGGAACACTGCGACCAGCCATAGGCCCAAAAGCCAGGCGGGAAGAGTGCCAACGTACATCGAAACCGCCAAAAGCCCGGCGATGCCGTGTGCAGCCAGCCTCAGCCGCGATGCCTTGTGAAGTTCGGAGTATTGCAGCGCCCGCAGCCGGGCCCAGTCCCCATCGCCGGGATCACGCAGTCCGATCACTTGCAGCGCGGTGAGTCGCAGCGGCAGTTTCGGCAGGCCAGTGGGATTCTTGCTCACCCACCGGCCATACGCAGCAATGGTTAGGGCCGGGTAAAGCCCTGCGACAGTTTGTGGCGGCTACTCGACGGTCACCGACTTCGCCAGATTGCGCGGTTGGTCGACATCGGTGCCCTTGGCCACTGCCACGTGGTAAGCGAGCAATTGCACCGGCACAGCGTAAACCAACGGCGCGATCAGCGGGTGGACCTTGGGCATTTCGATGGTGGCCATGCAGCCCTCGCCCGCCTGCGCGATGCCTTCCGCGTCCGAAATGAGCACCACCTTGCCGCCGCGCGCCTGCACTTCCTGCATATTGGAGACGGTCTTTTCGAACAGCGGACCGGAGGGGGCGAGCACGATCACCGGCACCGCTTCGTCGATCAGCGCGATGGGGCCGTGCTTCATCTCGCCGCTGGCATAGCCTTCGGCGTGGATATAGCTGATTTCCTTCAGCTTGAGCGCACCTTCGAGCGCCAAGGGGAAATCAGCTCCCCGGCCCAGATAAAGCACATCGCGCGCCGGGGCGATGAGATGCGCCATCGCCGCGATTTCGTCGTCATGGGCGAGGGCCTCGTTGAGGCACGCGGGCGCTTCCAGCAGATGGGTCACGATTTCGGCTTCCTGTTCGCGGGTCAACCGCCCCTTCTTTACCGCGAAATGCGCCGCCAGCGCGGCGAGGACAGCGAGCTGGCAGGTGAAGGCCTTGGTGCTGGCGACGCCGATTTCCGGCCCGGCATGAGTGGGCAGCAGCAAGTCCGCTTCGCGCGCCATCGAACTGGTCGGCACGTTGACCACGGCGGCAATGACTTGCCCTTGCGCCTTGCAATGCCGCAGCGCCGCCAGCGTGTCCGCGGTCTCCCCGCTCTGGCTGATGAACAGCGCCAACCCGCCGTGTTCCAGCACCGGGTCCCGGTAGCGGAACTCGCTTGCGTAGTCGATGTCCACCGGCACGCGGGCGAACTGTTCGAACCAGTATTTCGCCACCATCCCGGCGTAGTAGGAGGTGCCGCAGGCGACCAGCGTG
Organism: Erythrobacter sp.; assembly: GCA_019739335.1. NCBI lineage: Bacteria > Pseudomonadati > Pseudomonadota > Alphaproteobacteria > Sphingomonadales > Erythrobacteraceae > Erythrobacter > Erythrobacter sp. The sequence continues at coordinate 132,860 of CP073261.1, forward strand.
ACCCGATTGATCGCGGAAATGTCGAAATCGATCTGCGGCAGTGCCACCTGCTGCTCGACCGGGCGCAGGTAGGAGCGTAGGGTTTGCGCCACCACGGTCGGCTGTTCGAAGATTTCCTTCAACATGAAGTGGCGGTAATTGCCCTTTTCGATGGCTGCGGCGGAGGCCCCGGAAGTCTGGAATGCCCGCGTAACCGCGCTTCCCGACGAGTCACGGATTGCCGCGCCTTCACGGGTGATAGTCACCCAATCGCCTTCTTCCAGGTAAGCGATCTGCTGGGTGAGCGGAGCCAGCGCGAGCGCATCCGATCCGAGATACATCTCGCCGCCATTTTCATCATTTGGCCCCTGCCCGACCACCAGTGGCGAGCCGAGCCGTGCGCCGATCAGCAGATCGGGATAGTCGCGAAAGGCGATGGCGAGCGCGAAGGCACCGCGCAGGCGGGGCAGCACGGTCTGCACTGCCTCCTCCGGCGAGGCACCGCCTTCGATCTCACGGCTGACGAGATGGACCACCACTTCGGTATCGGTCTGGCTTTCGAAAACGCGCCCGCTGGCGATCAGTTCATCGCGCAGTTCCTTGAAATTCTCGATAATGCCGTTGTGCACCAGTGCCACCTGCGGGGTAGCGTGGGGGTGGGCATTGGCCTGCGTCGGCGCGCCGTGGGTGGCCCAGCGGGTGTGCGCAATGCCGACATTACCCGCTGCCGGATTGCGCTCCAGTTCCTGTACCAGGTTGGCGAGCTTGCCCTCCGCCCGACGACGCACCAGTTCGCCGCCGCTGATGGTGCAGACACCCGCGCTATCATAACCGCGATATTCCATCCGCTTGAGTCCATCGACAAGGCGCTGCGCGACGGGCTGGTTGCCGACAATTCCGATAATTCCGCACATGGAGGCTGGGCTTTCTCTAAAGAATATAGGGGACGCGGATGCCCGGCATCTCTGCGGGGAAATCCTTGGTATTTCGTGTAATCAAGACGCGACCACGGGTGAGAGCAGTGGCGAGGATGATCGCGTCCGTCGCCTTCAGAAGCGCCCTCTCGCGGCGCAAGGCGGCGGCGCGCCGGGCTATCTCGGCATCAAGTTCGTCGATGCCGAATCCCGACATCAATTTTTCCGCCCGAATCAGGCCCTCGCCTTGGCCCTTGGACATCACTTCGATCCACACCGCCCGGCTGATCCACGCGGTGGCTCCAAAACTGGTAGCCCGGTCCATTTCCGCGCGCGCAGGTGCAAGACCGGCCAGCGCGTCGATCACGATATTCGAGTCGAAGCTGAAGCCGCTCACTTGCGCGACGGGAACTTGGGTTCAGGATATTTACCAGCGATCATGTCGAGGTAGATTTGCCGTTGGCGATCATCTTCCGCATCGAAGAGATCGGGAAGCTCGGCTTTCACCTCTTCGTAGTCATCGTCCCACGGGCGGGTCGACCCGGCCCGCTCGCGACGCTGCCACTCCACCGAATCACCGATATCGACGCGATCCTTCCACGCCCCGAAGCCGATTTCGAGCCATTCCTTGTCATCCGCAGGTTTCTTTTCAGCCCGGTAACCGGCAACCGCTTCCCGCAGGACCGCTGCGCGCGACTTGCCCTGCTCGGCAGCGAGCTTATCCAGCCACTTGATATCGTCATCGGGCAAGTCGGCGAGGATGCGGGTCATTGATATACTGATATCATATCATGATATCATGTCAAGCCTCACCCGCCGCTGATTCCGCCTCCCAGCCCCAGTTTTCTTCAAACGGGTTCTCCCAACTCGCCGTGCCAGGCAGCGATTTCGTCAATGCGGAAAATTCTGGTCCACGAACATCTGCGTAAACTGCACCGGATCGGGCTCTTCCCCGCTTTCATGCCGGAACCTGATCCGGCCCTTCTCCCAGACATCGACAATCGCCGCTTCCATCCCGACGGGAAACTGCATCCGGCTGGCGACGATCTCGCGCCAGGTGCCTTCCTCGCCAAAGGTTGCGCGAAAAAAACGGCTCGGCCTGCGTCAGCCAGTCCTCGTTGGCCTGATCGAGCACGCCGATGGCCGAGAGGACGTAGGAATCGAGCAGCCGTAGAAAGGGCTTGCCCTCGTAGCGGTCGCTCACTTTTTCTCCGCCTTTTTGCGCTTCATCGCGTCGTGGAAGCGATCCGCCCAGCCCGGCTTCACCAATTGCTCCGCACGCACCATCCGCAATTCGCCATCCGCCACGTCACGGCTGACCGCGCTTCCCGCCGCAACGATGGCATCGGCACCGATCTTCACCGGGGCGATCAGCGCGGAGTTCGAGCCGATGAACGCGCGCGGGCCGATCACGGTCTTGTGCTTGAAATAGCCGTCATAATTGCAGGTGATGGTGCCCGCGCCGATATTCGCGCCCTCGCCCACTGTGGCGTCGCCGATGTAGCTGAGGTGGTTGGCCTTCGCCCCCTCGCCCAGCGTGGCGTTCTTCACTTCGACGAAATTGCCCACTTTGCTGCCCGCTTCGAGCACCGCGCCGGGACGCAGGCGGGCGTAGGGGCCGACTTCGACGTTTGCGCCAACCCGCGCACCTTCGAGGTGACTGAAAGCACGGATCGTCGCGCCGCTCGCCACGGAGACGCCGGGGCCGAACACCACGTTCTGCTCCACCACCACGTCCGCCGCCAGGTCGGTATCCCAACTGAAGAACACCGTTTCGGGCGCGCGCAGGGTGACGCCCGCCGCCATCGCTTCCTCGCGCTTCAAGGCCTGCCACTGTGCTTCCGCCGCAGCCAGCTCCGCGCGGCTGTTGATGCCGGTGACTTCGTCGGGCCGCTGCGTGCTCACCACGGCGCAAGGGCGCCCGTCGGCAATCGCGATGTTGACCACGTCGGGCAGGTAATATTCGCTCTGCGCGTTGGCGTTGGAGACGCGGGAAAGCAGCGCGAACAGGTCCCCGGCGCGGGCTGCCAGCAGACCGGAGTTGCACAGCGTCTCCGCACGCTCCGACTCGCTGGCGTCTTTCCATTCGACCATTTTGACGATCCGGCCCTGCTGCGCGATCACCCGTCCGTAGCGCAGCGGGTCCGCCGGTTCGAAGCCGAGCACCACGGCAGCGGGAGCATCGGCGGCGTGCAGCCGCGCGATCATCGCCTGCATGGTTGCGGTGGAGACAAAGGGCACATCGCCATAGAGCACGAGGACGTCGCCAGCGAAGTCCCCCAGCGCGGCTTCTGCCTGTTGTACCGCGTGTCCGGTGCCGAGCTGTGGATCCTGCACCGCGAAATCGCTGCGGGTGCCCAGCCGCTCGTGCAACTGCTCGCGCGCTTCACCGACAATGGTAACCAGCTTTTGCGGCCCCAGCGCCTCCACGCTCGCCAGCAGGTGTTCGATCATCGGCCTGCCGCCAACCTCGTGCAGCACCTTGTGGCGGCTGCTCTTCATCCGGGTGCCCTTGCCCGCAGCAAGAATAATGGCGGCGATCGGTCTGCTGGATTCCATGCAGCGGGCCATGCCAGCAAATCATTGCGGTTTCCAGAAGCCTGTCTATCTGCGCAGCCGACATGAACAAATTTCCCTTCGATATCGTCCTGTTCGACCTTGATGGCACCCTTGTCGATTCCGCGCGGGACCTCGCCCCGGCGGTGAACCATGCGCTTACCGAGGCCGGGCGGCCAACTGTCTCCGAAAGCATGACCCGCACCTTCATAGGCGGCGGCACCGAGATGATGCTGGGCAAGGCGCTCGAAGCCACCGGCGGAATGGTCGATCAGGCCGAGTTCGACCGGCTGACCCAAGTGCTGCTCGATCACTACTGGGGCCATATCGCCGACAACACAGTGCCCTACCCCGGCTGTCTCGGCGCGCTGGACCTGCTCGCAGGTTACGGGTGCAAGCTGGCAGTGGTGACCAACAAGGCCGAAGCTCCCGCGCGGCAACTCCTCGAAGCGCTGGGAATGACCGAGCGCTTCACCACGATCTACGGGGGTGACACTCTGGGCCGCGAACGGGCCAAGCCACTGCCTAACATGCTCCAAGCCGCAATTAGCGATTGCGGCGGCGGGCAGGCAGCGATGGTGGGCGATTCGACCTACGATGTGCGCGCTGGAAAGGCTGCGGGACTGCCGGTGGTAACTTGCCGCTTCGGCTACCACGACGTTCCGATAGCCGAGCTTGGCGGGGATGCGATGATCGATCACTTCGACGAACTGGGGGGTGTGCTGAAAGGTTTCTGACCGGCAACTGCGTAGCTTCCTACTTGGCAAGGGAAGGATAACGCGGCACAACCTCGACAAAGCGGCAGGGGGCTGTTCAATGCAAAGTGGAATTCGGGCGCTTGGCTCGCTCGGCACCGTCGTGCGGATCGTGCTTTGGCTATTTATCGCCGGTTGTGTGCTCACCATCCTTTTGCAGCTATCGGCGATTTTCGCGAGCGAGGCGATCTTCAGTAATCCTGAAGTGTTCGGCGTTGCCACGATGGCGGCGGGCGGCATCCAGCTGCTGGCGTTCCTGGCTTCGATTGTCGTGATCGCACTGTGGCTGCACCGCGCGCATGGCAATCTCCACGAGTCTGGCCTCGGCGGACTGAACTACAGCGCCAGTTGGGCGACCGCTTCGTTCTTCATCCCTTTCGTCAATCTCTATGTCCCCTTCGCCTCCACTCGAGAACTGTGGAACCGCAGTCACGGAGAAAGCGACTGGCACGCGGCAGCCAGTGCAGGGGACGTGACCAGTTGGGCGGCGTGCAATTGGGGTGCTTTCGTCGTGTTCTGCGCGCTACTGGGCTATGTTGCGCTCGATTCGATCCCCAACCTCTATGTCCTGCTGCCGACCTGGGGCTGGCTGGGAATGAGCGTGTTGCTCTACATCTTCCTCGCAGGATCGGCATGGTTCGTGATGCAGTTTGTGCGCAAGATTACCGATGCGCAGCAATCGGGCGCGCACCTCAGCCAGTCGGACGTGTTCGCCTGAGCGGCGCTTCGCCTAGGTGTCGATAGCCTTCACCAGCCGCCGTTCCACCGGAGCGAGAACGCCCGCCAGTTCGTGCCCGCGCTTGAGCACCTGCCCGTGTTCGCCGAACAGCGCCCACATCCCCTGCTTCCCGCGCAGCGAGGGGCGCTTTTCCAGCCGCATTTGCGGCACGTCGGCAGCGCGGCGGAAGGCGGCGAACACGGCGCAATCGCGGGTGAAATCCATCGCGTAATCGCGCCATTCCCCGGCGGCGACCATGCGCCCGTACAGATCGAGAATGCGGGTCAATTCGTGCCGATCAAATCCCACCTGTGAAGCTGGGCGCTGGCCAGGAAATGCCAGAATATTGGGAGCGCCGGGAGCCGAGCCGGCGGGCGGCACCATCAGCGCTTGGTCCCGCTCTTACGCAGGGAGGCGGGTTCAGATGCGGTTGCAGGCAGCGCCCTCTGGAGTGCCTCCACCTGGTCCTTCAGCGTCCTGATCTCGCTTTCCAGCTTCTCCACACAGTCACGACCGACCCCGTTGGCGCTCTCGCACGGATCGTCACAGGGGGTGCCGTAAGGAATGAATTCCTTGATCCATTCCTCCGCCGGAACCAGCGTGGAACGGGCCTTGAGGCCGATCATCGTCGCCCCTTCGGGCACATCGTCGGTGACAACCGCATTGGCTCCCACTCGTGCGCGTTCACCTATCGTAATCGGCCCGATCACCTGCGCACCCGAACCGATGATGACATTGTCGCACAGCGTCGGGTGGCGCTTTCCGCCCTTGCCATTGGTGGGATTGGTGCCGCCCAGCGTGACGCATTGGTAGATGGTCACATTGTCACCGATCTCGGCGGTTTCGCCGATTACGGTAAAGCCGTGATCGATGAAGAAATTCTTGCCGATCTTCGCACCCGGGTGAATGTCAATCGCGGTCAGGAAGCGGCTGAAATGGTTAACGAAGCGCGCGAGAAAAAACATCTCCGCCTCGAACAGCCAGTGCGCCGCCCGGTGCAGGCCGAGCGCCAGCACACCAGGATAAAGCAGGATTTCCCAACGCGAACGCGGCGCCGGATCGCGGGCGCGGATCGAGTCCAGATAGCTGTTCAGGCGTTCGAACATCGTAGCATCAGTTTCCCATCAAAACCGGCTCAAAGCAAGCGCGGCTCTTCCGGCCCATGCACCGCGTCGAGCGCGGCGCGCCATATACCAAGGTTAGGTGGGGCCTTTCGCTCCAGAGACAAGCGGTCGATCGTCGCCACCAGCGCTTCGATCTCGGCATAGGAGCGGGTGGCGCGCGGGATCAGGTAATCGGCGGCATCGTCGCGCAGCGGCAGGCCGCGTTCTTCCGCCAGCGAGAGCAGCAGGTCGCGCGCGGACTCGTCGTCCGGTGGACCGATAGCGAGCTGGAGCGACCCACCCAGCCGCGAGGCAAGATCGGGCAAAGTGATTTTCCACGGCGGTTCGCCGCCGATGATCAGCAAGGCGACGCCGTTCTCCTGCGCCCGGTTCCAGCGATGGAACAGGGCGTCCTCCGGCAGCCTATGCGCATCATCCACCATTTCGCGTTGCACATGCCCCGGCCCGCTTTCAGCAAACCAGCGCGCGAACAGCGATTTGCCCGAACGCGGCGGGCCGGTGATTACTGCAGTGCGAAACGGCCAGTTTTCCGGCGTGGTGAGCGCCTCCGCGACATGGCGATTGCCCGTGCCCAGCACGATCCGTGCCGGGCCCTTTCCGGTCCGCAGGGGAAGGGCAATCTGCTCGCTCACCGCAAAGCCCGCCGCGCCTAGCGCGAAATGCCGAGCGCGTTCTGCCCTTCGTTCACCGCCCAGCCGCGCGAACGCAGGGTAGCTGCGAGCGCGGAGAGTTCGCCGCTGTAGGTGACACGCAGCACCGAATTGCCGCCGATGGCAGTGGAGGTGACGGCAACGCTGCCGACTCCCGGCGTACCGCGCAATAGCGAGAGGGCACTGTCGAACGAGGCCGCATCGGGCGTCGCGACCTGCACCGCGAAGGTCGCCGTAGCAGCCGCCTGCGTGGGTTCCGCCGTGGGGATATCGGTGGGGACAGCTTCGTCGCTATCATCCGCACCCTCGCTCGCCGCCGCCTCGCGCTCCGCCGCTTCGCCACGTCGCGCCTCTTCGAGGAGCGCCCGCAGTGCCGGGCTGAGTTCGACATTGTCGAGCGTCAGCGTAGGATCGGGCCGCAGGCGTCCCGAAGCCAGCGCCGCGGCGAAAATACGGTCGAATCGCTCTACCGCGCGGATGAGCATGGCAGGCAGTTGCTCGGCACTTTCAGCGCGCAGGGTAAATTCGTCGAGATAGCGGTTGTCCGGGCCGTAGCGGGCAGTGAAGCGCCCCTGTACCGGGCCGCCGGGCCATTCCCAGGTGAGATTGGCGATCGGCACCAGCACGTCGGCCGCGCCGAACTGGTCGAGAATCGTGTTCCACCAGGCGCGGCTTCGGCGACCCGTCTGGCCATAGGTCAACAGCAGCGATTCCCCACCCGAACCGGAAGGACGGACATAATCGATCGTGCTCGATCCGAACTGATATTCCGCCCAGGCCCGTTGCCAAGGGTTGCGCACCTCGAACATTGTCTGTGTGCCGCCCGATACCAGCACCGGCAATGTGAGCATCGGCGCAGACCTTGCGCGCGCACCCTCGGCACCGAGCAACGAGCCCGCGCGCTGCCGGTCGAAAATCACCCCGAGTCGCGCGATATAGCGGCGCGGGCCGATCTGTTCGGATTCCACCACAATGGCAGCGACCAGCGAATCGAGCCGTGAATCGGGCAATTCCGGCCCATCAAGTTCCGCCCAGGCCAACCGCTGCGCTTCGCGCCAACCGTTTTGCCGCGCGTCCTCGGCATTGTCGCCGGTGACGTTCACTTCGATCCCGCCCACGCTGATGTCGCTGCTACTGGCCACGGGGGCAATGCCGCGCTCGCCCGAGACCTGCGCCACCAGCGCCGCTGCCGCCAGTACCGCGAGCAAGGCACAGGCCAGCGCCGCGATATGGGTCGCGTAGCGGGTCGCGAATTGGAATGCGGCCGGGCGCTGGGGGAGGGAAAGTGTGCTCATCGGGGAAATCGCGGGCCTTTTGCCCAAAGGCGAGTGGAAATCCAAGCCCGAAAGACTATGGCACTGCGCATGAGTTCCAAACCACCCTCCTATACCTACGAACAGGCCGGGGTCTCGATCGATGCGGGCAACCGCCTCGTGAAGGCGATCGGCCCCTTGGTCAAAGCCACCATGCGCCCCGGGGCGGACGGCGAAATAGGTGGCTTTGGCGGTTTCTTCGATCCACGCGCGGCGGGATACAAGGACCCGCTGCTCGTCGCAGGCAACGATGGCGTGGGGACCAAGGTCAAGCTCGCCATCGATCATGACCGGCACGATGCTATCGGGATCGACCTGGTCGCCATGTGCGTCAACGATCTGATCGTACAGGGCGCGGAGCCGCTGTTCTTCCTCGACTATTTCGCCACCGGCAAGCTCGACAATGGCGTGGCCGAGCGGGTGATCGCGGGGATCGCGGAAGGCTGCAAGATCGCCGGTTGCGCGCTGATCGGTGGCGAGACGGCGGAAATGCCGGGCATGTATGCGCCGGGCGATTATGACCTCGCGGGCTTCTGCGTCGGCGCGGTGGAACGCGGCGAGCAATTGACCGGGGAACGGGTCGCTCCGGGGCACGTGCTGCTCGGCCTTGCCAGTTCGGGCGTGCATTCGAACGGCTATTCGCTGGTGCGGCGGTTGGCGGCGGACAAGGGCTGGAAGCTGGACCGCCCCGCGCTGTTCGACCAGGATCGGCTGCTGATCGACTATCTGATCGAACCCACCCGCATCTATGTGAAAAACTTGCTACCGGTGGTGCGCGCGGGCCAGATCGATGCACTGGCGCATATCACTGGCGGCGGCCTGCTGGAGAACATTCCGCGGGTGCTGCCCGTGGGCGCGCGGGCGGTGGTCGATGCCGATGCCTGGGAGCAGCCGGGGCTGATGGCCTTCCTGCAAGCGCAAGGCAATATCGAGCCGGGCGAAATGGCGCGCACATTCAACTGCGGGATCGGCATGGTGCTGGCGGTGCTGCCGGACTCTATCGAGATGGTCACCACTACGCTTACCGAAGCAGGCGAGACAGTGTTCCGCATTGGCGAGATCGTGGCGGGCCAGCGCGGCTGCGAAGTGCGCGGTTCGGCGGGCACCTGGAGCGGCAAGGCCGACTGGAACGCTGCGCATGATGCTTGATTTGGCATCTTCCCTCCCGCAAGCGGGAGGGGCAGCGAGACTTGCCGAATCGCAGGTGAGGCTTAGTCGCAGCGGGGTGGGCCTGCGATGCCAGCCTCGACAGGCCCACCCCCAGCCCCTCCCGCAAGCGGGAGGGGAGTTTTGATACAAAAAGTCAAGATCGCCTGCCTCCTGTCGGGCAATGGCACCACCATGTCGGCACTGCTGTTCCAGTCGCGGCTGCCGGATTGCCCCTACGAAATCGTGCTGGTCGCCAGCAACAGCCCCGATGCGCCCGGCCTCAAGATCGCCGCTGCGGAGGGGATCGCCACTTTCGCCCACGATCACCACGGCATGGATCGCCGCGCGCACGAGGAAGTGATGGACGCAGCCCTGCGCGCCTCCGGAGCAGAGTATCTCGCGCTGTGCGGCTATATGCGCATCCTGACGGCCGATTTCGTCGCCGGATGGGAAGGCCGCATGGTCAACACCCATCCCTCGCTGCTGCCCAAGTTCAAGGGGCTCGACACCCACCAGCGCGCCATCGACGCGGGCGAAGCCTTCGGCGGCTGCTCCGTGCACGTCGTGACGCCCGAGTTGGATGGCGGGCCGCTGCTGGGACAAATGCCGGTGGCGATCCTGCCCGACGATACGGCGGACAGCCTCGCGCGCCGGGTGATCCTTGCCGAATACCAGCTCTACCCCCGCATGGTCGCCGACTATGTCGGCCGCGCCTATCGCGCCGACTGGTTGCAGGCACGGGTGCACGAACTGGCGATGGCGCTGCCCGAAGCGGAGGAGCGCGAAAGCCACGGTTCCCCAGGTTGGCACTGCGGCGGCAAGAGCGGCAAGTTCTTCGCCTATTTCGCCGACCAGCACCACGGCACCGAACATATCGCGGTGCTGGTCAAGACCGGCGGCCCGGACGAGGTAAACGGCCTGGCCGAAACCGCGCCGGACACCTATTTCAAGCCCGCCTACTATGGTGCGAGCGGCTGGGTCGGGATCATCCTCAATCGCCCCGGCGTCGACTGGGACAATGTCGCCGACTGGCTCCAGCGCAGCTGGCGCATGGTCGCGCCCAAGCGGCTGACGCGGCTGCACGACGTAGCGGACCTGTTCTGAAGCGTGGCCCCCCCGCCCCGCCCCCATCCGCTCAGCCGTTCGCCGCACGTTCAGCGCGTCTGCGGCTGGCTGGAGAGCGCATGGGACAAGGGGATCGCCAATCGCCCTTCGCTCGATCCCGATGTGCTGTGGGGCAAGGCCCTGCGCGACATTCCCGCCGAGGGTGAGCGCGGACCGCGCAGCGACGAGGACATGGCCGATTTCCGGCTGCGGCTGGAAGTGCTGGTTGAATCGCTGGAGGCGGAGGCGCGGCTCAATTCGCTCGGGCTGACGATGGCGCATGGGCAACTGGTGCGGGTGATCCGCCAGCGGCTGGAACTGGGCGAACTGTGGCGCGCGCAACCCGAAGTGGTCGAGCATAAGCTCGCCCCGCCGATCATCGTCGTCGGGCAAATGCGCAGCGGCACTACTCGCGTGCATCGCCTGCTCGCCGCCGATCCCGCCCACGCCGCCACCCGCTTCTGCGACAGCTGGCTGCCCGTCCCGCGCCGTCCCGATACCCGCCCGGCATGGTCGGCGCTGACGCTGCTCGCCGCACGCACGCTCGATCCGTGGCTCGACAGCATCCACCCGTTCGGCACCACCCGCGCCGACGAGGAACTGGGCTGGCTCGCCTGCGCGCTCGATCATTGCGCCTACGAAGCGCAGTGGCGCATTCCCGCCTTCACTGCCTTCAGCGAAGACCGCGACCCGGCGCCGGTCTATCGCGAATTCGCCCGCATCCTGCGCACCGACGCGCATTTCCACGGCAATGCCGATCGCCCGCGCGTGCTAAAGGTGCCGCAATTCGCCGAAGACCTGCCCGCGCTGTTGGCGCAGTTCCCCGATGCCCGCGTGGTGCTGACGAGCCGTGACGATGCCGACATTGCCCGCAGCTCCGCATCGCTGGTGGCGAACCAGATGACAATCCAGTCTGACGCGGTGGACATGGCGTGGCTCCAGGCCGAAGTGGCGCGCAAGATTGCGCTGCGACAGCAACGGATGGACGTTGCCGTGGCGGGATTTACCGGACCGCTGGCAAAGGTCGATTTCGCCGCGCTGGATAGCGATTGGGAAGTGGCGATGGCGCAGCTCTACGCCGATCTCGGCCAGCCGCTTTCACCGGAGGCGCGCGAGGCGATGCGGGCCGAACGTGGGCGGATGGAGGCCGACGGCCACGAACACCATCGTCAGAGCTATGACGATTTCGGCGATCCGTCGTCAGGCTCGACCGCGCGCAACATGAACACCAGCGAATTCGCCGACGGCCGCCCGTAGGCCTGCCATTCGACCAGCTTGCCATCGATCACCACGGCTCTCCACTGCGTATCACAAGCGAGCACCGGATTGCTGGTGATTGACCGTCCCGTAAGCAGCGCGGAATCGCCGCGCGTGCTGGAGCGGTCTATCTCTACGCGAAGGTCGGGCGCTACCGAGTCGACACGCGCCAGTGCTTCCAGCATCGCTTCGCGTCCCTCTATCCGCCCCCCGCGACTGTCCTGAAATACCACATCGGGAGAGAGAATGGCAGCAAGCGCCTCGGCATTGCGGGTGTTGCACGCCTCGACGAACGCGAGCGCGACCTTCACCGGCGATTTGCGCTGCCATGGCACGATCGCTTCCCCCGCTTGCCTGAACGCGCTTGCATCTGCGCGACTCGCGCAGTTTCGCCGATCCCGTGGCGAAACGCGCAACGATTACGGGGGTTTATACCACAGACTTCAGGCGGCGGAAATGCCGTTAACCAACAGATCCGCCGCGTGAAATTGCTTAGCCGACGATTTCGCTGTCATCGAAGAAGAAGGCGATTTCGATCGCCGCGTTCTCGTCGCTGTCCGAACCGTGCACGGTGTTCGCCTCGATGCTCTCGGCAAAAGCCTTGCGGATCGTGCCTTCCTCGGCATCGGCGGGGTTGGTCGCGCCCATGATCTTGCGGTTGCGCACCACGGCGTCTTCGCCTTCGAGAACTTGCACGACTACCGGGCCGGAGATCATGAAATCGACCAGCTCGCCGAAGAACGGGCGTTCCTTGTGTACGGCGTAGAAGCCCTCGGCCTGGTCCTTGCTCATGTGGATGCGCTTGGAAGCGACCACGCGCAGGCCGGCCTTTTCCAGCATGTTGGTAACCGCACCGGTCAGGTTGCGGCGGGTGGCATCGGGCTTGATGATCGAAAAGGTGCGGGTAACCGCCATGGGAATTTCCTTTGGAATTTGGGACGTGGAGATTGCGCGCGCCCCTAGCGGCACAGTCGGTACACGGCAAGCCTGCTGGTGCGCGTCTAGTTGCGCCCGACCATCAGCATACCGCTCGATTCCTCGCCCGACCGGCTGGCATTGAAGCTGAACGCCTGTCCGTCCGGCCCTTCGCCGCCGATCATCATGGTATCGTTGGTGGTCATTTCCATTTCGATGACAAAACCCGCCGCTTCGGCCTGTTGCCGGTAATGCGCGACCATCTCTTCCGGAGAATCGCTGCTGGTCATTACCGTCATGCTGCCCTGCCCGTCGGCACCGCTCATCACAGAGCTCGAAGCGACCTGCGCACCTGGATAGACGGTGAAGCCATCGGGCAGACTGGCGGCAACATCAGTCCCGGAGTTAATGACGGTCTCGTTGCCATCTTTGTCTGTAAAACGGATCTGCGCTTCGTCACCGCTTTGATCGGCGTCGTATTCCACGGTGCCATCTTCGGTTTCGATGGTGCCGCTATCGCTACCGCCGCAGCCTGCGAGCAGAAGTGCCGCTGCCAAGCCTGTGCCGATTGTACGCATATGTGCCTCCCCAAGAATGTGCCCAGAGAAAATCGCAGCTAATCGCGTGCGGTCAACCCCTCTTCACGGCCCTTCGACCCAGCGACCACCTTGCTGCTTCCAGAACTTGCGCTCCAGCCCCTCGCGGTCCTCCAGCGCCTTCCACGTCACCCGCGCGCCTGCCCGCGTGGTATCGTCGAACAGGAACAGCACCCGCGCGAAGCTCTCCCCGGGCTCACGCCATTGCCCGTCCGCGATCAGCAGGAATTTCGCACCGTTCACCGGCTCGACATCGTCGGACAGCAGGATCGGCTGGCGCGCATCGTACGCGTCCCCGGCAATCCCGTGGGCGAGGAAGGCTTCGGGCGACGCGGTCCACAGCGCCTGCGAGATTGCTTCCACCAGTTCGAGATCCTCGGCCACCACCAACAGTCGCTCGCCCGCCTCGCGCACCTTTCCCGCGAGCAGGGCAACGGCGGCGGGTGCAGGATCGGTGGACAGCAGATAAAAGTCGACTCTCATTCCGCAGACACCCCCTTCGAGCGCCGACACCGCTCGGAGCAATAGCGGACCTGCTCCCAGTCCCGCTCCCACTTCTTGCGCCAGGTAAACGGCAGACGGCAGGACTCGCAGATCTTGGACGGCAAGTCCGCCTTCTTGCGCATCCTCGCCATTATTCTTGGCCTATTGCTTCGCTACTTGAGGCCAAGGCTACCCCCTCAACTTTCAGCGGTGTTGCGCACGAACCGGTCGAGCAGGCGCACCCCGTATCCGGTCGCGCCCTTGTCCCAGGTCGCGCCCGGCTTGTCGGCCCAGACCATCCCCGCGATATCGCAATGCGCCCACGGCGTATCGTTCTCGATGAAGCGCTGGAGGAACTGCGCAGCGGTGATCGATCCGGCAAAGCGCGGGCCGATATTTTTCATGTCCGCAATCGGGCTGTCGAGCAGCTTGTCGTATTCGGGCGCGAGCGGAAAACGCCACAGCTTGTCCCCCACCTGCTTGCCGGCACTGAGCAGATCGTCTGCCAGCGAGTCATTGTTCGAGAATATGCCCGCGTGTTCGCTGCCCAGCGCAATCATCATCGCACCCGTCAACGTGGCGAGATCGACGATGCGTGCGGGTTTGAATTCCTTCTGCACCCAGGTCAGCGCGTCGCACAGCACCAACCGCCCTTCGGCATCGGTGTTGAGCACCTCCACCGTCTGGCCGGACATGGTCCTCACCACGTCGCCGGGCCGCATCGCCTTGCCGTCGGGCATATTCTCGACCAACCCGCAGACGCCGACCACATTGGCCTTGGCCTTCCGCAGCGCCAGCGCCAGCATCGCGCCCGCCACTGCACCCGCGCCGCCCATGTCCCACTTCATGTCTTCCATGCCAGGTCCCGGCTTGATCGAGATACCGCCGGTGTCGAAAGTAACGCCCTTGCCCACCAGAGCAATCGGCGCTTCGCCCGCAGTGCCGCCCATCCACTTCATCGCCAGCAGGCGCGAGGGCCGTTCCGATCCAAGCCCCACGCCGAGCAGCGCGCCCATGCCGAGCGCTGCCATTTCTTCATCGCCCAGCACGACCAGTTCTACTCCGGTGCCTTCGAACCGCTTGCGGCAGCGTTCGACGAAGCTTTCGGGATAGATGATGTTCGCCGGTTCGGCGACCAGTTCGCGGGTGAATTCAACCCCGGTGGCGACCGCCTGTGCGTCCTCCCACGCCGCTTCGCTGCCTTCGGGAGCGCCGATGACCACGACCGTCTGCAAGGTGCGCTTTTGCTCGTCGCGCAACTTCGTGCGGTAGGTGTCCCAGCGCCACGCCCGCAGCCGCGCTCCGGTGAGCACCGCAGCTGTCGCGGCGGCATCGAGCCCGCTGGCACCGGCATCCAGCGCCAGCGAAGTTTCGCCGCTGGTGAGATACTTCGCGGTCAGTGCGGCGCCAGCCTTTTCAAGCGCTGCCTGCCGCCCGGCATCGTCCTTTTTGCCCGCACCCGCCAACACGAGGCGGACGACCTTGCCGCTCTCTTCGTGGAAGCCATCAAACAGTTGCCCGGGCTTGCCGGTGAACCGCGATGCCGCCGCGCCCTCTGCCATGGCGCGCGGCAGGTCGGCGGGGAGCTTGTCCTGATCCACCACGCGGGCATGGATTCTCGGGGTCTCGGCGGCAGGATTCTGGCGGAATTCGATCTTCATGGAAGCTCCCGGAGGCTGTTGTGTGGCGCAATTGCGGCACGGCGTTGGACCCGATCCAGGCCGTGCAAAGCTGGCGTTGCAGTTAGGGGCGCGCGGTGCGATAGGCAAGCCATGCTCCCCGGTCGCCCCCCCGGCTCCCTTCCCGTGCCGACCAACGCTGCACGTCCGCTGGCCATCGCTGCCGCAGCGCTGTTGCTTGCCTGCACCTCCGTATCGGCGCTGGCGCAGGATCTCGACCTGCGCGATGCCGAGCCTGCCGCGCAAGATGTTCCGCCGCAGCCCGACGGGCCGGTTACTCCGGAATTCAATCAGGCTGGCCAAAGGCAGATCGGCTTCGAAGCCGACAATCTGGAATACAACCAGGATACCGACACGATCACCGCTTCGGGCAACGTGGTGTTGCGTTCGGGGGATCAGTCGGTCCGCTCCGATGCAGTTACGTGGAACCGCAGCACCGGGGAAATCGTCGCCACCGGCATGGTCCGGCTGGTGGACGAGGACGGCAACCAGCTATTCTCGGATCGGTTGACGCTCACCGACGAGCTGGAAGCAGGAGCAATGAGCAACCTTTTGCTCGCCTTCCGGCAGGGCGGGCGGCTGGCTGCGGAACAGGGCACCCGCAATGCGGGGGGCGATATCGAACTGACCCGCGCCGCCTATTCCGGTTGCCCGGTGGTCGATAGCGAAGGCTGCCCGCGCAGCCCGAGCTGGCGCATTACCGCAGACCGGGTCTATTACGACAACGAAACCGCGCGCATCCGCTTCTCCGGTGCCTATCTGGAAATTTTCGGCGCCCGTATCCTGCCCCTGTCGGGATTTTCGATCCGCGCCGATGGCGGCCCGAGCAGCGGTTTCTTCGTGCCGGATATCGGCATTACTGCATCGAACGGGATCGAACTTTCAGGCAGCTATTACCTGCGGCTGGCCGAGAACCGCGACCTGACGCTGACCGGCTACGTGTTCACCGAAGCCGCGCCGATGGTCTCCGCCAATTACCGCCAGTTGACCGACCGGGGCGCGTTTCAGGTGACCGGCTATGCCACCTACGGATCACGCATTCCGCTCACTGCTGAAACCCCCGGATCGCAGGACGACTTCCGCGGCTATTTCGCCGCCAACGGGCGCTTCCAGCTGGACGAGAACTGGACCGCCACCGGCTCGCTCCGCCTTGCCAGCGACCGCACATTCCTGCGGCGTTACGATATCAGCCGGGAGGATCGCATCCGCTCGGTCATCGAGCTCGAACGGATCGACCGCAATTCCTACGTTTCGATAGCCGGCTGGGCGACGCAGGCGCTGCTGGTCAGCACCGATCAGGGGCAAGTGCCGCTGGCCCTGCCGCTGATCGACGCGCGCTATCGGCTGGAAGACCCGCTGCTCGGCGGGCAAGTGGAATTGCAGGCGAACACCCTCGCCATCACCCGCGCCGAAGGGCAGGACAGCCAGCGCGCCTTTGCCCGCGCGCAATGGGACCTGCGGCGGATCACGCCGTGGGGGCAGGAAGTCACCGTGACCGGGCTGGTGCGCGGCGATGTCTATCATTCGGACAACAACCTGCTCACGCCTACCCCCAGCTATCGCGGCGAAGGCGGCTGGCAGGCGCGCGGCATCGCGATTGCGGCGGTGGACGTGGCCTGGCCCTTCATCGGCAGCTTTGCCGGGGGCACGCAGATCCTCACCCCGCGCCTGCAACTGGTGGCCGCGCCGTCGATCAACAACCTCGACATTCCCAACGAGGATTCGCGCGCCATCGACCTGGAGGATTCGAACCTCTTCGCATTGAACCGCTTCCCCGGCTACGACCGGGTGGAGGATGGTGTGCGGCTGACCTATGGCGTCGACTGGCAGGCCAATTTCCCCGGCTGGCGGATCAGCACCACCATCGGCCAGTCCTACCGCCTCACTGACGAGCCGAACCTGTTCCCCGATGGCACCGGGCTGAACGAGCAGTTCTCCGATTTCGTCGGCCGCACCGAGGTGCGCTATAACGATTTCATCAAGCTGACGCACCGTTTCCGGCTCGACAAGGACAATTTCGCCGTCCGCCGCAACGAGGTGGATGCGACGGTTGGATCGGACCGGACCTACCTCGAGGTCGGCTATCTGCGGCTCGACCGGGATATCGACCTGACCTTCGAGGATTTGCAGGATCGCGAGGAATTGCGCGCCGCCGGGCGTTTCGCCTTCGCCCGATACTGGTCGGTGTTCGGCAGCGCGGTGGTCAATCTGACCGACCGCGAGGAAGACCCGTCCTTTACTGCCGACGGTTTCGAACCTTTGCGCACCCGGCTCGGGATTGCCTACGCGGACGATTGCCTGGAATTCGGGCTCACCTGGCGGCGCGATTACATCCGGCTGGCGGATGCGCAGAGCGGAAGCAGCTTCCGCCTGCATTTCGCGCTGCGCAATCTCGGTTTCTGAGGTTAGCCTTAGCTGCGGCGTTGGCAGCGGCGTAGCATTTGGCTAGTGAGCGTGGCTCAGCAACCGTTCAGCCGCTGCATGACAGGGGCAGGCGTATTATGGGGCGTGCAACCTGCCACGCCGTTTACAGGATTATAGCCAACGTGATTTCCTTTGCGAACAAAATCTTCCGGCTCACTCTCGCCAGTGCCAGCGCGATGGCGATGGCTACTTCGGCGCAGGCACAGGTGGAAGCGACGGGAAGCGATGCCTTCAACTTCCCGGAAGATATTTCCTTCATCGTGCAGCCGAACGATCCGAACGAACGCCGCGCCACCGCGCGGGTGAACGGGGCGATCATCACCGGCACCGATGTCGATCACCGGGTGGCGTTGATCCTCTCGGCCCAGGAAGTCGAATTGCCGCCCGAAGAAGTGGCTCGCCTGCGGTTGCAGGTGCTGCGCAACCTGATCGACGAGACGCTTCAGGTGCAGGAGGCCGCCGCCCAGGATATGGCCGTGACCGACGAAGAGGTAAACCAGTCCTATGAGCGCTTCGCAGTGGAGTCGCAGGGGATGAGCGTGACGGAAATGGATGCCTACCTCGCCTCGATCGGCTCGTCCCCGCGTTCGATCAAGCGGCAGATCCAGGGCGAATTGGCGTGGGACCGGCTGCTGCGTCGAAACGTCGCGCCGTTCGTCAACGTGTCCGAAGGCGAAGTGACTGATCTGTGGACCCGGTTGCAGGAATCGCGCGGCACGACGGAATACCGGCTGGGCGAGATTTTCCTCTCCGCCAACGCCACCAACCGCGCGCAGGTTCTCGCCAACGCCAACCAGATCATTGCCCAGTTGCGCGAAGGCGGCAGCTTTGTCGCTTATGCGCGGCAGTTTTCCGAAGCCTCGAGCGCGGTGGTCGGCGGTGACCTTGGCTGGATCCGCCTCGCCCAGCTGCAGCAGCCGCAGCTTGAAGCGGCAGCGGCGCAGATGACGCCCGGCCAGCTGGTCGGGCCGCTGGAAATTCCTGGCGGCTTTTCGATCCTGCTGATGATCGACCAGCGCCAGATCGGCATGGCGGACCCGCGCGATGCGGTGCTCAGCCTGAAGCAGATTTCCATCGCCTTCCCGCCCGGAACTTCCGAAGCCGAAGCCGAGCGGCGCGGCACCGAATTCATCGATGCGGTGCAGGCGATGAACGGCTGCGGCGACGCCGATGCGCAGGCAGCGGCCATCGGCGCAACCACGGTGGACAACGATGAAATCCCCGCGCGGGCCTTGCCCGAAGCCCTGCAAAGCGTGCTGTTGCAACTCAACGTCGGGCAGGTCTCGCCGCCGTTCGGTGACCTGTCCGAAGGCATCCGCGTGCTGATGCTGTGCGGTCGGGACGATCCCGATGAAGTGCTCGGCCCGTCTGTGGACGTGCTGATGTCGCAGTTGGAAGAAGAACGCATCAACCGCCGCGCCCAGCGCTACATCCGCGATCTTCGCCGCGACGCGGTGATCGACTATAACTGATCGGATGCAAGTCCCGCTTGCTGTAACTCTTGGCGACCCCGCAGGTGTCGGTCCGGAGGTTATTGTTGCTAGTTGGGCTGCGCGTGATCGGGAGCAATTGCCCCCTTTCTTCGTCCAGAAGGGGGCGGGTATACTACGTGCCGCGGCGGAAATGATGGGGCTTGATGTCCCGGTTATTCCGATTCATCATCCCGCTGAGGCCTATCTCGCTTTTCCTGAGGGTCTGCCCGTCAACGGTCTTGAAGATTGCGATAATACTCCCGGCTCGCCAAACGAAATGGGCGCCAGTCTTGCCCATAAATCGCTGATTGAAGCCTACAGCACTCTCAGTAACGGCGTCGCAAACGGCATTGTAACCGCTCCGGTCTCGAAATCGCGCCTCTCTCCGATTTCACCGGGCTTTATCGGCCAAACCGAGTTCTTTGCAGACAAATGCGGTGTTGCGCGGGACAAGGCGGTGATGATGCTCGCCGGACCTTCGCTCCGCACTGTCCCGATGACCGTGCATTGTGCGCTGGCCGAAGTCCCCGGCAGGCTCTCGCAGGACCTGATCGTTACCCGCAGCCGGGTCGTCGCCCGCGCGTTGCAGTCCGACTACGGCATCGCCGCACCGCGCATCGCCATCGCCGGGCTCAATCCGCACGCGGGGGAAGACGGGCGGATGGGGCGCGAGGAGATCGACATCATCGCCCCCGCCATCGCCCAACTCCGCGCCGAAGGCATCGACGCCACCGGCCCCCACCCCGCCGATACGCTGTTCGCCCCGCACAAGCGCGGCAGCTACGATGTCGCCATTGCCATGTATCACGACCAGGCACTGGTGCCGCTGAAGGCGCTCGATTTCGACGAGGGAGTAAACGTAACCCTCGGCCTGCCGATTGTGCGCACTTCGCCCGATCACGGCACCGCCTTCGATATTGCCGGCAAGGGTATCGCGCGCCCCAACGCAATGATCGCCGCGATCCGCATGGCGGGCGCAATCGCCGCGCGGCGCGCGCATGGCTGACCTTCCCCCTTTGCGCGAAGTCATCAAGACGCACGGGCTCTCTGCCTCGAAGGCGCTCGGGCAGAATTTCCTGTTCGACGAACAACTGCTCGACCGCATCGCCGCGGTGCCCGGTAATCTGGATGGCAAGGCGGTGCTCGAAATTGGCCCCGGCCCTGGCGGGCTCACCCGCGCGCTGCTCCGCGCGGGCGCGCGCGTGACCGCCATCGAGCGAGACAGCAGGTGCATCCCCGCACTCGCCGAATTGCAGGCGGCCTTCCCCGGCCAGTTACGCGTGGTGGAAGAGGACGCGCTGGCGGTCGATCACGCCGCGCTGATGGGCGAACCTTTCGCCGTGGTCGCCAACCTGCCCTACAACATCGGCACCGCCCTGTTCACCGGCTGGCTGGCACAACCCGAATGGCCGCCGCGCTGGACCAGCCTGACGCTGATGTTCCAGCAGGAAGTCGCCCAGCGGATTATATCCGCGCCCGGATCGGGCGCCTACGGCAGGCTGGCGGTGCTGGCGCAGTGGCGCAGCACGGCGAAACTGGCGATGAAAGTGCATCGCAGCGCCTTTACCCCGCCGCCCAAGGTGATGAGCGCTATCGTCCATGTTACTCCCGCTGCCGCGCCCCAAGGAGTTCGGATCGGCACGCTCGAACGGGTGACCGAGGCCGCCTTCGGCCAACGCCGCAAGATGCTCCGGCAGAGCCTGAAGGGTGTAGAGGGAGCGCTCGGAGCTCTCGAAACGCTCGGCATCGACGCCACGCGCCGGGCTGAAACGCTGGCGGTGGAAGACTTCGTTGCGCTAGCCCGCGCACTCGATCAGAGGATCAGGAAATTCACGATCAAATAGGCAGTGGAGAAAGCAGTAACGCCCAAGACGCCGTAGGCGATCAGCAGATTGCGCAGCGGCCACTTGCTGATGTCCTGTTGCGCTTCGATATCGATAGAGCTTCCCTTGCTTCGTTTCCGCGCGGGTTTGCCGGTCAGGATTGCACTGACATTGATGCGTTCGCGGGTACGCAGTCCGCAACGGCGCCCACTGACCCAGCGAACTTCGCCGATTATGTGGTGGCCCACTACATCGATATCGACGATCTCCCCTCGGGCTGGGGGCCGGTCGCAGGCGACCAGAAGGCCCGTGGGGGATATGTCGCCCACCCGAACCTCACGCGTGCCCTTGCCGTCGCGCATCTTGGCGCGCAGCATAGCCGTTACCCGGCTGTCGACCCGCGACCGCTCGGCTCTGGCAAGCATCAGTGGGAATCTTTAAAATGCATGATTGCCATTGAGTTAGCCCCCCATTCGTAAGCGTCGGGTTAAGGCCTTCCCCTCCATCTTGTAAGCAAAAGCGAAATGCCGCATTTTCAGGGGGCTGACTAATCCCGCTGGTCGCGCGATTTGACAGGAGAGCAGGCCAGCTTCAGGACAGTTGCACATGAAACAACTTTCGCAACAGGAACAGGCACTGATCGAGGGTGTGAGCCAGCAGCGGATGCTGGATCGCACAATGGACTGGGCGGCGATCAATTCGGGCACAGGCAATCTGGCCGGGCTGGCAGCAGTCGCGGGGCATTTGGCCAATGCGTTTTCGGCGCTGCCTGGCGAGGTCACGCTGCGCGATCCCGCCGCGGTGAGCGTGATCGATGCCGAGGGACGCGCGGTTGAGAAGGCGCACGGGCAGCATCTGGTATGCTCGGTACGCCCCGATGCAGCGCGGCGCTTCCTGCTGACTGGGCATATGGACACGGTGTTTCCGGCAGAGCATCCGTTCCAGCACCTGACCTGGCTGGACGGCGAGACGCTGAACGGTCCGGGCACTGCCGACATGAAGGCCGGGCTGGCGATCATTCTCGAAGCGCTGACTGCTTTCGAGACCAGCGATGCCGCAAAATCAGTCGGTTACGACGTGATGATAAATTCGGACGAGGAAACCGGCTCGCTCTCCTCCGCCACACTGATCGCCGAGCTGGCGCAGGGCAAGATTGCCGCGCTGACCTACGAACCCTCTGCCCTGCCCGATGGCACGCTGGCCCATGCGCGTGGGGGCAGCGGCAATTTTGCTGTTACCTTCACTGGAAAGTCTGCGCACGCCGGGCGCAATCCGCATGAGGGGCGCAATGCAATTGTCGCCGCTGCCGATTGCGTGTTGCGACTAAAGGCCATGCAGCATGGCGAACTGCCGATCAATCCAGCCAAGATCGATGGCGGCGCGGCCAACAATGTGGTGCCCGATCATGCCGTGCTGCGCTTCAACATCCGCCCAAAATCGAGCGACGCAGCGGCGCAGTTCCTGCACGATCTCAACGCCATGATTGCCGAACTTGAGCACGCGCACGAAGTCGCCATCCACCTCCACGGCGGGATCTCGCGCCCACCCAAACCGGTCGATGCGCGGGCGCAACAGCTGTTCGATCTGGTGCGCGACAGCGGCGCGGCGCTGGGCCAGACAATTGGCTGGCAGCCCTCCGGCGGGGTCTGCGACGGCAACAATATCGCCGCCTGCCATGTGCCGGTGGTCGATACGATGGGCGTGCGCGGGGGCGCGATCCATTCTCCGCGAGAATACATGATAGTTCCGTCACTTACCGAGCGGGCGCAACTGTCTGCCGTGGTCCTCCACCGCCTTGCCACCGGAGAAGCCCTATGAGCTTCGTCATACGCGCCGCCACCGCAGACGATCTGCAACCCATGTACGAAATGGCGAAACTGACCGGCGGCGGGTTCACCAACCTGCCGCCCGATCGCAATTCGCTGGCCGCCAAACTTGCGGGTTCGCAGGCCGCATTCGACCGCACGACTGATTCAATCGAAGGCGAAACCTTCGTGCTGGTGCTGGAGAACGCCGAAACCGGGCAAGTGCGTGGCACCTGCCAGCTGTTCACCGCGGTCGGGCAGGCCTGGCCGTTCTATTCCTACCGCATCACCACCCTCACCCAACATTCGCGCGAGCTGGAGCGGACGGTTAGCGCCGAGCTGCTCAGCCTGGTCAACGATCTGGGCGGTTGCAGCGAAGTGGGCGGACTGTTCCTGCATCCGGGGGAGCGCGCCGGAGGGCTGGGCCTATTGCTGGCGCGCAGCCGCTACCTGTTCATCGCCAGCCACCGGGCGCGCTTCGGCGACCGGATTCTGGCGGAGCTGCGCGGGATCATCGACGAGCGCGGCGGTTCGCCGTTCTGGGATGCCATCGGCGGCAAGTTCTTCGGCATGAGCTTCCAGGAGGCCGACGAGTTCAACGCCGTCCACGGCAACCAGTTCATCGCCGACCTGATGCCCAAGCACCCGGTCTATATCGCCATGCTGGAAGAAGAGGCGCGGCGGGTGATTGGCCTGCCCCATCCCACCGGCCGCGCGGCGATGCGGATGCTGGAGAACGAGGGTTTCTCCTATCAGGGCTATGTCGACATTTTCGACGGCGGGCCGACGATGCTGGCGGCAACCGACTCGGTAAACTCGATTGCGCAGGCGCGTTCGGGCAAGGTTGTTTCCGCCACGCTGGACAAGGGCGAAAAGGCGCTGATCGCAGCCGGAAAGATGGCGAATTTCCGCTGCTGCTGCGGTGCGCGCGAATTGCGGGAGGATGGCGTTTCGATCGACGCGCAATCGGCGGAACTGCTCCGGGTGGGCGAACGTGACGAAGTGTGGAGCATTCCGCGATGAGCCGGGTGACAGAAATCAACTTCGACGGGATCGTCGGACCCAGCCACAATTACGCGGGTCTAAGCCTCGGCAACCTTGCCGCCACGAAGAATGCAGGCGCGACATCCTATCCCCGTGCCGCCGCGCTACAGGGCGTCGCCAAGATGCGGCACAACATGACGAAGGGGCTGGCGCAGGGCTTTTTCCTCCCTCTTCCCCGCCCGAACAACGGTTGGCTGGAAGCATTGGCAGCGGACCCCAGCACCGATGCCGCGCTGGTGGCAGGCGCGTGGTCGGCCAGTTCGATGTGGACCGCCAATGCCGCCACCGTCTCCCCAGCCAGCGATACGGCAGACGGGCGCTGCCACCTTACCGTCGCCAATCTTGTTACCATGCCGCACCGCAGCCACGAATGGCCCGATACGCTGGCGCAACTTCGGTTGGCCTTTGCAGATACCGCGCATTTCGCCGTCCACGATCCGGTGCCACCTTGCTTCGGCGATGAAGGCGCAGCGAACCATATGCGGCTCACTTCCGCGCACGGCGAAGCTGGGCTGGAAGTGTTCGTCTATGGTCGCACAGGCGGCGCTTTCCCCGCACGCCAGCACGAACAGGCGAGCCGGATCGTCGCACGCCGTCACGGGCTCGATCCAGAGCGGGTGCTGTTTGTCGAGCAGAACCCGGACGCGATTGCAGCAGGTGCCTTCCACAACGACGTGGTGGCCGTGGCGAACGAGCAGGTGCTGTTCACCCACGAACAGGCTTTCGCCGATCCTGCGGGCACCTATGCTGCGATTGCCGAGCGCTGCCCCGGTGCGCAGGTGGTGGGAGTGGCAGCCAGCGCGGTAAGCCTGGCTGAGGCCGTCTCTTCCTACCTGTTCAACGCCCAGCTCGTCACCCCGCCTTCTGGCGAAATGACGCTGGTGGTGCCGGAAGAGTGCCGCGATTCTGCGCCGGTGTGGGGCTGGCTTCAGTCGATGCTGGCAGGCAATGGCCCGATCCGCCACGTGCAGGTGGTGGATGTCCGCCAGTCCATGGCAAATGGCGGCGGCCCCGCCTGCCTGCGGCTGCGCGTGGTTGCGGACCCGGCGACCGTCGATCCGCGCTTTATGCTCGACGATGCCAAGGCGAGCCTGATTGAAAGCGTCATCACAGACTACTGGCCGGAAAGGATCGACCCTGCACAGATCGGTGACGAGCGCCTCGCCACCCGAATCCGCACCGCGCGAATAAAATTGCTTGAAATTCTGGAACTTTCCGAACTGCTCTGAGTCCGTGCTCAGCTTGTCGGATTGCTTTACACGCCCCCCTGACTTAACCATCGCAAACGGCGGAACTACGCCCTTGGCACGGCATTTGCTGTGTAAGACGTTAAGAAAGGGTCCGGATGTTTCGCAAGCTCGCACGGCTGTTTGTCATCAAGACTCGCTGGGAAGCCTATCTGATCATCTATGCCCTGGCGCTTGGGGCGATGGATCGGGGCAGCCACTACCTGGCGACATACCCCGGCTGGGGCGGCTGGCTGCTGTTCGCGGCGTGCAGCGGCGCGGTGTTCCTGGGGGGCGCGAAGATCCTCGACTGTCTGAAGTTTGAAGCAGAGCGGCGGGATGCGTTGCGTATTGATCTCTGAGCGATCGGAAGAAGGTGGGGGTTTCTGTTGCTAGCTACCCCCGGAGCCCCGGAATCCGCTTCTGTTGCCCGGTGGGTCCAACCGCGCTTTAGCCTTGTAAATTCAGTCCGTTAGGACGTCACATTACGCAGCGATGGCGAGTGCTTCGTTATCGTTGGCACTTGTGTGTTGTGAACAGTTTTACGGGTTACTCAGCCCGGGCAAAAATACCGTCTTTCAGCACACGTCGATCCTAGTTCGGCCCCGTCAGAACCCGCAGCAAGCCGCAGATTGTGGTGGAGCCGCCGGGTACTGCCCCCGGGTCCGCTGTACCTATTACACGGCACAATTTATCACCATAGCCCGCCGAAACGGGCAGGACCCATATAGGCCCTGCCCGCTTAATGTGAAGTGTATGGTGGCGGATTTCGCGCGGCTACTTCTTCAACGCATCCCTGATCTCGGTCAGGAGTTCGATCTCGGTCGGGCCGGTGGGCACTTCGGGTTCGGACTTCTTGTCGCGGTCGAGGCGTTCCTTCACCCTGTTGGCATAGCGCACCAGCAGGAAGATAATGAACGCCAGGATCAGGAAATTGATGATCGCGGTGACCAGCGCGCCATAACCGATCATCGCTGCCCCCGCTTCCTTCAGCGCGGCATAGTCGGTCATCGAACCCGTGTAGCCCTCGGGCGTGCTCAGCAGGATGAAATAGTTGGAGAAATCCGCTCCGCCAAACACTGCACCGACGATCGGCATGATGATATCCGCCGTCAGCGAAGTCACGATGGTGCCGAATGCCCCGGCGATGATGACCGCCACGGCCAGTTCCAGCACATTGCCCTTGGCAATAAATTCCTTGAATTCGTTGAGCACGGATGCCTCCCAATCGTAATGCGACCCCAATCGGCGCGTTGCCTGCCGCAGAAGCGCGGGATTGGGAAGGCGCAGCTTGCCTGTCGCCACAAATTTTACATTCATTTCCGATCCTGAGTTGCAATTATCCGCCCGGCATTTCTTGTATCGGCACCGCGCCGTGCTATATGCACAATACACCTTTTGGGATCTGGAGGACCACGCATATGTTCACCCGTCTGGCCAAGCTGGCTACTCTCGCCGTCGGCACCTTCGCGCTGGCCGGTTGCGGCATCAATTCGGTGCCTGCCAAGGAAGAGACTGCCAAGGCGCAGTGGGCCAATGTCGAAGCCGCATTGCAGCGCCGTTCGGACGTGATCCCCAATCTGGTCTCGGTGGTGGAAGCTGCCGCAGTTTCGGAAGAAAACATCCTCACCGGGGTGATCGAGGCCCGTTCGCGCGCTACGTCGATCAACATCACCACCGATGATCTCTCAAACCCGGAAGAATTCCAGCGCTTCAACGAGGCGCAAAACGAACTGACCCAGGCGCTCGGGCAGTTGCGCACCATCGTGGAAGCCTATCCCGACCTCCAGAGCAACGCGCGCTTTGCCGACCTGATGGTGGAGATCGAGCAGTCGAACAACATGATCAACACCGAAATCGGCCGCTACAACGAGACCGCTCGCGATTATAACACCGAAATCCGCACCTTCCCTTCCACCATCGGCGCGAACATCATCCACGGCGCGGAACCGCTGGAATACTTCGAAGCAGCCGAGGGTGCGGAAGAGAACCCGGAAGTCGAGTTCGATAACATCACCGGCGCTGGCGCCTGAGGGCGGCGGGCACGGTGAACCATTCCCTTCGCGTATTCCTGCTGGCGCTGGCGACATTGTTCGCCGCGCTGGCAGGTCCGGCTCATGCCCAGACCTACGATTTCCCCCCAGCTCCGCAAGGCCCGGTGCTGGACAATGCGAACATCCTGTCCGACGCGACCGAAGCGCGACTTGACGCGCAGTTGCGCGAGCATAACCGTCTTACCGGGCAGGCGATTATCGTAGCGACCGTGCCGAGTCTCGGTGGCTCGGAAATCGAACCTTACGCCACCGCGCTGTTTGCCGAATGGGGCATCGGCGGGGCGCAGCGCGATACGGGCCTGCTGCTGCTGATCGCTCCCAACGAGCGGCAAATGCGGATCGAGGTCGGCTATGGCCTGCATCCGTGGTTCGGCGGGATTATGGCCGGGCGGGTCATCCGGGATGTCATCACCCCACGCTTCAAGACCGAGGATTATGACGGCGGGGTGATCGCCGGCGTTGATGCCATTCTCGCCCACCTTGCTACCAGCCCGGAGGACGCCGTCGCCATTGAGGAAGCCGCGCAGGCCGCTGCCGAACAGGAACGCAGCGAAGGAGGATTTCCTATCGGCACGCTGATCTGGGCCGGTTTCCTGCTGTTCTTCTTCGTCCTCCCCGCGCTTTCGGACCGGGGGCGCAAGCGGCGCTTCCGCGGTGGCGTCGGCGGTGTTGTCGGCGACATCATCCTGTGGGAAGCGGGCAAGGCGATCGTACGCGGCGTTACCGATAATGACGATTGGGGCGGCGGCGGTGGCTGGGGCGGCGGAGGCGGCTTTGGCGGCGGCGGAGGCGGCGGTTTTGGCGGGTTCGGCGGCGGAATGTCCGGCGGCGGCGGCGCTTCGGGGGGATGGTGATGGCCTGGCTGAATGCAGAACAGCACGCGATTGTCTCCGCAGCTGTGCGCGAGGCCGAACTGGCCACCAGTGGCGAGATCGTTCCTGTGATCGCCGACCGTTCGGACGGATATTCAGACGTGGTGCTGGTCTGGGCAGTGGCGGCATCGTTCACCGCGATGAGCGTGTTTGCGCTTTTCCCCGATTTCCTGCTCGGCAAGATCGACTGGCTGCTCGGTGGCTGGAGCATCGAGCATACCTATGGCGAAGTGATCGCCTGGGTGCTGGCGCTTGGCCTCCTGAAATTCGTCGCTGTGTGGCTGCTGCTGAGCTGGGACAGGCTGACTTTCCTGTTCGTCCCCGCCCCGGTGAAGCGCCAGCGCGTGCATGACAAGGCCGTGCGGCTGTTCAAGGTCGGCGCGGAAGGGCGCACGCACGGCGGGACCGGGGTGATGCTCTACCTCTCGATGCGCGAGCACCGGGCGGAAATCGTTGCCGACGATTCCATCGCCCTGCTCGTGCCCGCCGAAGTCTGGGGCGAGGCGATGGCGGACATGCTCGCCGAAATTCGCAAGGGTTGCGTGGCGGAAGGGATCGCCGCAGGCGTGCGTGACGTGGGCAAGGTGCTGGCAGAGCATTTCCCCCGCCGGGTGGACGATACGAACGAATTGCCGGACCGCTTGATCGAGGTGTGACGGTTCTATAGCGCGGAGAAATGAGCACACCTGACGCCGACGCCCCCGAACAGATTGCCTGGCAAGGAGACTGGATCACCGCCAAGAAGCGCGGCCGGTGGGAATATGTCAGCCGCAAGGGCAACATCCGCGCGGCAGTGATCGTCGCGGTGGAAGACGGGCATATCATTCTCGTAGAACAATATCGGGTGGCGCTGGGATGCATGAGCCTTGAACTCCCCGCCGGACTAGTCGGCGACGACGCCGGCGGCGCTGACGACGATCCGCTGCGCGCTGCCAAGCGCGAACTGGAGGAAGAAACCGGCTATGCCGCTGCGCAGTGGGAAGTTGTGGGCGATTTCAACTCCTCCCCCGGGATGACCGACGAAGGCTTCACCCTGCTCAAGGCGACCGGCTTGACCAAGGTAGGGCCCGGCGGCGGAGTTGAGGAGGAAGATATTACAGTCCACCGGGTGGGCCTGGCGGATTTTCCGCAGGTCATTTCGGCCTTCCGCGCGCGCGGGGTGGGCATCGATACGCGGATGTTGCTCGCGCTCGGCCCGCACCTGCTGGGTGATGTTGCATGAAAGTGCTGGTGCTGGGATCGGGCGCGATGGGGTGCCTGTTCGGCGCGGCCTTCCACCGCGCCGGCTGCGATGTGACGCTCGTGGATGTGAACGCCGAGCATGTCGGCGCGATCAATGTGCAGGGGCTGGAAGTCGATCTGCGCAGCGGCGTCGAACGCCTGCCGATCCGTGCCGCGATTCCGCCGGATATCAGCGAGCCGGTCGATCTGGTGATGGTGTTCACCAAGACCTTTCACACCCAGGCCGCGCTCGAAGGCATTGCCGCCGCCATCGGCGGGCACACGCACTTGCTCAGCCTCCAGAACGGGCTCGGCAATGACCGGCGACTGGCGGAGTTCGTTCCTGACGAGCGCGTGCTGGTTGGCGCGAGCATGTTGCCAAGCGACCTCGTCGGGCCGGGCCGCATCCGCAGTCATGGGGAAGGCTATTCCAAGCTTTACCCGGCGTTCAGCGGCGATCCCGCCTTTGCGGGGCAAGTTGCCGCCCTGCTCACTAAGGGCGGGCTTGAAACCGTGCTCGATCCACACATTCACGCCGGGATCTGGTCGAAGGCGATTTTCAACGCCACGATGAACCCGCTCTGCGCACTCACCCGCCGCACGCCGGGCTTCCTCGGTGCCAACCCCGAATCGCGCGCCACCATCACTGCTGCGGTGAACGAAGGCGTGGCGGTAGCGCGCGCCTGCGGGATCATGGTCGATCCGCAGCCGATCCATGACCTGACCGAAGTCAGCATGACCGATCATGCCGACCACGAACCTTCGATGCTGCAAGACCTCCACGCCCGCCGCCGCACCGAAGTCGATGCGATCAACGGGGCCATCGTTCAGGCGGGGCGCGAAGTGGGCGTGGTCGCGCCGGTCCTCGAAACGCTGTGGCATCTGGTCAAGCTGGAAGAAGCCAAGTTGGCCTGATCCTGACTTGGACTTTGACTTTGTCCGCGCCGCCGCTAGCAAGCGCGCAGGAGAAGGGAGAGCCGCAAAATGGCCGCTAACAACACCATCACCCTGTACGATTTGCAGGTGTCAACCGGGGCGACGATCAGCCCGTTCGTCTGGGCGACCAAGTTCGCGGTGGCGCACAAGGGCTTCGATCTGGACATTGTCGGTGGCGGCTTCACCGGAATCCTCGAGCGTACCGGCGGGAAGACCGAGCGGCTGCCTGCGATTGTCGATGACGGCCAATGGGTGCTCGATAGCTGGGGTATCGTCGAATATCTCGACGCGACATATCCCGATCGCCCAGCGCTGATCCCCCACGAAAGCGTGGCGGTGATGACGCGGGCGCTGGATGCGTGGTTCTGGCCCGCTGCGGTAGGCCCGTGGATGCGCAGTTACTGTGCCGATTACCGCAACGTCTGCTTCGAGCATGACAGGGACTACGTTACCAGTTCGCGCGAAGTGATGCTGGGCGGCAGGCTGGAGGACTTGCAGGCCGGGCGCGCGGATCGCCTGCCCGCGATTTCCGCCGCGCTGGAGCCGCTGCGGGTGGCGCTGCGCGAAGCGGATTTCCTCGGCGGCGCTTCGCCCAACTACGCCGATTACCGGATCATCGGCAGCTTCCTCTGGCTCGCCTCACTGGCGCAGGTTCCGGCGCTGGCGGCGGACGATCCCCTGCGCGGCTGGATCGAGCGGGTATGCGCGCTCTTTGGCGGGCTTGGCCAGCATCCGGGCCTGTTCAACCTTTACGGACTGGAGGAGCGCCCCGGCGATCCGCCTTTGTTCAATCGCGACCCCGGCAAGGGCGGGATTTACAAGCGCAACACCGGCCCCGCTTCGACGCAGGCGGAAACGGCGATGATTGCGCGCAATGGCTGATCGCCTGCGTGTCCTCGTCACCCGGCGCTGGCCCGAAAAGGTCGAGCGGACGCTTGCCGCGCATTTCGACGCGGTGTTCAATCCGTTCGACAAGCCGTTGAGCCAGCAGGAGCTGGCTAGTGCGATGGGCGCATTCGATGTGCTCTGCCCGACGGTCTCGGACCGGATAGATGCGGGGGTGATCGCGGGCGGAAGCCGGTGCAGGCTGATCGCGAACTATGGTGTGGGCTACGATCATATCGACCTGGCGGCGGCGAAGGGAAAGGGGATTGCTGTCTCCAACACACCCGGCGTGCTGACCGATGCGACGGCCGATCTGACGCTCACGTTGATGCTGATGGCCACCCGCCGCGCGGGAGAAGGCGAGCGCGAATTGCGTGCCGGAAAGTGGTCCGGCTGGCGACCGACACATCTGGTCGGGGCGAGCCTGCGCGACAAAGTTCTGGGCGTGGTCGGCTTCGGGCGGATCGGGCAGGCGGTAGCCGCGCGGGCCAGGCACGGGTTCGGGATGCGAATTGCTTATTATGCGCGGCAGGAAAGTGCGGAAGGGGCCGCGCTGGAGGCGCAGTTTTGCCCTGATCTCAACGCCCTCCTAGCCCTCTCGGATGTGGTTTCGCTGCACGTCCCCGGCGGGGCAGCAACTGCGAACCTGATCGACGCATCAGCCCTCTCGGCAATGAAGCGCGGCAGCTACCTCATCAACACCGCGCGCGGCGGGGTGGTGGATCACGATGCGCTGGCGGCGGCGCTGCAATCGGGCCAGCTGGCAGGCGCAGGGCTGGACGTTTACCCGCACGAACCGCAGGTTCCCCCTTCCCTGCTCGCGCTCGAAAACGTGGTCCTGCTGCCGCACCTTGGCAGCGCCACGGCGGAAACCCGCGAGGCGATGGGAATGCGCGCGCTGGCGAATGTGGAGGCTTTCGCGAACGGCGAGGATTTGCCAGATCGCGTCGCATGAGTGACCCTATTGCCGAGCTGATCGCCGCCGAACGCCTCCCCGCCGATTACCGCAAGGTGGTGGAACAGCACTGGCAACCACTCGCCACCCAGATCGCCCGCAATGCGACCAGCCGGAGTCCGCTGATTGTCGGGATCAATGGCGCGCAGGGGAGCGGCAAGACAACCGTCTGCCGGTTCCTCGAAGTGCTACTCCGGCAACGATCCTTACGCGCCGTCACCCTCTCGCTCGACGATCTCTACCTCACCCATGCCGAGCGGCTGCAACTGGCCGCCGAAGTCCACCCGCTTTTCGCGACACGCGGGGTGCCGGGAACCCACGCCGTCGCCCTCGCCTTCAGCATCATCGAGGACGTGCTGGCAGGCCGCGCGTTCGAAATTCCGCGCTTCGAAAAGGCCTTTGACGATCGCGCGAACGATGTCACTCGCGTCACCGGCCCAGTGGACGTGCTGCTGTTCGAAGGCTGGTGCGTCGGCGCCGCGCCGCAGCCGCCGGAAAAGCTCAAGCGCCCGATCAATGTGCTGGAGGCAGAGGAAGACCGCGACGGAGTGTGGCGCACCCTCGTCAACCACTGGCTGGGCGAGGACTATGCCAGGCTGTTCCGCCTGCTCGACATGCTGGTGATGCTGAAGGTGGACAGCTTCGATGCCGTGCTCGCCAACCGGCGGTTGCAGGAACAGAAGCTGGCCGATCTCAATCCGGTGGGCACCGGCCTGCTCGACGAGGAAGAGCTGGTCCGCTTCATCTCGCACTACGAGCGGCTGACGCGGCACATGCTGGCCGAAATGCCCGCGCGGGCTGATGTGTTGATCGAAATCGGAGCGGATCAGCGCCCCAGAGATTGACTTTGCCCGATAGACTCGCGGGCTCTCCCTGCCTATCACTCCCGTGCTGCCCGCTGCGCAGCGGAGGAGGAAAGCCAGTGATTATCCGCTCCAGACGGTCCTTGGCCGTGCTCGCCCTGCTGCTCACCACCTCTGTCGGTGCGCAGGAGGTTCCCGCTGGCGACTGGCCGCTCTATGCGCGCGATGCGGGCGGGCAGCGGTATGTTCCGCTCGAACAGATCGACCGCGCGAATGTCGATCAGCTCGAACGCGCGTGGGAATTCCGTCTTCGCCCTGACGGCGGCGGGCTGGTGCTGGCGGGCACGGTGCCGGTGGTGGTCGATGGCGTGATGTACCTGCCCCTCGGCGATGCGGTGGTGGCGCTGGAAGCGCACACCGGGCGCGAGCTTTGGCGGCACCAAGTGACGGGCACCACGGTGCGCCGCCATGTCGCTTACTGGCCGGGCGATGGCGAACACGGTGCACGGCTGTTCTACAACGGCGGCAACGAGATCGTCGCCATCAGTGCGGAAACGGGCGAACTGGTCGCGAGCTTCGGCGACAACGGTCGCACGCCATTCGACGTGCGCTATTCCTACTCGCCCTCGATCTTCCGCGATGTGCTGGTGATCGGCGCTTCCACCCCGGAAGTCTCGACCGGGCCACTGGGCAACACCCGCGCCTTCAGCGCTGTCACCGGCGAGATGCTGTGGAGCTTCAACACCGTGCCCCAGCCGGGCGAGGTCGGGCACGAAACATGGCTCGACGACGGCTGGCGGAACCGCCCCGGCAACAACATGTGGGTCTGGTATTCCACCTTCGACGAGGAAACCGGCCTGCTGTTCATGACGCTCGGCAGCCCCGCGCCCAATTACTACGGCGGGGACCGACCGGGGGACAACCTGTTCGGCAACTCGGTGCTAGCCGTCGATCTGCAATCCGGCGAGTACCGCT
The DNA here is from genome assembly GCA_019739335.1 of Erythrobacter sp. NCBI lineage: Bacteria > Pseudomonadati > Pseudomonadota > Alphaproteobacteria > Sphingomonadales > Erythrobacteraceae > Erythrobacter > Erythrobacter sp. The sequence goes on from CP073261.1 coordinate 166,547, forward strand.
GGCACTTCCAGACCATCCACCACGACCTGTGGGACTGGGACCTGCCCGCCCCGCCGGTGCTGGTGGATGTGACGGTAAACGGCGAGACGATCCCTGCCCTCTCTCAAACGGGCAAGCCGGGGCTGATGTACATCCTCGACCGCCGCACCGGGGAGCCGGTTCACGGCGTGGAGGAACACTTGGTCGCCGCCGCCGATGTTCCCGGCGAATGGTATTCCCCCACCCAGCCGATCCCCACCGCGCCCGCCCCGCTCAGCCGGATGTGGTGGAATCCCACCGATGTGGTGACGGTGGGCGACACCACTGCCGAACATGCCGCCGCCTGCCGCGCCTTGCTCGACAGCTACGGCGGCACCTTCTTCAACGCCGGACCGTTCACCCCGTTCTTCCTGCACGAAGAGGGCGATCCTCCGCGCGCAAGCATCAACCTGCCGCACAACGGCGGCTCCAACTGGGGCGGCAGCGCGGTCGATCCGCGAACGGGCTATGTCTTCATCAACACGACCGAAAGCGGCTCGATCGGCTGGATCGAGGCGCGTGATCCGGACGGGAACTACGGGCGCGGGGCCGAGGGATCGACCCAGCCCTACGATCGCGGATCGCTGAGCGGACCGGGGGCGTACTCCTCCTTTTCCGCCAGCTTCACCGCCGAGGATGGCACCCGCGTCACCCTCCCCTGCATCCGCCCGCCATGGGGCCGGTTGCTGGCGGTGGACGCGAACAGCGGGGAAATCGCTTGGGCGAGCAATCTCGGCACCACGCCGCAGCTGGGTCCGGAGCGGGCCAATACCGGATCGAACAATACCTTCGGCGGACCGATGGTGACGGCGGGCGGGCTGGTGTTCATCGGCGCGACCGACGACCGGATGTTCCGCGCCTTCGATTCCGCCAGTGGTGAGCTGGTGTGGCAGGAGGAGCTCGAATACGCCGCGAACACCATTCCGATGAGCTATCTCGGCAGCGACGGGCGGCAGTATCTGGCCGTGGTCGCCGCCGGATCGGGCTTCGGCCCGCCGCTGATGGGGCCGCAGGGGCCGCGCAACAATGAGAGCCTGATCGTCTGGGCCTTATCGGAAGAAAGCGCGCAGGTCCGCACGCCGGAAGGCGCGCTGCTCGATACGTCGGGCGATCTTGCCTATGCGCCGGGGGAACTGAGCGAGGCGCAATTGCAGGAAAGCAACCGCGCGCTGTACACGCAGGATTCGATGAACGTGTTCCGCCGCTTCCCGCGCGAGGTGACAGCGGACATGGTGCGGTTCTACACCGAGGCACTGGCGCTGCGTTCGCTCAATCCGATCCAGTTGACCAGCACCCAGCAGATGATCCTGACCGGAGTGGGCAGCGGGCAGGTGAAGCTCTCGGCTGGGCAGCAGGGGGATCGCAGTTACGATCTCTCCGGCGGCGTGACCGGCGGCACCGGCATCCGCTACCTGCGTTTCACCTTTCCCGATGCGGGCGTGGTGGCAGAGCGGTTTGTCGCGGCCGGGCTTCCCGCCCCGCAGTTCGTTACCTTGGCGGATGGTTCGCAAGTAGCGACGCTCACCGATCCTGCCGGACTGACCATCGAGATTGCGATCTTGCCCGGCGCGTCAGACCATTCGGACGATGGCGTTGGCGTAGGCATCGCCGTCTCAGACCTCGCCACCAGCCGCGTATTCTATCGCGATTTTGTCGGGCTGGACGAAGGCGCGGCGAGTGAGGCGACGCATCTGGGCGTGACCCGCCATCCCTTCCGCCATGCCGAAACGACGCTCTGGCTGCACGAAGTCGGCCCCGGTCTGCCGGGGGACACCGGTAGCTCGGGGATTCAGTATGTGGTGAACGACGCCGCGCTGGCGGCGGCCCGCGGGGACTATCGCGGGGTGGCGGTGGAAACTCCGCTCAACCGGCTGACCGGGTTCGACCTGACAACTGTCTGGCTCAACGATCCGGATGGCGTGACCAATTACTTCGCGCAGGTGGGGCCGAACTCAAGGACGGCGCGCGGCGAGAACTGAAACGAAAAAGGGGGCCGCAAAGCCCCCTTCCGCTTTCTAAATGTCTCGGGCGATCATTCGGCCTTGGCTTCTACGATATAGCGGGCCAGCGTATCGATCTCTTCCTCTGTCACCATCCCGCCGAAGCTGGGCATCGCGCCCTGCCCGTTGCTGATGATCTGGGTGACATATTCGACGCTCAGCCCATCGTTGCCGTCCAGCGCCGGACCGATATGGCCATTCCCGCCCGCATCGGCCATTACGTGGCAGGCGCCGCAGCTATAGGTGGCGAAAACCTGGCGGCTGGCGGCGATCTGCTCGGCCGTCAGTGGCTCGACATCGCCTGCACCGTCATGCGCATGGGCGGAATGATCGTGCTCCTGCGCAATCGCACCGTAGAGCGGCACGGCCAGTGCCGCTGCGCCCAGCGCCATCAGCGCACCCTTGCCCCAGTTGTTCGCCACATTCGCCATCATCAAAGCCTTTCGATCCGGTAGGGCCAATTCCGCAGAAATTGGCATCAGTCAATTTGCATTCTATCAAGGACAAGGTTTACCGCGCATTTACGCAGGTGTCACGGCATGTAAAAAACTGGACATTGTCAACAAGCGCGCCCATTATCAGCCGCAGGCCAGCCTGACAAGCCGCCTTTCCCCAAGGATAACCGCCATGAAGCCGGACACAATCATCCTCGCCTGCGCCCTGCTCGCACTCGCCGCCTGCGCCGAAGAAGCGCCGGAAACGCCGCTCGGCACCCCGCAGCAGTTGATGGCCAATCATGTCCAGCCCGCTGCCGATATATACTGGGGATCAGTGAAGTACGAAAGCGAGCTGATGCCCGACGGCACGGTTGAGGAACGCGATATTCGCCCGCAGACCGATGCCGAATGGGAAGCTGTGCGCGCTTCGGCGGAGCGGCTGGGCGAACTGGGTGAAGTGCTGGGGAGTCCCGCCTATACCTATGGGCGAGGAGCCGACTGGCACGCCTATGCGCAGGGGCTGGTCGATGCCGCTGCCCGCGCCGAAGCCGCTGCCGTGGCGAAGGACCCGGAGGCGGTGTTTGCCGAGGGCGGGACGGTCTACAACGTCTGCCGCGCCTGCCACCAGATGTATCCGCCCGAAGTCCTGCCCGAAGGCATGACGGTAGATGATCTCGCAGAAAGCTGATCCCGCGCCCAACCTGCGCCCGCTCGCCTGCGCGCTGGCGCTCTGCGTCCTGCTGATCGCCGCCCCTGCCTTTGCGCACGATGTGGCCGAAGGGGACAAGGCCTTCGTCCAGTCCACCGACGGCCCCGCGGTGATCCCGTTCCTCTATCTCGGCGCCAAGCACATGGTGACCGGGTACGATCACATTGCCTTCCTTGTCGGGGTGGTGTTCTTCCTCACCCGGCTGAAGGACGTGGTGCTCTACGTCTCGATGTTTACGCTCGGCCATTCGCTCACTCTGCTCGGGGGAGTCCTGCTCGGCGTGGGCGCGAATGCCTTCATCATTGATGCGATCATCGGCCTGTCGGTGGTGTACAAAGGGGTCGAAAACGTGGGCGGCTTCGCCCGGATCGGCTGGCGCTTCGATACCCGCGTGGCGGTGCTGATCTTCGGGCTGTTCCACGGGCTGGGACTGGCGACCAAGGTGATGGACCTGGAGATGTCGCCCAACGGGCTGCTCACCAACCTGATCGCCTTCAATGTCGGGGTCGAACTGGGGCAAGTGATCGTGCTGACGCTGGTAGTGCTCCTGCTCGGCGCGTGGCGGCATTCGGCCAGTTTCAAGCGCTACGCATTCGCCGCCAATGTGGCTCTCATCATGGTCGGGCTTGCGCTGACCGCCTATCAAATTGCAGGATATCTCTCGTCATGAACAAAACCGCTCTTATCGCCGCCGGAGTCGTCCTTGCCGGAGCGCTGGCCGTCTTCGTCGTCCTGCCCGCCGAGATGGGCTACGATCCCACCGGCGTGGGCGAACAGCTTGGCCTGACCGAAATCGCTGACCCGGTGGGCGAGGAGCTCGAGCGCGGAATGGCGCGAATGGCGCAGCAAGATGTGCTGGTGCTTTCCAGCGCCGACCTCCCGCCTGCCGAGGGCGTAGCCGATGCCTGGCAGATCGAGCTCGGCCCGTTCGAATCGGTCGAATTCAAGTACACCATGCCCGAAGGCGCACCGATGACCTTCCGCTGGCAGGCCAGCGCACCCGTCGCCTACGATATGCATGCGCATCCCTTTGAAGGCGGCGAGGAACTGACCGAAAGCTACGGTGTAGACACGGCGCAGGAAATGCGCGGGACCTATACGCCCGCCTTTACCGGCATCCACGGCTGGTTCTGGGAAAACCGCTCGATGGACACGGTTACGCTTACGCTGGCGGCCAACGGGCAGATGAGCACTTCGACGATCTTCCAAGGCGATTCCGTGGGCGAACGCCCGATCGAGGGCGCAACCGCAGCCATCGAAGGCAAAGTGGCGGGCCACCAGATGCAGTCGGAAGCGGCGGCGGAATAGCCTCCCGCCACTGCCTCAAGGTGACTTAGTCCGAAAATTTCGGATAATATCAATTTGGCTGCCGTTTCACCCTTGTTGACTCCGCCCGAATCCGGCTAGGACAGACTCAACGAAGACGGGCCGCATGGCCTGCGCAATTTGCCGGGAGCAAGGGTTTGGGCATTTCCACCATCAACCGCCGCGTTCAGGGCCGCAGGGTCCGCCTGCTGCTGGCCGCCTCGCTCGGACTGGCGCTCGCCGCCTGCGCCACCACGCCGTCGGGCGACATGGCCAGTGCCTCCGCCAATGCCAGTGAACCCGGTGCCAGCTTCGATCACGAAAGCTGGGACGGCTATCTCGGCGGCGGCGACTCCTCGCAGTATTCCGCGCTCGACCAGATCAACCGCAGCAACGTCGCCCAGCTCGAAGTGGCGTGGGAATTTCCCACCGGCGAAGGCCAGCCGCCGCTGTTCAACCCGGTCGTCGCCGGGGGGCGCATGTACGTGATCAACGGTGCCGGGCAACTGGTGGCGCTCAATCCGGCTACCGGCGAACAGATTTGGGTCAGCACGCTCGAAGGCCGGATCGGCACGCGCGGGATCAATTACTGGACCGACGGCGCGGGTGACGAGCGGCTGATGGTGCTCAACAACGGCCTGCTGCGCGCGGTGAACGCCGCCACCGGGCAGGTCATCCCCACCTTCGGCAGCCAAGGCGGGGTAGACCTGCGCGAAGCCCTGCCGGACGATATCGCCACCCCCGCCGCGCCTTTGCAGACGAGCAATCCGGGACGGATCTACCGCGATACCATCATCATGAGCCTGCCCGCTGGTGCCTATGACTACGCCAGCGCGCCCGCCAATATCCACGCCTACGATGTGCGCACCGGAGCGCTGCAATGGACTTTCAACGTCATACCGCGCGAAGGCGAATTCGGCTATGAAACATGGCCCGAAAGCGAGGACCGCAGCCAGTTCGGCGGGGTTCACAACTGGTCCGAAAGCACGATCGATACCGAGCTGGGCATCGTCTTCATCCCCACCGGCACCCCGCGTTACGATTTCTACGGCGGCAATCGCGAGGGCGACAATCTCTACGGGAATTCGCTGATCGCCATCAATGCCGAGACCGGCGAGCGCATCTGGCATTACCAGATCGTCCACCACGACCTGTGGGATTTCGACCTGCCGGTCGCGCCCAAGCTGATGACCATTACCCGCAATGGCGAACAGGTGCCGATTGTGGTGCAGGTAACCAAGCACGGCTACATTTTCGCCTTCGACCGTCGCACGGGTGAACCGATCTGGGATGTGGTCGAAACCCCCGTCCCCGCCAGCGACGTGCCCGGCGAACACGCCAGCCCCACCCAGCCGATCCCGAGCTGGCCGCAGCCTTACATGCGGCAGCAGTTCACGGTGGACGACATCAACCCCTACCTGCCCGAAGCCGATCAGGCAGCGCTGCGCGAACTGTTCGCCAATTCGCGACCAGATTCCGGCCAGGGTCCGTTCGTGCCGCCGAGCATCCAGGGCACCATCGGTTTCCCCGGCCACAACGGCGGAGCGAACTGGGGCACCGTCTCGGTCGATCCCGAACGCCAGCGGCTCTACATCGTCAGCCGCGAACTGCCGCTGATGCTGCGCATCCAGGCCGATACCCGCGCCTCGGCCCTCGAAGCCATGCCCAATGCCGATGAGGACAACATTCCCTATCGCTGGCCGGTCAATTTCATGCTGCAAAGCAACGGCATGGTGGCGATCAAGCCGCCGTTCTCCAATCTCACCGCCTATGACATGAACACCGGCGAACAGCTTTATTCGATCCCCAACGGCGAGATCATGACGCTGGAAGCGCGGGGCATCACCGGGGTCGGCGCGCAGACGCCGCGCTCCGGCCCGGTTGCCACGGCGGGTGGCCTGCTGTTCGTCAACACCGCCAGCGACCGCGCCTTCCGCGCCCGCGATGCCGATACCGGCGCGATCCTTTGGGAGCACCGCTTCGACGCCGGGACGGAAGGCGTGCCTGCGGTCTATGAAGTCGATGGACGGCAATTCATCACGTTGCCGGTCGGCGGCGTGGGCCACTTCCTCGGCGGGCTGGGCCTGCCCGAACCGGGGCCGAGCCGCTACGTCACTTTCGCCCTGCCGGAGGGCGCGCAGTAATGCTTGCGCGGTCGGCCCTGCTCCTCGCATCGGCCATGCTGCTCGCCAGCGGCCCGGCCCATGCGCAGGACGAAGACCTGACGCAGCTTCCCGCGCCGTCGAACGAATACCAGCCCGCCCGCACCAGTTGGGGCGAGCCCGATTTCCGCGGCGGCTGGCCGATCGACCATCTCAATGGCCGCACCCCGTTCCAGCGCCCGCCGGAGTTCGGCGATCGCCAGTTGCTGACCGAGGAAGAATTCGCCGCCCGCGCGGAAACCGTCGCGGCGCTGGAACAGCGGTACCAGAACGAGGACTCCTCCGGCACCATGGGCATCGGCCATTGGGCCGAAGTCGCCGCCGCCAACCGCCGGACCAGCTGGATCACTTCGCCCGCCAACGGCCAGCTCCCCGCCTACACGCCCGAAGGCCAGCGACTGTCCGACGCGATGAATTCGACCTGGGCTGCGGATCAGCAATTCGACTGGGTGGACGATTTCGACAGCTGGGACCGCTGCATCACGCGTGGCCTGCCCGCGAGCATGTTCCCCTTCATGTACAACAACGGGATGCGGATATTCCAGTCGCCTGGGCTGGTCGCCCTGCAGATGGAGATGGTCCACGAAGTGCGGATGATCCCCACCGATGGCAGCGCGCATATGCCCGCCGCCGTGGGCCAGTGGCTGGGCGACAGCCGTGGGACGTGGGAAGATCACAACACGCTGCGGGTGGAAACCCGCAATTTCCGCCCCGGCCCCAGCGCCACCAACATCGGCACCACCGGCTCCCCGCGCGAGAACGATACGCCCGTCAGCGCCAGTGCCGTGCTGGTGGAGCGCTTCCACATGGTTGGGCCGGACGCAATTATCTACGAATTCACCTGGACCGATCCGGTGGTCTTCACCGCCCCCTGGTCGGCGCGCCTCGAATGGCAGCGCGACGATGCCTACGAAATTTTCGAATACGCCTGCCACGAAGGTAATGTGCAGGTCCGCAATTACATCACCGCCAGCCGTGCCGAGCGCGCGGCGGCTGCAGCAGCCGTAGCCGAATGATGCGCCGCGCCCTTCCTCTCCTTTGCCTCGCGCTGCTTGCTGGCCCGCTCGCAGCGCAGGAGGTACCAGAAGACCTCACCACCATGCCGCCCGTGCCGGACGATTACCCGCCGGGAACTACTGCTTGGGGCGATCCCGATTTTCGTGGCACCTGGCCACTCAACGATATTGCCGAACTGCCGATCAACCGCCCGGAGCAATATGGTGACCGGTTCTGGAAGACCGAAGCGGAAATTGCCAGCGAGCAAGGTCGAGTCGACCAGCTCGAAGAAGCCTACGAGAGCGAGGATCAGGAAGGCACTATCGGGCTTGGCCACTGGATCGAGTATCAGGCGGGCAGCCGCCGCACTTCGATGATCGTCGAGCCTGCAAGTGGTCGCTTGCCCGCGATGACGGCGGAAGGCATCCGTCGCGCCGCGCTGATGCGCTCTAGCTGGGTCGGCGGGCAGAATTTCGACTGGGTGAGCGATTTCGACAGCTGGGATCGCTGCGCCACGCGCGGTTTTCCCGCTTCGATGTTTCCGTTCCGCTACAACAACGGCATCCGCATCTTCCAGTCGCCCGGCTACGTGGTAATCAATCTCGAAATGCTCGGCACGCGGGTGATCCCGGTGGCGGGGCAGGACGAGGCGTGGCCGGCAGGCCTTTCCGGCTGGTTCGGCAACAGCCGGGGCCGCTGGGTCGATGGCAACACGCTCGAAGTGGTCACCACGAATATCCAGCCGGGGGCCAGCGTGTTCAACATGGCAACGCGCGGAGTGCCCCCCAACAATACCATCCCGATGAGCGAGCAGGTGGTGGTAACGGAGCGCTTCCACATGATCGGGCCGGATACGATCACCTATGAAATGCACTATGCCGATCCGGTGATCTGGCAGGGTGATTTCACCACTCGCGTGAACTGGTCGCGCGACGAGAGCTATGAATTCTACGAATACGCCTGCCACGAAGGGAACGTGCAGGTGCGCAATTATATCACCGCCGATCGGGCGCAACGGCAGCAGGAATATGCCCGTGGCCGCATGGTCGATCCGGTCGATCCGAACGCCGGGCCGCCCCCGGCGATGGACCCGGCCAGCCGCGGTACCCAGAACAGCAATTCGCGAGGAGACTGAATGATGGCCCGTAACACTTTCAAGACATTGGCGATTGTGTCCGCCTCAATGTTCGCCTTTGCCACCCCTGTCGCGGCGCAAGACGTGATCCCGGACGATCTCACCACCATCGCTCCGGTGCCCACCGACTACAATCCCGCGCGCACCAGCTGGGGCGATCCGGACCTGCGCGGTACTTTCCCGATCGACAATATCGCCAGCCTGCCGATGCAGCGCCCGGCGCAGTTCGGGGACCGGTTCTACCTGACCGACGAGGAATACCAGGCGCGACTGGCGCAGGCGAGCGGATCGGACGAACGCTACGCCGCAGAGGACGAGGCTGGCACCATCGGCTTCGGCCACTGGGTGGAGAGCGATGCTTCGGGTCGCCGCACTTCGCTGCTGGTCTCCCCCGCCAATGGCCAGTTGCCGGCGATGACCGAGTGGGCACAGGAAATGTATCGCGCAGGCCGTTCGAGCTGGACGCCCAACACGCATTTCGACTGGGTGGACGATTTCGACACCTGGGATCGCTGCGTCACGCGCGGCTTTCCGGCATCAATGTTCCCGTTCCGCTACAACAACGGCATCCGCGTGATGCAGGCCCCCGGCTATGTCATCATCTCGCTGGAAATGATCCATGACGCGCGGATCATCCCGATCGTCAACGATCCGGCGGAACGCGCGGCAATGCGCTGGCCTGCCGAAGTGCGCGCATGGATGGGCCAGTCGATCGGCTACTGGGATGGCAATACGCTGGTGATCGAGACGACCAATATCGAGGACGGCGATTCCGCCACCGAGAACGTTGCCGAACGCGGCCCTTCCCCGCTCAACATGGCGACCATGGGCGTGCCACCGTTCAACACCATTCCCACTTCGCCAGAGGCTGTGGTGGTGGAACGGCTGACGATGACCAATGCCGATCACATCGTCTATGAGCTGACCTATACCGATCCGGTAGTCTACACCGCCCCGTGGACCGCGCGGCTCGACTGGACGCGCAACGAGGAATACCAGTTCTTCGAATATGCCTGCCACGAAGGCAATGTCCAGATCCGCAACTACATCACTGCCGCCGCTGCAGGTGTCGAGAACACCGAAGGCGGCGCGGGTGAAGGCGAAGGTTCCTAAGCCATGCAAGGCAAGCTGTTGAAAGTCACCCTGGCCGGCCTCGCGCTGGCCGGGGCGAGCGCCTGTGCCACCACCGGTAGCGTGGCCCAGACCGCCACCACCGAAGCCGTGGGAGAACCCGTCGCCGTGCGTGCATCCATCGAAACCGGCCCGGTGCGAACGGCGAACGGTCTGCTGCGCGGAGTGGAAAGCCCGGCAGTCGAAGGCGTGACGGTGTTCAAGGGCATTCCCTTCGCCGCACCGCCGGTGGGCGACCTCCGCTGGGAAATGCCGCAGCCTGCCGCCAACTGGGAGGGTATCCGCATGGCGGATAGCTGGGGCGCGAATTGCGTACAGAACCCGGCCCCGCAGCGCTTCCCGGTCAACTCCGCCACCGACATGCCCGACAGTCCGCCGACTTCGGAGGACTGCCTCTACCTCAACGTCTGGACCCCGGCCGTGAGCGGAGCGGAAAACCTGCCGGTGATGGTCTGGCTCTACGGCGGTGCCTACAACGAAGGCGGCGGCTCGGCTCCGTTCAGCCACGGCGACTATCTTGCCGACAAGGGCGTCGTAGTCGTCACCTTCAACTACCGCACCGGCGTGCTCGGCTTCATGGCGCACCCGGAACTCACTGCCGCCAGCCCGCACGGCGCGAGCGGCAACCAGGCAATGGGCGATGCGATCGCCGCGTTGCAATGGGTGCAGGACAATATCGCAGCTTTCGGCGGCGATCCTTCGCGCGTCACCATTTTCGGCGAAAGCGCCGGGGCAGCGATGAACGGCGGACTGGCGGGCGCTCCGCCTGCCGAAGGACTGGTTCACCGCGTCATCAGCCAGTCGGGCAACTGGATGGGGCTCAACATCGGCCGGATGGTCGAACGCGAGGCGGCCGAGGCGCGCACGCTCGCCACGGCACAGGAGAAGTTCGGCACCACCAGCCTCGCGGCGCTTCGGGCGCTTCCCGCCAATGAAGTGCACGCAAACCTTCCCGGCCAAGGCATGATCGTAGACGGACATATCATCCCCGAAGACCTTTCGATCACTTTTGCCCAGGGCCGGCAATTGCGGGTGGACGTGCTCACCGGATCGAACGAGGACGAAGGCAGCTTTACCGCGCTGTTCGGCCCGCCAGCGACACTGGAAAGCTGGAACGCCGGGGAAGCGATGCGCTGGGGCGATCTGGTGGAGGAAGGCCGCGCAGCCTATCCCGTCACCACCGACGAGGAAGCCCGTGCCGTTTCCACCCAGCCGTTCGGTGACAACATGAGCTGGCTGCACCGCCAGTTCGCGCAGTATCAGGCGGACATCGGCCAGAGCGCCTGGCACTACTGGTTCCGCCACGATCCGCCCTATGACGAAGGCCGCGGCAACCTCGGGGCGGCACACACGGGGGAAATACCCTATGTGTTCGACAACCTCTGCGCCCCGCGCACATTCCCCGGCGGTTCGTCGGTGGACCAGATGTGCGGCAATGCGCGCGAGGAAGCCTTCGCGGATCAGGTTTCGCAATACTGGGTGAACTTCGCCGCCACCGGCAATCCCAACGGCGCGGGCCTGCCGAACTGGCCTGCGGTGGAAGAACTGTCCGCGAACGAGGCGATGGTGCTCGACGCGGATCGATTGGGCGTCGGGCCGTGGATCGGGTCTGACCGGATCGCGCTCTACGATGCCATTTTCCGCGCTCGCGTGGCACAGCCGCTGGGGATTGCTGACGAATAACATCACCTGGGGAGGGGAATATGAGGATTGGCACGGTACTGCTCGCAACAGCGGGCCTTGCAGTTCTGGGCGCGGCGGGAGGAACCGGCTGGGCGCAGCAGAGCTCGCCTTCCTTTGCACAGCAGGTGGAGCAGGGGCGTAGCATCTACGCCGCCAATTGCGCTGTTTGCCACGGGGCAAACCTTTCCGGCGGGCAATTCGCGGGCACGCTGAAGGGGCCGGAGTTCCTCGGCCGCTGGGGCGATCTGCCTGCCAGTGAACTCGCCGATTACATCACCACTTCGATGCCACCGGGCGGCGGTGGAAGCCTGTCCGACGCCAGCTATGCCGCGCTGACCGCGCTGATCCTGTCCGAAAACGGCGGCGCGCCCGCCAGCCTTGCCGATGCGCGCTTCCCCGTCGTGGTACGCGGTCAGGGCGAAGAAGGCAGCGGGCTGGGCCTGCCGGGCATTTCCTCGCGCTACCCCTTCCCGCATCGTCCGCCACCGGCCAGTCCGTTGGACGACTTTACTCCAGTGACGCAGGCCGAACTGGTCGCCCCCGCGCCCGAGGACTGGCCCGCATGGCGGCGCAGCCATCTGGGGCAAGGGTTCTCCCCGCTCGATCAGGTGACGCTCGCCAATGTCGACGACTTGCAGATCGCCTGGGCGCAGGCACTGCCGCCGGGCGCGACGATGGCCGAGCCGCTGGTGCGCGACGGGGTGATGTACGTCCACGCCTATGGCGAGGAAGTGTTCGCCTTCGATGCCGCCACCGGTCGCCAGCTGTGGCGCTATCGGCGGCAGATGCCGGAAGGCACGCTCATGCAGGGCAAGAAGACGATTTCGCTGTGGGACGACATGGTGATCATGGCGACGAGCGACCTGCACATGGTGGCGCTCGATGCGCGGACAGGACGCCCAGTGTGGGACGTGGCGATTCCGCTGGAGGGTCGCGAGGGCTTCCGCTCCAATGGTGGGCCACTGGTGGCGGACGGGGTGGCCATGATCGGCCTCGCCACGCAGGGGGACGAGGGCAGCATTATCGCGGCCTTCGATGCCGCAAGCGGTGCGCATCTGTGGAGCTTCAACACGGTCGCCCATGCGGACGAGCTGGGCGGCAATACCTGGAACGGCCTGCCCGACAACGAGCGGCGCGGCGGTTCGGTCTGGACCAGCGGCAGCTACGATCCGGTGACCGGCCTCGCGCTCTGGGGCGTGGCGCAGACCTACGACACCGGCCCGGTGCGCGATGCGCTTCCGGGCGAGAACAATGACGGGCTGTTCACCAATTCTACCCTCGCCTTCCGCCCGCGCACCGGCGAGCTGGCGTGGTATTACCAGCACATGGCGAACGACCAGTACGATCTCGACTGGGTGTTCGAGCGGGTGATCGGCGAAGTCGAGGTGGACGGCGCGCCGCGCCGGGTGGTCATCACTGGCGGCAAGGAAGGGCTGTTCGACACGCTCGATGCCGCCACCGGCGAATATCTCGCCACCGCCGACATGGGCTTCCAGACCTTCATCACCTCCATCGACCCGGAAACCGGCCGCAAGACTCCCGATCCCGCGCTGCTGCCGGGGCGCGATCGGGGATCCGTCTTCATGTGCCCGCACGCAGGCGGTGGGCGCAACTGGAGCCCTTCCGCTTTCAGCGAGGCGAGCGGACTGCTGTTCATCAACGCCCGCGATACCTGCATGGAACTGCGCCCGGTACCCGAAGGCGGGTTCCTCTCCAGCGGGGTAGATATCTACTATTCCGCCCGGCCCGACAGCGACGGCAATTTCGGCATTCTCCAGGGCATCGACATGGAGAGCGGCGAAGTGCGCTGGGAACACCGCCGCCGCGCGCCCTACAACGCAGGTGTGCTGGCAACGGCGGGCGGACTGCTGTTCAGCGGCGGGATGGACCGCGAACTGCTCGCCTACGATTCTGCGAGCGGCGAACAGGTCTGGCGTTCGGGCCTCGCCGGTGTCCCCAACGCGGCGCCGATCACCTATGCGGTGGACGGGCGGCAATATGTCGCGGTGGTGACAGGCATGGGCAATCCGCTTGCTTTCGGCCTGCCCGGGTTCACCCCCGAACTGCCGGTTCCCGAAGTGAACAGCGCGGCGGTCTATGTGTTTGCGCTGCCCGATGAATGAAAAAGGGCCGCTCCGGTGGGAGCGGCCCTCTTCATGATCCAGCGCGAAAAGCAAGACTCAGTAATAGATCCCCAGCGTAAAGCCGATCGCGCGGCCGCAGAAGACGATCCCGATCCACAGCACCAGCGAGGCGATGGCGGCGGTTTTCGCCCCCCTCGGCAGCACCGGTGTGGTGTCCCAGCTGTCCACATTCTTCCACGTCACGAAATGAAAGTAGAGCATGTTGACACCCGCCAGCGCCAGCAGCCCCAGCTTGATCAGGAAGTAAGGGTTGATCATGTAGCTCGAAGCCTTGCTGACAAACAGCAGGCTGCCGGTGATTGCGGCGAGGATAAAGCCCGCCCAGGTCCACGGCAGGGTGTCCTTGCTGATCTGTGTGATCGGCATCTTGCCAGCCGCAACGCCGAGCATCCGCAGATCCATGACCGCGATCGTGCCGATTACTGTCACCAGCGCGATCACATGGATCGTCTCGATCGTCGGGAATGCCCACAGGCTCTCGGCAATCGAAATGCCCAGTGGGGAATACTGGATGGATTCCCAGATATTCGTCGGTTCAGGATAGTATGAAGCCATTTTTCCGTTCCCCTCAAACCGGCGCGTAAGCGATCCAGCGACCGCAAGCCATGATGACACACCACAGGATCAGGATGAGCCACGAGGTTGCCCGCGTGCCCGATCCAGCCTGCCAGCCGATGCCGCCTGCGAGCGCCTGCGTCCGCACCCTGCGCTGGAATGCGAGTGTGATCAGCAGCGTCACGACCAGCGCGATCATCTTCACCCAGAACACGCCGTTGATCATGTTGCGGACCGGTTCCGCCATCAGCATCAGGAAGCCGCTGAACACGATGACGACCAGCGACCACCATATCCACGGCACATAACGCGCTTCGACCACCGGCATCGCGATGCCCTTGGCACCCATGTTGTTGACCCGCAGCGTCAGCATCAGCGTGGCCCCGAAGCCTGCGCCAATCGCCAGGATGTGCAGCACCTGAACCAGCGGCACGCCCCAGAAATTCTCAACCATTACCCGGCTGATGCCGGTTTCCTCCATCCAGAAAGCGGCATCGAGGAGGAAAGTCGTCCTCAGCCACTCCGTCATGTTGAAAAAGAAATCACCCATGGACCTCTGCCCCTCGATTCTGTCGTTCCCGGAAAGGCGAGATTGACCCTGTCCGAAACGCTTCTGCCTTGATCCAGCGCAATCCCGCTAGCGCGCAAATGTGTCCGCGCCAAGCCCCTTGCATTGATTCTGTCCGGAAGAATGGAAATTTGGAACTGTTGAAAATACACCCTTTTTCGGATGAGTCCTGCGTGCAAACAGCGGAAAACAGGGCGTTTTAGGCCCCCCTGCCGTGACTATCTCGTATGGGTAACAAAGAACCCGGCAGTCGAGGCATTGTCAAAGCCGGATGGCACGTTTAGGACAGAATCAACAAAGCGGCATCGGGATCAGGTTCGATTCCCGCAGGCAGCGATTCGGGGAGAGTGGTTCGATGCGCATGGCACGGGGACTGGGACGGGCAAGCCTGCTGGCGTGCAGCAGTGCCCTGATCGGCTGTGCCACCGTGACTACGGTCGCACAGGAACAGCTTGCTGCCACACAACCGGACGGCGACTGGCGCACCATCCACCGCGATCTCGCCGCCACCCGCTACTCCCCGCTCGACGAGGTCAATCGCGCCAATGTCGGCGCGCTGCAACAAGCGTGGACCTATCCCTATCGCGGCTTCAACAATGCCGTGCCGGTGGTCGTGGACGGCGTGATGTATTTCCCCGCCGCCAACCGCATCGTCGCCTTGGATGCGGCGACCGGCACCGAGGTCTGGGTGCATACCGAAGAGTTTCCCGGCGGCCCCGGTCCCTTCGGTCCTCCCGGTTTCGCCGGACGCGGGCTGGGCTACTGGCCCGGAAGCACCGCCCATGCGCCGCGCCTGCTGGTGATGGGACCAGGGCGGCTCTACGCCTTCGATGCGGCCACCGGTACTCCGGTGGCGAATTTCGGCGAGAACGGCTCGGTCGTTGTCGATCCGGGATACACCGGCACACCTACGATCACCGGCAATGTCGCGATCATCGGCGCGGCCAGCCTCGAAAATCCGCAAGGCCCGGCCGGAAATCCGCGCGCTTATGACGTGCTCACGGGCGAGCAGCTCTGGGAATTCGACACGACGCCCGATGCGGGTGAGCCGTTCAACGATACCTGGGGCGGCGGCGCGGAAGGGCGCGGCGGCACGAACATGTGGGGCTTTGCCGCCACCGTCGATGAAGCGAGTGGCACCGCCTACCTCCCCATCGCCGGGCCGGCGCACAATTATTACGGCGGCGATCGCCCCGGCACCAACCTGTTCGGCAATTCGGTGGTGGCTGTGGACGCGACCACAGGCGAATACCGCTGGCATTTCCAGACCGTCCACCACGACCTGTGGGATATCGACATGAGCCACGCCGGGCCGTTGCTCCCGATCACCACGCCCGATGGCGCGCGGCACAATGTGCTCGCCAACATCGGCAAGTCGAGCATGGTCTTCGTGCTCGACGCCGGCGACGGCGAGCCAGTCCACCCGGTGGAGGAACGCCGCGTTCCGCCCGGAGACGTGCCGGGCGAATACTATCACCCCACCCAGCCCTTCCCGGTTGTCACCCCGCCATTGAGCCGGGTGGAAATGACCTATCAGGACATCGTCACCGCAGAGGACACTACGGCAGCCCATTCGCAGGCCTGCTATGCCATGTGGGACCGTGCGGGCGGCTTCCTCAATCTGGGCCCTTACACCCCCTTCATGTTCCGCGCCGAAGGCCAGCCGCCGCGCTCCACCATCCAGCTTCCCGGCGGGATCGGCGGAGTGAACTGGGGCGGCCCGGCAGCGGACCCGACCACCGGCATGGTCTATGTCAACGCGCTCGATACCTCGCTGGTCGGCTGGGTCGAACGCGTCGAGGGCGACGAGCCCTACAGCTTCGACACCAGCGGTGAAGGCGCGCAGACTGAGTACGACCGCGCCAGCGTGGACGGCAAGGGGCCGTTCTTCACCTTTTCTGCACCGCTTTCGGGCGAATACGACGACAACGGACGCCCGGTCGGCACCGTTCTGCCGTGCTACAAGCCGCCGTGGGCGCGGCTGACCGCGGTGAATGCCAACACCGGCGAAGTGGCCTGGGCCGTGCCGCTCGGCATGTTCGACGAAGAAGCCCTGCCCGAAGGTCGCCGCCTGCTCGGCAATGCCGGTAGCGCCGGGCCGACCGTCACGGCGGGCGGGCTGGTATTCGTCGGCGCGACCAACGATCGCCGCTTCCGCGCCTTTGACGCCGCGACCGGGCAGCAGCTATGGGAAGCGCAATTGCAGGGCAATGCCAATGCCAACCCGTTCAGCTATCGCGGGAACGACGGCAGACAATACGTGGCCATCAATGCCGGCGGCATGATGGTGGCCTATGCACTTGAACAACAAGATTGATCTGAGGAGTGGTTATGCGGGGAATTACACGATTGGCGAGCGTCGCGGCGGCAGCACTGGCTTTGGCCACTGTCGGCAGCGCGCAGGTGCTGGCGCAGGACAGCGCAGCGATTGAACGCATTGGCGAACACCCGAACATCAACGGCGTGTGGCAGGTGATGAATTCGGCCAACTGGAATGTCGAACCGCACTCTGCGGCCAGCAATCCGCTGCCCGAAGCCGACCGGCTGCTCGGCGCGATCGGCGCCATGCCGGCAGGGCTCGGCGTGGTCGAAGGCGGAGCGATCCCCTACAACGACGCGGCGCAGGAACGACTGGCGCTCAATCGTGCCAATGTGATCAGCCACGATCCCGAAGCCGCCTGCTACCTGCCGGGGATTCCGCGCGCGACCTACATGCCGCACCCGTTCCAGATCGTTCAGGGCGATGGCGACGATATCCTGATGGTCTACGAATATGCCTCCGCCAACCGCGTCATCAACATGGAAGAGGTCGGCATCCCGCCGATCGATACATGGATGGGCACCAGCTACGGCCGGTGGGAAGGCGATACGCTGGTCGTCACAACCCTTGCCCAAGGGCCGGGCCTGGTGAAGCTGCCAGCGGGCGAAATGATGGAAGGCGTGACCTGGCTGGACCGGGCGGGCAACTACCTCACCAATGCCGCCACCGTGACCGAGCGCTTCACGCTTTCCGAAGGCGGCAACCACATGGACTATTCGGTGACGATCGAGGATCCCAACGTCTACACCGAAGCCTGGACCATGAACATGACGCTCTATCGCCTCGTCAATGACGATGCCCAGCTGCTCGAATTCAAGTGCGTGCCGTTTTCCGAGAACCTGCTCTACGGCGACTTAATCGCAGGGCAAGGTAGCGAGTGATAGACGGACAAAGTCAATTACGTTATAACTGACAGCAGAAGAACCCGAGGAGTAAGACCATGCAGATGAAGAAGCTCAGCGCTGCCGCAATCGGCGCCGTGCTCGCGGTTACCGGGGTGGGCGCATATGCGCACCACTCCTTCGCCACCGAGTTTGACCGTAACCGCCCCGTTCGCCTTGAAGGCACTGTGGTGATGTTCGAGTGGGTCAACCCCCACTCGTGGATCCACATCGATGCGCAGCGTAACGGCCGCACCGAACGCTGGCGCGTGGAAGGTGGCGCACCGTCCGCACTGCTGCGCCGGGGCTGGAACAGGAACTCGCTGCCCGCCGGGACCGAGATCATCGTCGAAGCCTTCCAGGCCCGCGATGGCGATACCCGCGCTTCAGCAGCGGAAATCCGCTTCCCCAACGGCCGCGAACTGTCGCTCGGCAACCCGACCACCGAAGCCGTCGCCGCCGCAGCACGCCGCGGCCAGAATTAAAAGCCAGGTTTCCGGTTCCTCCCGGAATGCACGACGGGGGCTCCGAAAGGGGCCCCCGTTTTGCTTTGGATGATTGATTTGGACGATTGACTTTGCCCGCCCACCTGCGCTTGTCTGGCAGCAAGAGGTGAGAGGAATTTCAATGACCCGTTCGTTCCGTGTCGTCGCGGTTGCCACGCTGTTGCTAGGCACCGCCCTGCCCTTTTCCGCTGTCGCTCAGGAGACGGGGGAGGCGCCAAGCTGCCGCCCGACCGGGCCCTTCGCGGAGATGGACTACCGCTCGGTCGAGCCGCTGGAAGATGGCCGCGTCACTTTCCGCCTTTGCGCTCCCGAAGCCGATAACGTCCGCGTCACCAGCAACGATCTCGATCCCGCAGTCCCCGCAGGCTTCGGCGGCGGTGAACGCGGGCTGGCGATGGTGCAGGACGCCAGCGGCCTTTGGAGTGCGACCACTGCCCTCCCCGTTGCGCCCGACACCTATCGCTTCAATTTCGAAGTCGATGGCCAGCGCGTGCCCGATCCGATGGCGACCACTTTCAGCCGTGAACGGACGGGGGTGAATTCCACGCTGGAAGTGCCGGGAGCCGAAGGGGCGTTCCAGACCTACGATCCGGCGGTCGACCACGGCGCGGTGACACGGATCGAATATTGGTCTGAGGCGCTGGGCGCAAAGCGCGAAGCCTACGTCTATACCCCGCCCGGCTACATGGCGGACACCGACCGCTATCCGGTGCTCTATCTCGTTCACGGCGCAGGCGATTCGGCGGACAGCTGGACCAGCGTCGGCCACGCCAACTACATCGCCGACAACCTGCTGGCAGCGGGCGCGATCGAGCCGATGATTATCGTCATGCCCTTCGGCCACACCCCTCCGCGCGCGCAGGCCGACATGCTGGTGAACGACGATTTCGGCAGCGACCTGATCGACGCGCTGATCCCCTTCGTGGATGCCAGTTTCCGTACCCTTGCCGATTCCGATCACCGGGCGATGGCGGGCTTGTCGATGGGCGGCGCGCACACGCTGAACTTTGGCGTGCCGCGCCCCGACCTGTTCGGCGAAGTCGGGGTGTTCTCGATGGGCCTGGGTTTCCGCTCACCCGCCGAGGTTGAGCAATATCGGGAGCGCCATGCCGATGGATTGCGCATGCGGGCAGAAGCAGCGGAGCCGGTCTATTACGCGATGGGGACCGACGATTTTCTTTACGGCAGCGCCGCCCCGACGCTTGACCTGCTGGAACAGCAGGGGATCGAGACGCATTACAACGAAAGCGAGGGCGGCCACACCTGGACCAACTGGCGCCGCTACCTGCACGACTTCCTGCCGCGCCTGTTCCGCTAAATGCGAGGAGGGGTTGCACCGTAACCGGATGAGGTGGGATGGAGGAAGCGAGGCGGGAGGGGAAGAGTTTTAGCCCCGCAATCCGGCTACGATGCCCTCCCTAGTTAGCGGATGGCATGGCCAGCGAAATATGGACTTTGGGGCAGTCAGCCCAAACGTTGGTTAAATCCCCGCTTCCACTGCCAGCCGGATCATGTCTGCGCTGCTCTTCGCGCCGAGCTTTTCCATCGCCAGTCCGCGATGCATCTTGATGGTTTTTTCGGACAGGCCCAACTCATAGGCAATCTGCTTGTTGCGCAGGCCCGCTGCGACCATCTGCAGCACTTCCAGCTGGCGGCGCGAGAGTTCCTTGATCTTTTCCGCCGCACGCGCGCGCCTCGTCATCATCGGGGTATCCGATGCGTCCCCAAGCTCCACCTGCGAACCGTGGAAATAGGCCAGCTCGCCTTCATCATCGAAGATCGGCGCAACCACCACGGCATTGCGGAAAGCGCTGCCGTCCTTCTTGTAATTGAGGATTTCGACCAACACCGACTTGCGTTCGCGCACCCCTTCACGGATCGCTTCGGTAAGCCACGGCTCCGTGCCCGGCCCGGCAAGAAAGCGGCAGTTGCGGCCAAGGATCTCGTTTTCCGAGTAACCGGTCAGATCGATGAATGCCTGGTTGCAGGCGACAAGCGGATTGTCCGGCAGGCGAGGGTTGCTCACCACCGAAGCGATCGGATTACTCGCGATCAGGTCCCGCGCTTCCGGGTCCGATGTGTAAACCTCGTCGTTTCCCACGGTTGTAATCTAGCGCTTGCACCCTGCAAAACAATGGGAGAAGCTGCAAAAGCGCAGCAAAAGTCGCCTTTTGCCGCAGATTGTTTTCGAATGGGGGGCTCAATGTCACGAGCAGCAGCCGAAATTGCGGCGATAGAGAGAGAGCTTGAAGAAGTGTTCGGCGCGATGATACGCCATCCGGCGTTTCTCAAGAAATCGGGGAGCCTGCCAGACGATCCTGCCCACTTCACCGATCGCGCCGATATCTCGACATTGTTGCGCCGCATGGACCGGCTGGTTTCCCGAGTGGGAGGCAAGTTGGCGAGCTTCGATTGGCAGAACCAGATGGCCAAGCGGTATCCCCGTGAAGAGCGCTACCGGGCCCAGCAATCGGTCAAGGATCGCAGCGCTCCCTTCCGCCAGCTTTACCAGCGCGTGGTCGGAATGCTTGATGAATTGCTGAAATTGCAGGCCGACAATAACAGGGTTTCCTTTCTCGACGCGTTCGGGGCAGCGCACGAGAACGCGGGAGAGAATCTCAAAACCTTCCAGAAGTTTGACGAACTGGCCTCGCAGATGCAGGCAAAGGGTCTCACCGCTACGGTGCAGACCATCAGCAGCGCCGATCACCACATTGCCAAGTTCAATGCCCAGCAAACGGGAGCCTACAACATCCCGATCAACGTGGTGCTTGCCATGGCAGTCGTGATTGCGGCCGCTGTTCACTGGCGGCGGGGCACGATGTTCGGCTGACTTTTGCGCGGCTCAAGGCACCACGATCCGTGCCTCGCCGCCCGCCAGCTCGATCCGCATATCGGCGAAGCCGACTGCGTTGAGCGAATGGGATACCATCAGCACGATCCGCTTACCGATGTCCGCCCTCAGCCGCCCGATGATGCGACGCTCCAGTTCCGGGTCCATCGCCGAGGTCGCTTCGTCGAGCACCAGCAGGCTCGCGGGGCGGAGCAGCGCGCGGGCGAGGCAGAGTCTCTGGCGCTCCCCACCAGAAAGCCGCGCTCCGCCGTCCAGCAGTTCTTCATCCAGACCGAGCGGCAGCCCGCGAACGATGGCCGCCGCTTCGACCTGCTCCAGTGCCCGCCACACCGCCGCGTCGTCCGCACCGAGGTTGGGCCAGAGCAGGTTTTCGCGCACCGTCCCGTCGAACAGGAAGGGTTCCTGCGGGGCGAAGGAAATGTCGCTCTGCCACGCCCTGCGACTAACCGCATCAAGCACGAAGTCCCCGCGCGCCACGCTCCCGGCGGCAGGCAGATGCAGCCCCGCGATCAGTTCGACCAGCGAGGACTTGCCCGCCCCCGACGGCCCGCCGACATGCACCAGCGTGCCGGGGGCGATCCGCGCGAAGGCAAGGTGGACCAGCGACACCGTCTGCCCGTCATCGTTGATGGCATCCACCCGGCACCCCTCCAGCACCAGACTGGCATGGGCGGGCGGCGGTGCCTGCCGATGGCCGTGAACCGGCTCGACCAGCGCTTGCTGCGCTCCGCGCAATTGCGCCTCGGTCTCGCGGATCGCCTCGAAGGCGGGCAGCGCGTGGGCTATCGATTGCAAGCCGCCGAACGTGGCAATCAGGTTGGGCGACAGCCGCAATACGATCGCTGCCATCACCAGCAATTCGCCACCGCTCAGCCCGATTACGCCGTATCCTACCAACAGCACCGCCAGCGCTCCGATTGCGCCGACCAGTTGCACCGCATTGCGCAGTCGCCCCTGCTGGCGGACAAATGCCACAGCGAGTTCGCGGGTGGTGGCGATCCGCTCGCTGAACCGGGCGGTCAGCTCATCTTCCGCCCGCGCGGCCTTGGCTGCCTTCAGCCCGTCGAGGAAGCGCGTGGTTTCATGCATCACCCCGCGATTGGCAAAGTTGAGTTCGCGCCCCAGGCGGTGGCTGCGGCGGGTCCAGACCACCGCCGCCACCGCACCTATCGCGACCAGCCCCAGCAGCGCCAGCCCAAGCGTGGTGCTGACAAAGAACGCCGCGACGAGATAGGCCAGCGCCATCGCCAAGGTCACGATACCATTGGTCAGCGCGTTCATCGTGGCTGCCACGCGGCTGATGTTGTTGGTCATGGTGTTGAGCAATTGCGCCTTGCGGAACCGCTTGATCACCGGCCAGTCGGTATGCGCCAGAAGGGCGAAGAATTCGCGCCGCGTGTGATCGACAAAGCCGTGCGCAAGGCTGGTCATCAGTACGTCGCGCTTCAGCAAGACGACTGCGCGCAGGACGACCAGCAGCACGAAACCGGTGCCCATCACCGCCAGTTGCCCGGTAACGCCGGTAATGCCGATGGAAGTGAGCCAGCTTATCAGCTGCCCCGTCACTCCCGACCGCGCGCCTTCTCCTTCCGCGAACAGCGTTTCGGCAACCGGCAGCAGCAGCACCAGCCCCGCTCCTTCGAGCACCGCCGCGAGTGCGACCACAAGCAGCGTCGGCACCACCTGCGGCCCGGCATAGGCGAGGATCGCGCCCAGCAGGTCGCGCATTCCTGCCTGCACGCCGGGCGCTTGTTCAGTCGCCATTGCTGGTGGCCAGATCGGCAGGCCTGCTCTTGCGCAAGGCGAGATAGTCGGCGCGCTCGCTCGCCCCGGTCACGACCACATCGCCCGCAATCAGCCAGGCGTGGAACATGTAGCCGTCGGTCTCCCCCGGACGGCGCGACCCGATGACGACGCGGGTGGGAATGCCGCGCCGCCCCAGCACCCACCGCCCGGCCATCGCGCGCGGCAGGCAGACCGCGCGGAACAGGCGCGGGCGACTGGCGATCCGTTCGATCTTGCGACCGAGATCGGCGGCCTGCTTGCGCTTTTGCGGCGGGAGTTGCGGCAGGTCTTGCGGCGCGGGTTCGTCATCTAGCGGGCCGAGCATTGCCCGCCAGCGACCGAAGCGGACATATTTCACCAGAAACCGCGCGAAGCCCAGTGATAGCCATATT
Organism: Erythrobacter sp.; assembly: GCA_019739335.1. NCBI lineage: Bacteria > Pseudomonadati > Pseudomonadota > Alphaproteobacteria > Sphingomonadales > Erythrobacteraceae > Erythrobacter > Erythrobacter sp. Next base: position 190,128 of record CP073261.1, read on the forward strand.
TCCAGCCACAGCAGGCGGTTCGATAGGGCGGGAGGCAGCTTCATGTTCCCCCGCCGCTTACCAGAGCGGGGAGGCGCGCGGCAATGGGGCATAGATTCCGAAAATCTCTCAGCACCCAGATCGCTCATGCTGAGCTTGTCGAAGCATAGCCACAAAGGTCAACCAACGCGGGACTGGCCTAGAGGCTGGCCTTAGACAGGCTCAGGCTGAGCGGGGCGTGAGAAATGAGCGGAGGATCGGGAAACAGTATCTAAATCCCTCAATCCTCCCACCAATAGGCCGCCCGCTGCGCATCCCCAGTCGCCACCTCGTTCAAAGTCGCCGCATCATAGGCCCGCCCGCCCAGCACCACCGTCTCGACCCGCTCGGTGTTGCGGATGTTCTCAAGCGGATTGCCCGCCAAAATCACCAGATCGGCGAGTTTCCCTGGCTCCAGCGAACCAATCTCGCTCGCCATCCCGAGCGAACGCGCGGGCGCAATCGTCGCTGCCTGCAAGGCCTGCAACTCGCTCATCCCGCCGCGCACGAAAGACCATATCTCCCAATGCGCGGCGATGCCCGCCTGCTGGCCGTGCGCACCGATGGAAACTTCCACCCCCCGCTCGGCCAGCCGCGCCGCTTCGCGCGCGACATCGTCGTCGATGAAATCGCCTTCCGGCGCAGTCGTGCGCCGCGCATTGTCGGCGCGCAGGATCGCGGGCGGAGTGTGCGCCATGAGCAGCGGCTGTTCGAACACGTTGGTCGCCTGCCGCCAGTAGGGATCGCCCGCCAGGCCGCCGTATCCCACCACCAGCGTCGGCGTGTAATTGGTGTCCGCCGCGCCCATGAATTGCAGCACGTCCTCATAGAGGTATTCGACCGGAATATTGTGCTCCAGCGTCGAATTGCCGTCCGCCACCAGGTTCAGGTCCATCCCGAACAGCGAGCCACCTTCGGCCACCACCAGCATGTTCTCGCGGCGCGCAGCTTCCACCACCATCTGTCGCTGGTCGCGGCGCGGCTGGTTGTAGTTCTTGACGCTCGGCGCCCCTTCGGCGCGCAGGCGGCGGACATGGTCGAGCGCGTCCTCGATCGTGTCGATCTGGGCATAGGCGTAAGGATTGCGCGCCCCGTAGACGATCCGCCCGGTGGAAAACATTCGCGGGGCGAGCAGCATCCCGGTACGCTGCATGTCCTCGGCCACGAAGAAGGCTGAATCGCTCGACGGATCGTGGATCGTGGTGCTGCCCAGCGCGAGCGCCTGGGTGAGGTTCCAGTTGACCTGCGGCACCACCCCGTCGGCATCGACCGAGCCGTGGGCATGGGCGTCGATCAGGCCGGGGATGATCGTGCGACCGGTCGCGTCGATGGTAGGCGTTCCCGCAGGAATGCTCACCGCGCCAGTCGGGCCGACGGCGGAAATCACATCGCCCTGGATCAGGATCGTGCCGTTCTCGATAATGCCGCCATTGTCGCCCGCCATCGTGATGATCCGCGCGCCGGTGATCGCCAGTGCGCCGGTGTGGCGGTCGGCCGGCACGGTGCGCAGCAGCGAGACGCCAGTTTCCGGCTGCCGGTAATCCGCCCGCTCCTCGCCCTCGGCCAGCGGGGCATTGGGGAACAGGTCGGCAGTTTCGGCAGTGTAGAGCGTCGGCCCGAGCGACCAGTGCAGCCGCTCCCCGCCGCTCGCCCAGTGCACGAAGTCCGCACCCGAATCCGAAACCTCGACCACCGGCAGCGCGCCTGCCGAACCCGATACGCTCACCGCCTGCCCGCCCGGCATCAGCGGCATGGCATAGGCATCGTAGTTCTCGGTGAAAGCAAAGTGCCGCCCGGTGGGGGAGACATGATAGCTCGTCACCAGTTCGCCGGTGGCGTGGGTGCGCGCCGCTTCGCCATTGAGATCGGTCGAAACGAGGGTTTGTGCACCATCGTCCGATCCGGTCATGAAAATGCGATCATTCGCTGCGCCGAAGTGCGGGCGCGCATGGTCGCGACTCACCAGCACCGGATCGCCACCGCTCGCGGAAATGCGGTAAACGCCGGGATTGGCGCTGTATTCGGGCGCGGTCAGGTATCCGCCTGCACCCATCTCGAACACGATCACGTTGCCATCGGGGGAGAAATGCGGGCGGGCATAGTGCCCCGGCTGGCTGGTGACCGCGCGGCCATTGCGGCCATCGGCACCCACGGTGCGAATTTCGCCGAGCCCGGCGTCGGTCCAGCGGACATAGACCACCTGCGAGCCGTTGCGCGACCAGCTCGGATAGAGCTCGCGCGCGTCACCGCTGTCAGAGGTCAGCCGCCGCATTGTGCCGCCACCAGCGGGCATGGTGTAGAGCCGCCCGAGGCTCTCGAACACCACGGTGCGCCCGTCGGGCGAAACTTCCGCGAAGCGTGGCATCGTCACCTGCACTTCGTCCACCGCCACAGGAATCTGCGGATGCGGCGCGGGCAGCACGCCGCGGGTATCGCTGATGCTGAAGGGAATTTCGGTAAGGTTCGAACCATCGACATTGATCCGGCGGATTTTGCCGCCCGCCCAGAACACGATCGAGCGGCTGTCGGGCGTCCAGTCCATGTTCGGATAGACCCCGGTCACCGCCCAGGTTTCCTGCACGTCGCGGTCGAGATCGTCGTAGATGCGCCGCTCGACACCGCTTTCGAGGTCGCGGACATAAAGCCCCGATTGCAGGTCCTCGCGGCGGACGAAGGCGATCATCGTGCCGTCGGGCGAAGGCTGCGGCCGTACCGCGCCCCCAAGGCCGGAGACAGCCGTGGTGATCTCGCCTGTCACCATGTCGTAGCGTTCGATATTGAACAGGTCCTGGTTGGAATCCTGCGCGTAGATGAAGGTGGCCCCCGGGGTGATGTTGCGGGTGTAATAGATGGCGCTGCCATCGGGAGCGTAGACCGGCTCGCCCAGTTCCTTCTGGTGCTGTTCGTTGGGCCGTTCGACCAGCGCCACGCCGTCACCGCCGGAAATGTGGTACATCCACACTTCCCCGGTGCCGAGGCTGCGGCCGGTGGTGAAGTGCTTCTTGGCGACGATGTACTGCCCGTCAGGCGACCAGCTCGGCTGGTTGAGCAGGCGGAAGGACTCGTCGGTCAGCTGGCGCTTGTCGCTGCCGTCGGCATTCATCAGCCAGATGTTGTCCCCGCCGCCGCGATCCGAAGTGAAGGCGATGCGGCTGCCATCGGGGGAGAAGCGTGGGTGGACTTCCCAGGCAAGCCCTTCGGCAATGCGGGTGGGCGTGCCGCCGGTGATCGGCATGGTGTAGATGTCGCCGAGCAGCGAAAAGGCGACGGTGCGCCCGTCGGGCGAGACGTCCACGTCCATCCAGGTGCCTTCGTTGACGCTGATCGGCACCTGCGTGATCGGCACGCCGGGAGGGGCGTTGACGTCCCATTCGTCGCTTCCCGCATCCGGGTCTGCATAGGCGATGGCAGGCGTTTCGGGCGTCTGGCCGGGAGCGGGATCGGCGGGCGGCGCGGTGCGGGTGTTCTCGTCCTCGGTGACTTCGGTCTCTTCGGGCGGCTGCGCCTGATCGGCGGGCGGCTGGACCTGCGCGGCGGCGGCGGTGGCAAAGGTAATGCCGGCAAGGAGGCTGGTGGCGGCGAAGAGCGAGAATTTGCGGAGCATCGGCAACCCGTTTCAGTTGAAATGAGTGCCCACCATAGGCCTCAAGCTTGGCTGTGCAATGCCTCGATCAGTGCTTTGCGGTGAGCCGGTTGGCGGCCAGCACTTCGAGCACGCGGGCCAGCGCCTGCCGCGCGGGTTCGCGCTCGTTCATCAGCGCATAGCTGCCCGTCAGCCACAGCGCGCAGTGCCCGTGGACCGTGGCGATCAGCGAGCGGACGAGCGGACGGACCTGCGCGGTATCGGCATCGGGGCCGAACCACGCGCCGACTTCACGATCAACGATCCCTGTCAGCGCTTCTCGCGCGGCGACATCCTGCGCCGGGATGTCCACGGCGCGGTCGATCCGGTGGTCGTAGATCGCCATCCACAGGTTGCGGTTGGCCTCGGCGAAGGCGAAGTAGGCCATGACCAGCGCTTCCAGCCGCGCGGTGCCCTCGCCTGCCACGCCCTCCAGCGCGCCTTCCAGCGCCGCCGCCCATTGCCCGAAAGTGCGGCTGTTAATCGCCAGCATATAGCCGTCGAGCGAGCCGAACACATTGTAGATCGTCCCTACCGAATAGCCCGCCCGCCGGGCCGCCTCGCGCGCGGAAAAGGCCGCAAAGCCGCGCTCGGCGAGCAAGGCATGCCCCTCGCCCACCAGCAGCTCGCGCAGTTCCTTTGCGGTATGATCGGATCGCCTGCCCATGACGGCGGGGGATAACACAGGAATTGAACGCTGTGCAATTTTTAATTGAACAGTGTTTATTTCTTTGCCATGCTACAGGACGAATCGGTTGGAGATCACCTTGTGCTGAGTTCTTTCACCATTGCCGGATGGGGTGCCTATCGCCCCAGGCGCGTCGTCACCTCGGCGGCGCTGGACGCGGTGCATGGGCATGATGCCGGGTGGACCGAAGGAAAGTTCGGCATCGCCAGCCGCCATGTGGCCGAGCCGGACGAGACCAGTTCGATGATGGGCGCGGCGGCAGCGCGCGCTGCGCTCGACAGGGCCGGATGGGCGGACGGCGAATTCGACGCCCTGATCGGCGGCTGCGGCGTGATGGAGCAGCCGATCCCTTCCACCGCCACGCTGGTGCAGGCGCGGCTGGGACTTGGCGCATCGGGCATTCCGGCCTTCGACGTCAACCAGACCTGCCTCTCGTTCATGGCCGCGCTCGACGTGGCAGCCATGGGAATCGCCTGCGGGCGCTGGCGGCGGGTACTGGTGTTTTCGAGCGACATAGCTTCGGCGGGGCTGGATACGAGCGACCCGAAGATCCGCTCGATCTTCGGCGACGGGGCGGCGGCAGTGGCATTGGAGGCTGGTGAAGCGTCTGGCCTGCTCGTCAGCCGGTTTGTGACCCACGGCGATCATCACGCTCTCGCCCAATTGCGCGCGGGCGGCACCAGGCTGCGGGTGGAGGAAGGCTACGAGGCGCTTGTGGCGGGGTCGCATTTCGAAATGGACGCGTTTGGCATCTTCAAGGCGGCAGCCAAGGCGCTGCCTGGCGTGATCGACGGGGCGCTGGCCGATGCGGGAATGGTGCGGGGCGATCTCGATTGCGTCATCTGCCATCAGGCGAGCGCGCCGGGGGTGGAGCATGTTCGCCGCCTGTTTGCATCGCATGAGGCGTTGGTGATCGATATTTTCGCTACCCACGGCAACCAGATAGCCGCCTCGATCCCCACTGCCCTCGCCCATGCACTCGACAGCGGCATGGCCAAGCGTGGGGACAGGGTGATGCTGCTCGGCACCGCAGCCGGGATCAGCGCGGGCGCGATGGTGTTGCAGCTGTGAGCGCCCAAAGCTCTCCGGAGCGCGTCCTCATCACCGGCGCGACCGGGGGCTTGGGCGGCGCGCTGGTGCGCGAGGCGTTGTCGCGCGGATGGCAGGTGCGCGGGACCGGGAGAGCGGCGTTTGATTGGTCGGGCGTGGAATATGTCCGCGCCGATCTGGCGACGAGCGACTGCGACCTTGCCGCTCTGGTGGGTGGTTGCGACACGGTGATCCACAATGCCGCGCTCTCCGCCAGTTGGGGCACGCGCGCGGAATTCCAGCGGATCAATGTCACCGCGACCCACCGCCTGCTGGAAGCCGCGCAACAGGCCGGAGTAAAGCGCTTCACTTTCGTCTCCTCCCCCTCGATCTTCGCCAGTTTCCGCGACCGGATCCAGATCGGCCCCGACGATGCTCCGGCCAATCCGCAACTAAACCACTACGCCCGCACCAAGCTGGAAGCCGAACGGCGCGTCCGCGCCGCCAACAGCGCGAGCATGGCCACCTGCGCCATCCGGCCGCGTGCGCTGGTTGGCGAAGGAGACCGGGTGATCGTCCCGCGCCTGATCGAACTCGCCCGCCGCCCGCGCGTGCCGCTGCCGCGCGGCGGGGTGGCGCTGCTCGAACCGACGGACTTGCGCGATGCCGCCTGGGCGGTGTGCGAAGCGGCGGGGCGGTGCGAGGCTATCGGCGGGCGCGCGCTCAACATTTCCGGCGGGCAGCCGATTGCGGCGCGGGATTTGGCGCAGGCAGTGGCCGATGCGCTGGGAACCGCACCGCATTTCGCCAACCTGCCAGCTGCTCCAGCACGAATCATCGCCACCGTGCTGGAAGGTATTGCGCGCATGACACGCGCCAAGAACGAACCCGTCCTCACCCGCTACACGCTGGCGGCAATGTCCAATTCGCAGACCTTCGATCTTGAACCCGCACAGCAATTACTCGGTTACGAGCCCCGCCACGATGCCATCGAAACCCTGCTCACCGAAGTGCGGAATCTGGCATGAGGCGCGTCGGATTCCGCTGGATCGCGCGCGGATCGTGCCGCCATCCGGAAGCGATGACGATCAGCGGCGGCAGCCTGTGCCCCGCCACCTTTCCGGCGCTGGTGGGGGTAATCGCGCATCCGGAGCGCGGCATTTTCCTGTTCGATACCGGCTACGATCCGGCCTTCCTCGCCGCCACCCGCCCGTTCCCCGAGCGGCTCTACCGCTGGACCACGCCGGTGCAGATCGGCCCGCAAGCCGAATGGCGGGCATGGCTGGCGGCACACGGCATTGCCGAGGGCGATCTCGCCGGAACCGTGGTCTCGCACTTCCACGGCGATCATGTCGCGGGGCTGCGCAATCTGGCGCACCTGCCCGTCTGGTGCGCCCGCGCGGGGCTGGAGGACCTCCGGCAGGCTGGCCGCTTTATGCGGGTGCGTAAGGGCTACCTCGCCCACTGCGTGCCCGATGCGCTGGACGCACGCTTCTTCGAGGACGCGCCCGAAGTGGCGCTTCCCTCAGCTTTTGCGCCTTTCACAGTGGGGCGTGACATTCTGGGCGATGGCAGCCTGATCGCGGTTCCCCTGCCCGGCCATTGCCCCGGGCATTGGGGGCTGGCGTTCCAGAGCGAAGAGGGGCGTGACGTGCTACTTGCCGCCGATGCCGTGTGGTTTGGCAAGTCGATCGAGGAGCGCCGCCCGCCACCCCGCATCACCACCGCGCTGCTCGGCGATACGCGCGGCTATCGCGCGACGCTGAACCTGCTCCACCGCGCCAGCCTGAACAACCGTGATCTCGCCATCCTCCCCTCGCATTGCGCCGCCAGCGCTGCTGCCTTCCGGGGCGAGAATGGGGGCTGAGCAAGTGCTTCGCGCCTGGTGGCGCACCCGCCGAGCGATGCGCCTGTCTCCCCCGCGGCTGGAGGAGCTGAGTGAGCGCAAATGGCGAGCGCTCCAGCCCGCGCTGCGAACCACCCCCGCACTGGCGGAACTTGCAGGCAAGCCGCTGGCGCAATTCCCGATCACCGACACGGCAGACCTGCGCGCGGATTACGGGCGCTGGAACAGCCTCGGCCTCTCGCACGGGCAATGCACGGCGCTGGCCGATGCGGCAGAGCGCGGCGAAGACACCGGCGAGATCACCGCAGGCTGGTCCACCGGCAGCGGAGGCGGCGCGCGCGGGCTGTTTCTCACCACTGCCGCAGAGCGCGCCGACTATATCGGCCAGAGCCTTGCCCGGCTGCTCCCGCCGAGCGCACTGCTGCGCCGCCAGCGGATTGCGCTGCACCTGCGCTCCAACAATGCGCTCTACACCGATGTGCGCGGGCGGCGGATCGGATTTGCTCACTTCCCGCTCGAAGCGCCGATTGCCGAAACGGCGGCGGCGCTGGCGCAATACGATCCAAGCATCCTGATCGCCCCGCCGTACCGGCTGATTGCGCTTGCGGAACAGGGCGTCCGATTCCCCTCCCTCACCCACCTGTTCTACGGTAGCGAGCCGACAAGCGAGGCGGAGCGCGGATTCGTGGCGGAACGCCTCGGCCTCATTCCGCAACCGATCTGGCAGGCGACCGAGGGTTTCCTGGGTGCCGCCTGCCGCGAAGGGCGGCTGCACCTCAGCGATCATGCGCTGGTGATCGAACTGGAGCCCGTGGCGGGAACGCAAGGCTTCCGCCCGATCGTGACCGACCTGCACCGCCGCAGCCAGCCAGTTGTTCGGCTGCGGGGCGATGATTTCCTCGAACTGGACGGACTAAGCCCCTGCCGCTGTGGATTTGTCGGGCGCACCATTCGCCCAATCGGCGGGCGTGTCGGCAATTTGTGGCGCTTCGATTCCTGCACCTTCATTCCCCGCCAGATCAACGAAGCGGTCGAAGCCGAACTGGGCGGCGCAATCCGCTGGCAGGCATTGGCCGACACGCGCAGTGCAGAGTTGCGAACCGCCCCCGCTTGCCCGCCGGACCTAGCCCAGCGCGCCGCCGCCGCGCTCGCCAGCCTGGTCCCCGTTCCGGTCCGGTCGTCTAGCGACCTCCCCGAATGGCCCGGCCCCAAGCGCCGCAAGGTAGTCTGGCGCAATGACTGAGCGCGTGCTCATCACTGGCGCCCGCGCCGCCGCCGCGCTCGATCTCGCGCGCGATTTCGCGGCGGCGGGCTACGAGGTGCATCTCGCCGATTGCACCCCGGCGCGGATGGCGCGCTGGTCGCGCGTGCCCAAGGCCACGCACCGCTATGCACCGCCCGCGCTCGATCCGGCGAGCTTCCGCAGGGATATTGCGCGGCTGGTGACGGAGCTTTCCCCCCGCCTCGTCATCCCGACCTGCGAGGAAGTGTTCCACCTGTCCGCGCCAGCCCTGGCGGACGCGCTGCAAGAGCGCCTGTTCGCTCCGCCGCTCGCCACATTGCGCCGCCTGCATGACAAGCACGCGTTCGCTCTCGCCTGCACCGAGTGGGGCCTGCCGGTGCCCGAGGGCCTGTTGCTGGAAAGCCGTGCGTATCTGGAGGGGCTGGCGGGGAACAGCAGCGAATGGGTGTTCAAGCCCCCTTTCAGCCGCTTCGGCGAGAGTGCGCTGGTCGGCCCTGCTGCGGCGGAACTGGCGCAGCTGGCACCCTCGCCTGTGTCGCCGCTCCTCGCACAGCGCCGGGTTCGCGGCGAGGAATGCTGCTTCCACGCCTTTGCCCGTGACGGAAAGCTGCTCGCCTTCGCCGCCTATACCTCCCGCTGGCGGCTGGGCGGCGGGGCGAGCTTCGCCTTTTCGCCTTTGGCCGAAGCGCAGACCGCCCCTCTGCGCGCCATCGCCGAGAGCCTTGCAGCCAGCGCGCACCTGACCGGTCAGTTCGCCTGCGATGCCATCATCGACGCCAGCGGCCAGCCGTGGCTGATCGAGTGCAATCCGCGCGGCACCAGCGGGGTGCATCTGCTGGTGGGGAATGGCGATCTTGCTCGCGCAATAGTTTCCGGGACGCCGATGCCAGAACAGCCCGCCCCAGCCCCGCGTCATCTCGCCCCGGCGATGGTGCTGTTCGGCCTGCCGCTGGCCTTGCGGCGCGGAGCTGTGGCAGAGTGGCGGGCGACCATGCGCCAATCCCGCGATGCCATTTCCCGGCCCGGAGACCGCCTGCCGCTGGCAGGCGCGCTGGTGGATGCTGCGGGTTTCGCGCTTAGCGGCCTGCGCCACGGTATCTCGACCACTTCGGCCACCACCCGCGATATTGCCTGGAACGGGGAGGAGCTGGCGTGAGCACGTTCCCCGATGCCGTGCGCAATGCCTGGCACATGGTGGCGCTGTCGCGCGACATCCGTGCGAGCAAGATAGCAAAAGCAATGTTTTGCGGCACACCCTTGGCACTGTTTCGCACAGCGGAAGGGGTGACGGCGCTGGTCGACCGCTGCCCGCACCGCAACTATCCGCTGTCCGGAGGGCGTGTGATCGAAGGCACGCTGGAGTGCGGATACCACGGCTGGCGCTTCGATGCGCATGGCCGCTGCGTTTCCGTCCCCGGCTGCGAACTGGCCGAAGGCGGCGACGCGCGGCTGAACGCACAATCAGTCCGCGCGGTTGAGCGGCACGGTGGAGTGTTCGTGACCCTTTCCGCCGAAGCGCCTGCTGAACCGCCCTTGCCTCCCGATTTCGGCAATCCCGAACTCGATCATTTCTGGTGGCAGCAGGGCACCTGGGCCGGGCGCGCCTTCGACGCGATCGAGAACGTGATGGACCCGTTCCACACCAACCACCTCCACCACGGCTTCATCCGCCGCCGCGACAAACGCCTGCCGGTCGATCTGGTAGTGACATGCCACGGCGACGGTATCGACATGGCGATCCACCAGACCCAACCCGATCTCGGCCTGATGTCCCGCTTTCTCGAACGCGACCGGGTCCGCAGCGTCTCGCGCTATTCCCCGCCGTGCACGGTGCAGGCACGCTGGGAAGGCTCGACAAAGCTGACCCTGTGCGTCACCGCCATTTTCACACCCGCCACCCAGTCCAGCTTCACCCCCTTCGCGCGCTTTTCGACACCAAAGGGCTTCGCCCCCGGCTGGCTGAAGCAGGCCGCGATCCGGCTTTTCCTGTGGCCGGTGGTGGCGCAGGATCGTGACGCTCTGGCCAAGCAGCACGGAGTGATGCAGCAGTTCGGGCACCCGCAATTCGTGTCCGGACCGGGCGACCTGCTCGGCCAGCGGTTGCATCAATTGTGGAAGGGCGAAAGGCTCCCGGAAGGGCAGGATGAGCCGGTACGGGCCTCGCTTTAGACCGGCAGCCCGACGTAGTTCTCGGCGATGCTGGTCTGGGCGGCGCGGCTGTTGGCGATGTAGTCGAGTTCGGCCACCTGCATCGCGCGCTCGAACGGGCCGTCTTCGGGGAAGCGGTGCATCAGCCGGGTGAGCGACCAGCTGAACCGCTCGGATTTCCACACCCGTGCCAGGGCCCGATCCGAATAGCCTGATATCGCATCGTTATCGTGTGCGCGGAAGAACCGTGTGAGCGCATCGGCGGCGTAGTGCACGTCGCTCGCGGCAAGGTTCAGCCCCTTGGCGCCGGTAGGGGGCACAATGTGCGCAGCATCGCCGCACAAGAGCAGCGAGCCGTGCCGCATCGGCGCAAACACATAGCTGCGCAGCGGCGCGATGCTCTTCTCGATGCTGGGGCCGCGAGTAATCCCTGCCGCCGCTTCGGGACCGAGCCGTGTCGCCAGTTCGTCCCACACCCGTTCGTCGCTCCACTGGTCCACGGTATCGGTCAGCGGAACGTCGACGTAATAACGGCTGCGACTTTCGCTGCGCATCGAGGCGAGCGCGAAACCGCGTTCGTGGTTGGCGTAGATCAGTTCATGGTTGCACGGCGGCACATCGGCGAGGATGCCGAGCCAGCCGAACGGATATTCGCGCAGGTATTCCTTGCCCACGCTGGTGGGAATCGCCTTGCGGCTGGGGCCGTGGAAGCCATCGCACCCGGCGATCAGGCGGCAGTCGATGCGGTGCTCGCTACCGTCCCTGGTGAAGGTGACAAAGGGTGCATCGCTCTCCACATCGTGCAGCGCCGCGCCTTCCGCCCCGTAGATCACTTCCAGCCCGCGATCTTCCGCTGCTTCCATCAGGTCGCGGGTCACTTCAGTCTGGCCGTAGACCACAACCTGCTGCCCGGTCAGTTCCTCGATATCGATGCGGATCAGCCGCTCGCCATCGGCGAGGTTGAACCCGCCGTGCGGCAGCCCCTCCGCTTTCAGCCGCGCATCCAAGCCCAGCCGCTCCATCAGCGAGACGGTCACGTTCTCCAGCACGCCCGCGCGAATCCGCCCGAGCACGTAATCGGGCGCCTGCCGCTCGATCACCACGCAGTCGATCCCCTCGGCGCGCAGCAGATGGCCGAGCAGCAGCCCCGCCGGGCCAGCGCCGATAATGCAGACCTGGGTTTTCATCGGGGTTTCCATCAGAACGGCGCCATCAGCCGGTGCGAGGCGGCACCGATCATCCCACCGACCACGTCTCCTCCGGCGCCGGCAAGCTGCGCTTCACCGATGGCGATGCTGCTTTCTACAATGTCGCGGCAACGCTCGAAGCGGCGCTCCTCATAGGCGGCAAGCGCGGCTTCGGCGTCGCTGGCGTTCTCCAGTTCCTCCACCAGCACCACCGCGCTTTCCACCGCCATCCCCGCGCCGGAAGCCAGATGCGGGGTGGTGGCGTGGACGGCGTCGCCGAGCAGCACCACGCGCCCTTCATGCCACGGGCGTGGCTGGATCTTCGCCGCCAGCGGGCGATAGTTCACCCAGTCTTCGCGCGTCATATTGTCGCGCACCCAGCCGGCATTGCCGCCGAAATCGGCCAGCCGCGCCTTCATTTCGTCATAGAGTTCATCGGCTTCGAAGTGCTTTTCGCGCCGCTCGTGCTTGCTCAGCAGCCAGAGATAGACCTGCTCCTCGCCGCAACGGGTGATGCCGACGGTATATTGCGGGTGGCCGAAGAACATTTCGCCCTTTTCGAGAGTCGGCGGCTTGGCCATAGACACGCGCCAGCAGCCCTGCCCCGTGCGTTCGGGCTCGCCCATGTGCGGGAAAGCCAGCTCGCGCACCCGGCTGTGAATGCTGTCCGCGCCGATCACGAGATCGTAGCGACTGCTGGAGCCGTCCGAGAAGGTGACATCCACGCCGCCCGCCATGTTATCCAGTTCGTCCACCGTGATCCCCAGCCGCACGTCGCAGCCCGCTGCCTGCACCCGCTGCTGCATCAGGTGGTGGAGTACCGGGCGCATGATCCCGCCGGTTGCCGGAAGTCCCTCTTCCAGCGGCGGTTCATCGAGATCGTGGAGGAACTTGCCGAAGAAAGTGAACACCGCCGATCCCGGCGTGATCGCTCCCTCGCGGGCGATATCCTCCACCATGCCGAGTCGCTTGTATGCGCGCAGCGTTGCCCCGGTGATGGTGATGCCAGCGCCGTAAACGCGCCAGTCGGGATCGAGATCGATCAGGTCCACCGCCACGCCGCGTTCGGCCAGCGCGATGGCCGCCGCCATGCCGCCGATCCCGCCGCCCACGATCAGAACCTTCGATACGCTCGAAATCATTGCCCCTGCCTCTTCAACACATGCTTCTCCATTGTCCGCATTAATCCGGCTTTATGACCGCACGCCGGCATCCGCCAAGCCTGCAATTTGGATGCCTCGATATCGATTTTGCGGACAGTTCACTGCGGTGGATGTCAGCCTATCGATTCAATCCGCAGGCCAACCGGCAGCGCGCAGGCTATTCGGAAGAATAATGATCGCCCGCCAGTTCCCAATGCTCGACCACCGGAGGCGCGACGAAGAACGGCGCCGCCAGTTCGCGCCAGCGGGTGAAGCCGGGGGACTCGCGAAAGGTCACCATATGCGCTTCGACCGAGTCCCAGCCGACGACCAGCCGATATTGCGCCGGGTCTTCGATCACCCGCTCCAGCCGCATCGACTGACAACCTTCCGCCGCCGCAAAGTGTTTGGCGGCGCTGGCCACAGCTGCCTCGAATTCGGCGGTGCGTGCAGGATCGATGGTGAGGTGGGCGACTTCGGTTATCATGCGTCGAGCATGTCGAGTTTGGGGATGGGATACAAGCGATGATAGTTCTGGTGACGGGGGCCGGGGGATTTGTCGGGCGGCATGTGGTGCGCAAGCTTCGCGCGGCGGGGCACTCCGTTACCGGACTGGATTCCTTCGCCGATGGCATTCCCAACGGTGCGCGACCGATAGTGGGCGATCTGGGTGACGCAGCGCTGCGATCCGAGGCGCTGGCGGGAGGATGCGATGCGCTGGTCCATCTCGCCACCGTCCCCGGAGGCGCGGCCGAGGCCGATCCCGCAGCCTCGCGGCGGATCAACGTGGACGCGATGTACGATCTTCTGGAGGAGCTCGCGCAAGTCAGTCCCGGCGCGCGGGTGGTCTATGCCAGTTCGATCGCTGTCTATGGCGATCCCCTCCCCCCCGAAGGCGTGGACGATGCCACGCCGCTTTCCCCGCGCATGACCTACGGCGGGCACAAGGCGATGATGGAAGTGGCCGTCGCCATGCTCTCGAATCGTGGCGTGATCGACGGAGTGAGCATACGCCTGCCCGGAATCCTCGCCCGCCCCAGAGGCGCATCGGGGATGAAATCGGCTTTCATGAGCGATCTGTTCCACGCCCTGCGCGCGGGCGAGCCGTTCACTTGCCCGGTTTCTCCCCAGGCGACGATCTGGGCCCAGTCGGTGGACTGCTGTGCGGACAATTTTATCCACGCGCTGGCGCTCGACTCGGCGCTGCTGCCGGCCACCCGCGCCGTCACCCTGCCCGCACGGCGGGTCGCCATGAAAGACCTCGCCGAAGAAGTGGCCCGCCAGTGCGGCACCCATGCCTCGCTGGTCGACTACCTGCCCGATCCGGCGCTCGAAGCGACATTCGGGACGCACCCCGGCCTCAAAACGCTCGCCGCGCATCGTGCGGGATTTGCGGATGACGGCAGCGTAGCTAGACTGGTGGAGAGCGCACTCAAGACGCTCGAATAACGATCGGGGAGAATTATGCGGTTCCAGCGGCTGGATCTCAATCTGCTGGTGGCGCTTGATGCGTTGCTGACTGAACAAAGCGTGTCGCTCGCGGCGGACCGGCTGTGCCTGTCGCAATCCGCCACTTCCAGCGCGCTCGCCCGCCTGCGCGAGTATTTCGAGGACGACCTGCTGGTGCTCAAGGGGCGGCAGATGGTGCTGACCAAGCGCGCCGAGGAACTGATCGATCCGACTCGCGCGGTGCTCGAACAGATTACCGCCACCATCGCTGTGAAGCCCGAATTCGATTACCGCACCAGCGACCGCCTGTTCCGTTTCATGGCGTCCGACTACACCACCGAAGTGCTGCTTGCCCCCGCCTTCCAGCGGTTTGCCGAGATCGCCCCGGAAATGCGCTTCGAAATCCAGCACATGTCGAGCGCGCCGGTCGAGGCGCTCGAACGCGGGATCGTCGATCTGCTGGTAACGGTCGATTTCGCCACTTCTTCGGATCACCCCAGCGAATTGATGTTCGTGGACGATTACGTGGTGGTGGGGGACCGCGACAACCCGGCCATGCAGGGCAAGATGTCGAGCGAGACCTATCTCTCGCTGCCCCACGTCACTGTCCGCTTCGGCAAGTCACGGATCCCGGCCTTCGATGACTGGTACATGCGGCGCAAGAAGCAGCAGCGGCGGATCGAAGTGGTCACGGCCAGCTTCGTCACCATGCCCGCGCTGATCGTCGGCACCGATCGCATCGCCACCATGCACCGCCGCCTCGCCGAGAAGCTGGGGCGGCGCTATCCGGTGGCCTTTGCCGAAGTGCCATTCGAGATCCCCCCGGTGCGCGAACTGGCACAGTGGGACATCGCGCACAACAACGATGCCGGACTGCGCTGGGTTGTGGAGGAATTGCGCAAGGTCGCGCGCGAGGAAGTGCCGGGACCGCTGGTTTCCGACGACAGCGAAGCGGATGGCGACAGCAAGATCGCGTTCCATTTCCGCGAGCAGCAGACGGGGCGGTAGCTCGTATTGCTCAGGTCCGGGAAAGCGACGCGACCGTTCTGAGCCATGTCGCACTCCGCATGACGGACGATCCGGGGGGCGAATTCGACAAGGTGATGAAGGCATGAAGATCTACGACGCCAACGACGGCGAGCTAATGAACGTCCGTGAGATCGTGCGCGACGGC
The DNA here is from genome assembly GCA_019739335.1 of Erythrobacter sp. Taxonomy (NCBI): domain Bacteria; kingdom Pseudomonadati; phylum Pseudomonadota; class Alphaproteobacteria; order Sphingomonadales; family Erythrobacteraceae; genus Erythrobacter; species Erythrobacter sp. The sequence goes on from CP073261.1 coordinate 205,674, forward strand.
AACGATCTGGTAATCCGCGGCAAGATCTTCGGCGCCATGCCGATGGTCGCGCGGCTGAAGCCGGAAGAAGCGCGCGCGGCGCTGAAACTGCTCGATGCGAAGACCATCTTCTTCCTGCTGACCCTGCTGTTCCGCAAGGGGAATTGACCTATCGCCCGGGTGGATAGCTGCTCTCCCACGATATGCGCTTAGCAATCCGGCCCGATGCCCTAGTCTGGACTGGCGCAATCGGGCGGATAGGGTTTGGCGATGAGTATTCTGGGCGTTGAAAGCGTGGTCTTCGGAGTGGCGGATCTGGCCGAGCATACGCGTTTCTGGACCGATTTCGGACTTTCGGCAGAGAGTTCGGACGAGAGCGAGACAGTCTTCCGCCTCCCTTCCGGCAGCCGGGTGATCCTCTACAAGCATGGCGATGCCCGCCTGCCCTCGCCCGATCCCTTTCCTGGTGATGGCATCAAGGAAACGGTGTGGGGCGTGGCCGATCAGGCCGCGCTCGATCGCTTTGCCGCCAGCCTTGCCACCGAAGTCACCGTGACGACAGCCACTGATGGCACCGTGCGCGCCACATGCCCCGACGGCCAGCCGATTGCGCTGCGTCTCTGGACCAAGCGCCCGTTCGTCTCTGAAACAAGCCCGGTCAACACCCCAACCAGCTATCCGCGCTTCAACCAGCACCGCATCTGGCGGCACAAGTGCATCCCCAAGACGATCAACCACGTGGTCTTCTTCAGCATCGACTATGTCGCCAGCTTCGAATTCTACGAACGCCACCTGGGCTTCCGCTACACCGACCATTCCAAAGGCACCGGCATCTTCGCCCGCGCGGACGGCACCTGGGAACACCACAGCATCTTTTGGGTGAACTGCGACCTGCCGATCGCGCCCGATCATTTCAGGTTCATGCACATTGCCTTCGGCTGCGACGATATCGACGAAGTGATGCTGGGGGCGAACATCATGGAAGCGCGGGGCTGGAAGAACACCTCGATGAATTCCAGCGGCGGCATTTCCCGCCACCGCGCCACCAGCGCGGTCTACTACTACTGCGACATTCCCGGCAAATCGGGCGAAGCCGAGTACCACGCCGACAGCGACTATCTGGACGACAACTGGGTGCCACGCGCGTGGGATTTCCGCTTCGGTTCGCTGCTGTGGAGCAACAACGCGCCCCCAATCTTCCGTGGCGACAACATCCCGTGGGACATGACCTTTGACCTGAACCGCGCCAGTTTCGAGCCTTACCGCAAGAGCAAGCCGGGTGCGTTGCCGGTGGAAGGCAAGCTGGCCGAACTGGCCGACGAGGACGAGCACGCGATCTGACGGCTCGAACCAGTGACAGCCATTGCCGGATCATGGCGCGGACTGTAGCTTGACAGCACCCCGTCTATCGGAGCCAGGCCATCGCACGCAAAACCATCGGTGAACTTACCTTCGCCATCGTCTATCCCCTGTATATCGCCAAGGTGGAACGCAAGGGCCGCAGCAAGGCGGAGGTGGACGCGGTGATATTCTGGCTGACCGGCTATGACGATGCTGGTCTAACCGACCAACTGACGCGCGAAACCACTTTCGCGCAGTTCTTCGCCGAAGCCCCGGCGATCAACCCCCGCACCAGCGGGATCAAGGGCCTGATCTGCGGCATCCGGGTGGAGGACATTGACGACCCCCTGACCCAGCAAGTCCGCTGGCTGGACAAGCTGGTGGACGAGGTGGCGAAAGGCAAGGCGATGGAGAAGGTGTTGCGGTAAAGCGCAATAGGCGCAATCGAGAAACCAAGGCCTTGCGCGGGTTCGGTTCCAGCGCGTTTCAACCCGCCCTTCTCTGCGCCTCGGCGGAGCACATCATTGCTATCCGGGGGCCAGGTCCTGCATGAACCGAGGCGCGGGCCCGCAGATAGGTTGCAGTGATATCGCCGGCCGCCATTGCGCGACCATAGCGGAACCCCTGTGCTTCACTGCATCCCAGATCCACCAGCGCGCGTTCCTGCCCCAGCGTTTCGACCCCCTCGGCGATCACCGTCAGCCCGAAGCTCTTCGCCATGGTCACCACGGCCTTGACGATGGCCGCATCGCCCGCTTTCCGGTCCACCCGCTCGACAAAGCTGCGATCGATCTTCAGCCGTGACAAAGGGTACTTCTGCAACAGGCTGAGCGAGGCAAAGCCGGTGCCGAAATCGTCAAAAGCGATGCTGACTCCCAGACATTTCAGTTTGCGCAGGGCGATGGTGGACTGCGCGCTGTGCCGCAGGACGGTGGTCTCCGTGATTTCCAGTTCAAGCTGGGCCGGATCGAGTCCATGCTTCTTCAATGCTCCAGATACGACTCCGAACAGGCGGCCGGAGCGCAACTGCGCGGCGAACAGATTGATACCGACCCGCAATGAACCGATGCCCCGCCGCTTCCAATCGGCTGCGGCAGCGCAGGCCCTGTCCACGATCCAGTCACCGACTTCTTCTGCTATCACACTGTCTTCAAGAACTTCGATGAAGGTACTCGGGGTAAGCAAACCATGTGTGGCATGGCGCCAACGCAGAAGCGCCTCGACCCCGCAGAGCGAATTGTCTTTTAGACTAACCTGCGGCTGGAACCAGAGTTCGAATTCGTTGTTGGCAAGCGCCTGGCGCAACTCGCAACTCAGCCGATGCCTGTGTTCGGCATTGCTTTGCATGGAGCGGGCAAAAAAGGTCCGCACCCCACCGCCTTCGTTCTTCGCACTGTAAAGTGCGAGATCCGCGCAGGAGAGGAGAGCTTCGACTTTCGATGCATCATGCGGCGACATGGCAATGCCGATGCTGGTCCCCACATAAACCGCCTTGCCCAACAGCTCGAAAGGGGTGCGCAAGCAAGCGAAAATGCGGTTGGCAATTTCGTTCGGCCGCAGCGGTTCGGCGCAACTGGTAAGCAGGATGGCAAATTCGTCACCGCCAAGGCGTGCCACGAAACCGGAGTCCCCCACGACTTCCGAGAGGCGTTTACCTACCGCCTTCAGCAGCGTGTCGCCTACCGTATGGCCAAGAGTGTCATTGACGTGCTTGAAACCATCAAGATCGAGCAGCAACAGCGAACAAGGCACGTTTTTCATTTCGGCAGCGAGCCGATTGTGAAGGGCATTGCGGTTTGGCAACGAGGTCAGCGTATCGCAATGGGCGAGGTGTTCCAGCCGCTTCTTGGCGGAGTGGCGATCGGCAATGTCGTGCAACAAGGCGCCGAACATAGGCGTGCCCCCTTCAAACCACATTGAAAGGGTGAGGTCGACAGGTATCTCGCTGCCATCGGCGTGCAGTGCGAGTATCTCGACCGAATGCCCTGCAAGGCGCGCGCGCCCGGATGCAACCGCCCGCGCGAAGCCGGCATCATGCGCGGCGCGCAAACGTGAAGGGATGATGATCGATAGCGGCTGGCCGATAACCTGCTCTGAGGTATGGCCGAAAAGATGCTCTGCTGCGCTATTCCAGGAAAGGATGCGATTATCTGCACCCGCACAGATGGCAGCCGTTCCCGAATTGGTCAGCATCATCTCATACTGCAACCGCGAAGGACCACGGCCGTCTGCGCCAGCGTCCAACTCTTTCCGATCCTGTGACCCGTCTATCATCCCTGGCTCCCCCATCGGCCCTAGCCAGGCGAAGGTTAATAGACTGAATTTGTCTTTGCAGGTGGTTTCCGTAGACGAGTCAGCCACTTGCACTTCTCAGGCCAAAGTGGGTCCTCGGGCTGGCTGGCCTGAAGTGCGTGCCTGCGGAATCTTTTGCGGATCAGCGAACGACACGAAAATGGGATTGGCTTCAGGCTAACGAATCTAGGCAAATCCCGACAGATCAGAGCTTATTGTTCGAAGGACTCCATCGCACGCTCAGTTCCACCCCCTGCCCTACCGGCAGCAGCACCGTTTGCACGTCGCCCTTCGCGCCGATTGCAGCGCGCAGGGCGCGGGCGTTGGGGCGGGCGGCCTTGGGTTCGACCATGTTGTCGGAGCACAACACGGCTTCTTCCGCCAGCTGCGGATAGACGGCCTCGAAACACGGCACGTAGAGGTCTTTCCAGATGTCGAGCAGCACGAAGTCCCACTCACCCTTGTCTGCCTCCAGCAACTCAAGCGCGTCGCCGCAGCGATAGTCCACCACATCGATCAGCCCCGCGCGGGTAAGAGCTTCGCGCGAATAGGCCTGCTTGTAATCGGCCAGTTCCATTGTCACCACCTGCGCGCCTATCGCGCGCGCGGCGTCGGCGAGGAACAGGGTGGAATAGCCGTAGGACGTGCCCAGTTCGAGAATGCGCTTGGGGCGGCGGGCCACGATCAGCGCGTGGAGCAGCCAGCCGACCTCCTCACCCACCGGCAGCAGGAATTCGTCGCGCCGGGCAAAGCCTGCCGGGCCGAGCGAGGCCATCAGCGCCTGATCGTGCGCGGCCCGAACGCGATAATCGGCGAAGACTGCCTGCACTTCGGGATCGCTGAACCTCATGGCTTGCTCGCCTCCAGCGCGTCCTGCGCCGCCTGCTCGCGGGCGAGTGCGCGCTGCAATTGCGGCAGCGCTTCGTTATCGCCGCGGTGGCGGGCGACGTTCTGCCATGGCGACAGGTCGAAGCCGCCGAATTCGGAATTGACGTAGGCCCACCACAGGTAGGTATCCACGATCGACCATGTCTCGCCAAACCACCAGCGACGTTCGCTGAGTTCCGCATCGAGCTGGTCGAGCAGGGCGGAGAACAGTTCGTTCCCCCGCTCGCGCACCGGGGCGGGATCGCCGGTGGTCCACATGAACGGCACTTTCACCGCGCGCACCGACGGGTGCCAGCCGGAGGAGACCCAGGCCAGCGCCGAAAGCTGCTGCGCTTCCTCCCACGCGCTCGCGGCGGGCGGGAACAGGCCTGCGTCGGGATAGGCGGAATGCAGCCAGCGCAGGATCGCGGCATTTTCCACCAGCGGCGCGCCATCGACCAGCAGGCAAGGCACCTTGCCGCCGGGGCTGATGGCGAGATATTCGGGCTTGCGACTGTCCCCCGCGCGGAAATCGATCAGCCGCTCGACATAGGGCTCGCCCACCGCCTCCAAAGCAGTCAGCGTTACACGTGTGCAGGCGGTATAGGCGTGGTGGAGGATCAGTTCATGCGGCATGGTTCAGCCGCTCCCGCGCGGCATTCTCCCGCGCCAGTGCGCGCTGGAAGGCGGGCCATGCTTCGACCCTCGCGCGGTGGGCCGCAAGGTTTTCCAGCCCGGAAAGATCGTATTCGCCCTGCTCCGCCGTCGTGTAATTCCAGTAGGCATAGACATCGATGATCGACCACGCTTCACCGAACCACCACGGCTGCGAGGCCACCCGCGCATCGAAAGCCTCGAAAAGCGGCTTAACCAGTTCCTTCCCCCGCGCCCGCACCGGCGCAGGATCATCGGTGGTCCAGCGGATCGGCATCATGTTCGCGCGCACCGCCGGGTGCCAGCCGGAGCTGATCCAGAACAGGTCCGAGAGGATCTGCGCCTCGTCCCAGCCGCTCGCCGCATCGGGGAACAGCTTCGCTTCAGGAAAGCTGCGGTGGAGATACCACTGGATCGCCGCGTTCTCCCCAAGCACTTCCCCATCCACCAGCAACGCCGGAATCTTCCCGCGCGGATTGACCGCACGGAAGGCGGGCGAATGCTGTTCGCCCTTCATCAGGTTCACCGGGTGATCGGCGTATTCCACCCCGCACTGCTCCAGCGCGGTCATGGTGACGCGCGAACAGGCACCGGGCAGGTGGTAGAGTGTATATTCAGGCAAGGGATTTCTCCTCCTTCAGCATCGCTTCGATCTTGCGCCGCGCGCGGGTGCCGCCCTGGTCCACGCCGAGCGAAAGCGGCTGCCCTGCCCAGAAATCGGCTGCCTCCATATTGGCGAAGGCGGCCTCGATGATCGGCTTGTCCTCCACGTTGAAGGCCTGATCGAACAGCTCTGTCAGGAAGGCATCGACGTGCGGATTGTCCACCTCGTTATGCCGCGCATTGGCGGTGAAGTAGTGGCAGGTGGTGGGGGTTTCCGGGGTGACGATATGCGCCTGCCCGCCCACCGCATAGCCCTGCTCGCGCGGAGCACCCGGCAGCGTCGCGCCGATGTCCAGCTTCATGCTGGCGGGCGCGTTCCAGCGCATGTCGAGCCAGTGGTCGGTCAATTGCCCTTCGGCATAGGGGGGGCGGCAAGCGCTTGGCGCGGGGACATCCTCCATCCACCAGTTCGAATGCAGGGTCTCGCCCTCGTCGATAACTTCGTGGCGTCCAGCAAAGATCACCCCGTCCCCGGCAAAGGTGCCGCGATGGACGAATTCGATGTGCGACAGGTCCATCAGGTTGTCGGTGCAGAATTCGTAGGGCGCCTTCACATGGGTATAGCCGCGCAGGACCTTGCGCCCCGGCTGGTCGCGCACCACGGCAAAATCGGGGATGGCGGCATGGTCCGCAGCCTCGCGATCCCCGCCCCACAGCCACACGATCCCGTCGCGTTCGACACAGGCCCAATTGTCCACTCTCGCGGCGGCGGGAATGCGTTCGGCGAATGGATTGCGCACGCAGGCGCCAGCCGCATCGAAAGTCAGCCCGTGATAGGGGCAGACGAGGCTATCGCCGTCGCGCTCCCCCCGGCTAAGCGGGGCGAAGCGGTGCGGGCAGCGGTCGAGCAGCGCCGTAACCGACCCGTCGGCGAGCCGGTAAAGCACCGTCGGCCTGTCAGCGATGCGGCGGGCGAGCAGGTCGCCCTCGCGGAGTTCCTCCGACCAGCCCGCCATGTACCAGCAATTGCGCGGAAACTCCCCCATGCCTCGCTCTCCTTATTCGTCGAAAATCGCGACGGCCCGCGTCCAGCCCGCGCTTGCGCCCTTGATCTTGTGCGGGAAGCACGAAATCGTGAAGCCGGTGCCGGGCAGCACTTCGAGATTGTGCATCTTCTCGATATGGCAGTAACCGATGTCGACGCCCGCGCGGTGGCCTTCCCAGATCAGCTTGGCATTGCCGGTTTCGGCCACCTTGGCCTTGGTGTGAACGAAAGGCGCATCCCAGCTCCAGGCGTCGATCCCGGTCACCCGCACTCCGCGTTCGAGCAGGTACATCGTCCCCTCGTAACCCACCCCCGCGCCGCGGCTGACGTACTTCGGATCGCGGTTCTTCAGCGCCATGCCCGCCGAGGTATTGACCACCACGATATCGAGCGGCTTCAGGTCATGCCCGATCCGGTCGAGCTCTTCCTCGATATCCTTGGCGGTGATCAGATAGCCGTCTTCCCTGGCGGTGAAATCCAGCTTCACGCCGGGGTTCATGAACCATTCCAAGGGCATTTCATCGATCGTCTGCGACGGGCGGCTGCCGCCTTCGAGCTTGGCATCCTGCGTCGGGTGATAGTGCCATGGGGCATCGACGTGCGTGCCCGAATGGGTCGTGAGCCGCACCCATTCGGCGGCGGCGAAAGGTTCGCCGCCGTAGATTTCGTCAATCGGCGCACCGGGAAAGAACTTCTCCAGTTCGTGCCGGGTATCGGCGTGAACTTCGTATTCGATCTTCGGCGCAAGGAACGGCGGATCGCTGATGACATCGTTTTCAAGCGTCATCGAAAGGTCGACAAAACGGCGGGGCATTGCTCTTCTCCTACTCAGCGGTCCAGCCGCCATCTATTACCATACTTGTTCCGGTCATCAGCGCACTGGCATCGCTGGCGAGAAAAACCACTGCGCCCATCAGGTCCTCCACCTGGCCGAGCCTGCCCAACTTGATTTTCGATAGCACGCTGGCGAGGAATTCGGCGTTCTCGAAATAGGGCTTGGTCAGCGGGGTTTCGATGAAGGTGGGGGCAATGGTGTTGGAGCGGATGCCGTGCGGCGCGAGGTCGAGCGCCAGCGCCTTGTTCATCCCTTCGAGCGCCCATTTGCTGGCGCAGTAGAGGCTGCGGTTCGGCCCGCCGACGTGCCCCATCTGGCTGCCCATGTGGATCAGCGAACCCTTCTCGCCAACCTCGATCAGCCGCCGCGCGCAGGCCTGCGCGACGAAGAAGGCGCTCTTGAGATTGAGATCGAGCACCGCGTCGAAATCGTCTTCCTCCACCTGCCACATCGGCATCGGGCGGTTGGTCCCGGCGTTGTTGACGAGAATGTGGAAGGGATCGTGATGCGCAAAGAACTGCCGCACATCGGCAAGGTCGGAAACGTCAAGGGTGGCGTATTCTGCGCCGTTCCCAATGGCTTTCGCGGCTGCGGCAATCTCGCTCTCGCTGCGCGCGACCAGCGTCACCTGTGCGCCGTATTCGGCCAGCGCGGCGGCGGCGGCGAGACCGATCCCCCGCCCCGCGCCGGTCACCAGCGCGCGCTTGCCCTCGAGCCGGAAGGACGGGGTGATAGGGATCACTCCTCCCCTCCCGCTTGCGGGAGGGGCTGGGGTTGGGCCTGAAACGCAATGCCGCCCCCGGACAGGCCCACCCCTAACCCCTCCCGCCAGCGGGAGGGAGACTGGACTGCCCCTCGCCTCACGCCCCCATCCTCACGCCATCGTCTCCCGGCTCGGCTCCACCGCACCGGCATAAGGCACATTCCGCCCGCCATAGCGCCGCACGCGGATGTTTGCCTGTTCACCGTGGCCGGCAAAGCCTTCCATCGCGCACAAGCGGCTGCAATATTCGCCGATTAGCGTAGTCGCCTTATCGGTCAGCACGTTATGGTAGGTGCAGGTCTTGAGGAACTTGCCCACCCACAGCCCGCCGGTATAGCGCGCGCTCTTCTTGGTCGGCAGCGTGTGGTTGGTGCCGATCACCTTGTCACCGTAAGCCACATTGGTGCGCGGCCCCAAGAACATGGCGCCATAATTGGTCATGTTCTTCAGGAAGTAGCCGGGATCGGCGGTCATCACCTGCACGTGTTCGTTGGCGTAATCGTCCGCCACCGCGACCATTTCCTCGTAACTTTCGCAGACCACCACTTCGCCGAAATTCTCCCAGGCGGGGCGAGCATAATCGGCAGTGGGCAGGATCGCGAGCAGCCGTTCGACTTCGCGCATGGTATCGCGCGCCAGCTTTTCCGAATTGGTGATCAGGATCGCGGGGCTTTCCGGCCCGTGTTCGGCCTGCCCCAGCAGGTCGGTGGCGCAGAGTTCGCCGTCCACGGTCTCGTCGGCGATCACCATCGTCTCGGTCGGCCCGGCGAACAGGTCGATCCCCACCCGGCCGAACAACTGCCGCTTGGCTTCGGCGACGAAGGCATTGCCCGGCCCCACCAGCATGTCCACCGCGCCGATGCTCTGTGTGCCCAGCGCCATCGCCCCGATCGCCTGGATGCCGCCGAGCGCATAGATCGCGTCGGCCCCGGCCATCGCCTGCGCGGCGACGATCTTGTCGGCGGGCTTGCCGTCGAACGGCGGGGCACAGGTGATGACGCGCGCCACGCCCGCCACCTTGGCGGTGATGACGCTCATATGCGCCGAGGCGAGCAGCGGATACTTGCCGCCGGGGACGTAGCAGCCCGCCGCGTTCACCGGGATATGCTTGTGGCCGAGCACCACGCCGGGCAGCGTCTCGACCTCGACATCGGTCATGCTGGCGCGCTGGATCTGCGCAAACCCACGCACCTGCGCCTGCGCGAATTCGATATCCTTGCGCTCCTGTGCGGTCAGCCGGGCGACGCAATTGTCGATCTCGGCCTGGGTCAGGCGATAGTCCTCGCGGTCCCAGCCATCGAACTTCACGCTCATCTCGCGCACCGCCGCGTCGCCGCGCGCTTCGATATCGGCCAGTGCCGCCTCGACAATATCGCGCACCTTGCGGTCCGCGTCGCGCTTCGCTTCGGCACTGGTGCCGCGCTTGAGCCAGATGGCCATTGTATCTCTCGATCCCCGCGTGATTGGTAGGCGGCAAATGCCCCAAGCCCTTACGGCGGACCAACGCATGTTATCGATGGCTTGCTATCGGTTGAATGCCATTGTTGCCTTGCGCTGGCGCGGTTAGCTGCGCACCATCGATAATTGAGGGAGGAATTCACATGCGTCTTGCTACGCTGATCGACGGCACGCCCGATGGGCGACTGGTGGTAGTGTCACCGGAGGGCACCCATTGCGCCACAGCGCCGGTCAAGACCTTGCAGCAGGCGCTCGAACAATGGGACGCAGTGGAGCCGCAGTTGCGCGCCATTTCCGCCTTTCCCGATACGCTCGACATGGCGCAGGTCACCGCTCCGCTGCCGCGCGCCTGGCAATGGCTCGACGGTTCGGTCTATGCCAGCCACGGCGCGCTGATGGACAAGGTGATCGGGATCGACAAGCCGCCGGTGGAATGGCCGCTGATGTACCAGGGCGTGTCCAGCAAGTTCTACGGCCCCGGCGAAGACGTGGTGATGGCTGACGAGGCGCTGGGAATCGATTTCGAAGGCGAGTTCGGGATCATCACCACGCAGGTGCCGATGGGCACCTCTGCCGCCGATGCGCCCCGCCACATCGCGCTGGTGGTGCAGATCAACGACTGGAGCCTGCGCGCGCTGGCGGGGCCGGAAATGAAGACCGGGTTCGGCTGGATCCAGGCCAAGCCGCCGTGCTCCATGGCGCCGTTTGCGGTGACACCGGACGAGCTTGGCGATGGCTGGGAGGATTGCCAGCCCAACATGCACCTGACTGTGCACTGGAACGACGCGCAATTCGGCAATGCCCACGGCAAGGCGATGGGCCACGCCTTCGACGCGCTGATCGCCCACGCCGCGCGCACCCGCGAGCTGGTGGCGGGAACGGTGATCGGGTCGGGCACGGTCTCGAACGAGAATTTCCGCGAAGTCGGCTCTTCCTGCATCGCCGAACGGCGGGGGATCGAGATTGTCGACCAGGGCGCAGCGAAGACCGAATTCATGCGCTATGGTGACCGGGTGCGGATGGAAGCGCGTACCGCAGACGGCCGCACGCCGTTCGGCGCGATCGACCAGCAGGTGGTGCGCCCGTGAGCGATCCGGTGCTGCCGCCGATCCAGCGGGTCGTCACCGGGCACAATGCCGATGGCCGCGCCTGCTTCGTTTCGGAGGATGTGGAGGAGCCGCAGCCTGTTCCGACCGGCGATGCGAATTTCCTGCTGCTGTGGACCACCGAGACGGTCCCCGCCGACAACAACGACCCGACCGACGGACGCGAACGCGATGTCGGGACCACTTTGAAGGGCGGCAGCGCCTTTCGCATCGTCGATATGCTTCCCGGCGGCGAGAGCCCGTTCCACCGCACCAACTCCATCGACTACGGCATCGTGCTCGAAGGCGAGATCGAGCTGGAGCTGGAGGACGGGCGCAAGACCACCGTCGGCAAGCACGGCGTAATCGTGCAGCGCGGGACGAACCATTTGTGGCGCAATACTACCGACGCAGTGTGCCGGATCGCCTTCATCCTGATCGAGGCTCCGGCCTATCTGCACGAGGGGCAGCCGCTGGCTGAGTACAAGCCCGAAGCGGTGGATGAGCGGTATGACGGGGTGCGGATATCATGATTTCTTGTCACCCCGGACTCGGTCCGGGGTCTCGCTTTTCTTCCCGCAGCAGCAGGGAGCGGGACCCCGGCTCGGGGGCCGGGGTGACGAAGGCGGGGCACTTGGGATGACCGAAGCGACAGCACCAGCCTATCCGCCCCGTGCCAAGGCCTGGGGTTCCGCCGTCATCGTCTTCCTGCTCACTGCCATCGCGCTGGCGGACCGGATGGCGATTTCGATGCTGATCGGCCCCATCAAGGCCGAATTCGGGCTCGGCGATTTTCAGGCCAGCCTGCTGATCGGCTTCGCTTTTACGCTGTTCTACGTGATCTTCCTGCTGCCTATCGGCGCAGCGGCGGACAAGTACAGCCGCGCCAGGGTACTGGGGGTGTGCCTGTTCGTCTGGTCAATCACCACCGTCGCCTGCGGCTTTGCCACCGGGTTCATCAGCCTGTTCGTGCTGCGGATGCTGATGGGCGCTGGCGAAGCGGGGATCGGGCCGTGTTCGCACGGCATCATCGGCGCGAGCTTCCCTCGGCATGAATTGTCCAAGCCGCTTGCCCTCCAAGGGATCGGCTTCCAGGTCGGCCCCGCAATCGGGGTGGCAGCGGCAGGTGGAATCCTCGGCGCAGGCGCTGCTGGTGCGTTCGAGGGGATCCCGTTGCTACAGGACCTAGCCCCGTGGCGGGTTGCCTTCATCCTGATCGGGCTACCCGGACTACTGGCCTTGGCACTGATCCCGCTGCTGCACGATCCTGATCGCGCTCGCCAGACCAGCGCAGCCACCACCGCCGCGCCCAAGGTGCCGATCATGCCGTTCCTGCGCCAGCACCGCGTGCTAATGACGCTGATGTTCTTCGGGTCCGGCATTTCCGCAATGTCGGCCGGCGTGTTGACGGGCTGGGTGCCCGAATACCTCCAGCGCTCGTTGGGCGTATCTCCGGTGGAAGCTGGGTCTATGCTGGGCCTCATCATGCTCAGCACCGCCCTTCTGGGCCAGGGAACCTACGCCGCGATAGTCGACTGGCTCGCTGCGCGCGGGGTACTTGATGCGCCCTTGCGGATCGGCATTCTGCCCACGGCGCTTTCCGTCCCGCTCGCATGGATCGCCTTCAGCGCCGAGAGCACCGACAGCTTCTACCTGCTGCTGTTCGCCTTTGCGCTGGTGAGCGCGCCGTTCAACGCCATCAACAACACCGTGGCCCAGATGATCGCCCCGCCCGCCTTGAGGAGCCGCATCTCGGCGCTGCTGATCTTCTCGATCAGCATCATCGGCTTTGCCATCGGCCCGTCGCTGGTGGGGGCACTGAGCGAATATGTGCTGGGCGAGGAGCGGCTGGGCGAAGCCATGCGCATGGTGGCGACCGGAGCGATGGCGGTGACAACGGTGCTGTTCTTCCTCGCCCGCAATCACCTGCTTCGCACGATGCAGGCAAAGGCGGCAGCCGAGGCATGACCTCGCCTTTCGACCTTACCGGCAAGCGCGCCATTGTCACCGGCTCGACGCGCGGGATCGGGCGGGCGATTGCGGAAGCCTTCGTCGCCGCCGGGGCGCGGGTGGTGATTTCCAGCGAAGATGAGGGCGAAACGAAGGCCGTGGCGGCGGAACTGGGCCAGCCGGGGCTTCCTGCCGATGTCGCTGATGACACCGCGCTCGCCGCGCTGGTGGATGGCGCACTGGCCTTGCTCGGCGGCTTCGACCTTCTCGTCTGCAACGCGGGTATCACCGGCAAGCATGGCCCCTTCGCCGATGTCGAAATGGACGATTACGACCGGGTGATGGCGGTCAACCTGCGTAGCCAGGTGGTGCTGTGCAATCTGGCCCTGCCGCATATTGCGGCTGCGGGCGGGGGCGCGGTGGTGCTGCTCAGCAGCATTTCCGCACTGCGCGGAAACGGCGCGATCAATGCCTATGCACTGTCGAAGGCCGGGGTCTCGCAACTCGCCCGCAATCTGGCGGTCGAATGGGGGCCGCGCAATGTTCGGGTCAACGCGATCGCGCCCGGTTTCATAAGCACCGATCTGGCCCTGCCGCTGCTCGAGAATCCGGGCTTCATGGCCCGCCGCATGGCCATGACCCCGCTGCGCCGCCCCGGCCAGCCCGAGGAAGTAGCCGGAGCCGCGCAGTTCCTCGCCAGCCAGGCGGGCGCTTTCGTCACCGGGCAGACGCTGGTGGTGGATGGCGGGACACTGATTACCGACGGGAGCTGAGTTTCCGTCACCAGGGATGGAGCCTTTGGATTCCATGCTATCGATGGAATGGGCTTCATTGCTGCGATCACTCCGACTAATTGCGGGGCACAAGGAGAACCACATGAGCCGTGTTACCGATGTCCGTTATGTCGGCTATGCCGTGCCCGATCTGGCGGCAGAGCGGGCCTTTTACCTCGATACCTGGAAGCTGAAGCTGATCGCCGAGGACAACGGGCTGACCTATTTCGCCACCGAGGGGCATGACGAACTCTACGTCGTGCGCCTGCGGCAGAGCGATGTCCGCAGCGTGGACGTGGTGGCACTGGCGGCGGACAATCGCGCCGATGTCGATGCGCTGCACGATCAGGTGGTGGCTTCGGGGTGCCAGATCATCTTCGCCCCGCGCGAGTTGGAGACTTTCGGCGGCGGGTATGGCTTCCGATTCTTCAACCCGGACGGGATCGAGATGGAAATTTCCAGCGATGTCGCGCGCGGCACGGCCCGCGCGCTGGAGCCGCGCGAGGCGGTGCCGGAAAAGATCAGCCACGTGGTGTTCCATTCGCCGCAGCACAAGGAAATCACCCAGTGGTTTATCGACGTGCTCGGCTTCCGCCTCTCCGACTGGATCGGCGATTTCATGAGCCTGATTCGCTGCAATTCGGCGCACCACCGGATCGCTTTCCTCCCCGGCCCGGCCTGCCTCAACCACATCGCGTATGACATGCCCGATGTGAACGAGATGATGCGCGGACTGAAGCGCCTGCGCCGCGAGGGGTTCGATACCGTCTGGGGTCCCGGTCGGCACACTGCTGGGGACAATACCTTCGCCTATTTCATTACGCCCGCAGGCTTCGCGGTCGAATACACCTCCGAACTCGAAGAAATCGACGAGGCAAGCTGGGAACCGCGCACCTTCGCCCCCGCGCCAGATGTGATGGACCAGTGGGGCATCGGCACCGGCGGCCCGCAGACCATGCCCAAGCCCGCACCCGACGCCGGGCTGTTCCAGCCATCAGGAGTATAGAATTTGGCGCTGTTCGAACCCTTCCCCAATTACGTCTGGAACCTCTCGGTTTCGATTGCCGTCGAGAATGGCGGCAAGATCGGCGAGATCGTCGACATCATCGAGGAACTGAAAAGCAAGGCCGAGGCTGGCGAGGACGCCGGGACCGAGGATTTCATGCGCGCTTGGGTGGGCATGGCCGACAAGCTCGTCGGGCTGGGGGAAGAGGACCTTGCGCTTGGGCGCGAATTCTCTGCCGGGGCCAAGTTCAAGCGCGCATCAATCTACTACATGACCGGCGAGCGGATGCAGGCGCACGGGTCACCGGGGCGGATGGAGACTTTTCGCAAGGGCATCGATAATTTCCGGCGCGGGGCGCAGATGGCGGGTGATCCCGTCACCCGCGTCACTACCGAGTACGAGGGCAAGGAAATCGCCGGGCTATTCCACAGGGCCCCGGTCGACGGCCCGGCGCCTTGCGTGGTCTATTGCAATGGTCTCGATTCGATGAAGGAAATGCTGTGGATGGGGGGCTTCCCCTACGCCATGGCCAAGCGCGGCGTGCACACCCTGTGCGTCGACCAGCCCGGCACCGGAGAGGCACTGCGGTTGCAAGGCCTGCTGGCCACCCCACATTCGGAAAAGTGGGCGAGCAAGTGGGTCGACTGGCTGGAAACGCAGGACTGCGTGAAGGCCGACGCCATCGGGATGACCGGCATTTCGCTCGGTGGCCATTTTGCCCCGCGCGCGGTCGCCTATGAACCGCGCTTCGCCTCTGGCGCGGCTTGGGGGGCGAACCACAACTGGCACGAAGTGCAGTACAAGCGGATGAAGCGTGAAGGCGAAAACCCCGTGCCGCACTATTGGGGCCACGTGTTCTGGGTGTTCGGCGCCAGCGACATGGACGATTTCCTCGTCAAGACGAAGGACATGGACCTGAACGGCCACATGGACCGGATCAAGGTGCCGTTCCTCGTCACCCACGGGGTGCAGGACCGGCAGATTTCCCCCGACTACGCCAACCAGACTTACGACCAGTTGGTCAATTCGCCGCGCAGGGAACTCAAATGGTTCACTCCGCGCGAAGGCGGGGTCGAGCATGTCGGCGCGGATAACCACGCCTTTGCCATTGACTACATCGCCGACTGGTTTGCGGAAACCTTGGGCGGAAAGACGAAGACCTGATGGCTCTTCCCAATCGCCCGCCACCGCGCGAGCTCACCGTTCTGGCCAAGCATCACGTCACCCCGAACCTGCTGCGCATCACACTCGGCGGGGAGGGGATGGCGGACTATCCGGCGGACAGTGCGGGCGGCTATGTCAAGCTGCGGCTGGCGGCGGACGGCGGGCTGGCAGTGCGCACCTACACCATCCGCGCCCAGCGCGCCGAAGCGCTCGATGTCGACTTCGCGCTGCATGCGGAAACTGCCACCGGCCACGCTGGCCCTGCCACCGAATGGGCGCTGACGGTCCAGCCGGGGGACACGATCGAGGCAGGCGGCCCCGGCCCTGCCAAGCAGCTGCCGCCCGGGCACGACCACTACCTGATCGCCGGGGACATGACCGCCCTGCCCGCCATCGCCGTCAATCTCGCCGCCCTGCCTGCCGATGCGCGCGGGTTGGCAGTGATCGAGGTGATGGACGCCGCTGACGCGCAGGACCTGCCCCGCCCCGCAGGCATCGAACTGCAATGGCTGGTGGTGCCGCAACCCGGATCGCAGCCCCAAGCCCTCGCCAATGCGCTGCGTGCCGCCGCTTGGCCCGAAGGCGGTATATATGCCTGGTGCGCCAGCGAATTCGGAGCGATGCAGGCGCTGCGTGCATACCTGCGCGACGAGCGCGGACTGGGACCGGACCGGCTGTACATCTCGTCCTACTGGAAGTGCGGTCTGACCGAGGAAGACCACAAGCGCATCAAGCGCGAGGATGCCGAGACGAACACCGCCTGACGCGCAGAGTCAGTAGCGATCGGAGAAGTAAGGTCGATTGTCTTGCCGGTAACTCCCCAGAGGATAAGGCAACATTTGCGCGTTCCACGCGTCCCATTGCGCACGAAGTCGCTGGAATGTCTCGGGTTCGGCATCCATGCGATTGGCCCGCTCGCGCGGGTCGAGCGCAAGGTTGAACAGGTGCTGTTCGTCGCCGGTGGCCAGGTATTTCCAGTCGCCGCTGCGCACCGCGGCCATGCCACCGTTCGAAGCCATCCGCCAGAACAGCGTACGTTCCACCGGCACCGCACCGTCAATCAATTGTGGCCCGATATCGATGCCGTCGTAAGTATTCGCCGGAAGCGAACCGCCAGCCAGCGCGGCGAAAGTGGGCAGGAAATCCATGGAAATCGCCACCTGCTCGCTGCGCGTACCGGCAGCAATCCGCGCAGGCCATTGCGCCAGCAGCGGCACCCGGATGCCGCCTTCGAGCAGTTCGCCTTTCATGCCTGCGAACGGCCAGGTGTCGCTGAACCGCTCGCCGCCGTTGTCGCTGGTGAAGACGATCAGTGTGTTGTCCAGCTCGCCAATTTCACGCAGCGCCGCCAGAACCTTGCCGACATTGTCGTCCAATGCCGCAACCATGTTGGCATAGGTTTCCAGCGAACCCCCATCAAAATGCATGAAGTTTCCGAGAGTTCGCGCCACCTCCTCATCCTCGCGCCCTTCCCACGGCCAGTGCGGCGCGGTGAAGTGGAGCGAGAGGAACAGCGGGCCGGACTTCTCACGGATCACCCGCACCGCCTCGTCCCCGAACAGGTCGGTCAGGTAGCCCGCGCGCTCGATCTCCGCATCGCCCTGCATCAGCCCGACACCGACGTCGCGACCGCCCACCACTGCGTGGTGGCGGAAATAGTCCGCCCCGCCGGGCACGATGCCGAAGAAGTGATCGTAGCCATGCGTCAGCGGGTTGTGCAGCGGCGGATTGCCAAGGTGCCACTTGCCCACCAGCGCGGTCTGGTAGCCGAGGCCGCGCAACACTTCGGGCATGGTCGTCCAGTCATGCGGCACGCCAATGTCCTGCGGAGATCCGGGGCCGATGGGTTCCTCCAGTCCGGCGGCAAAGCGGTACTGATAGCAGCCGGTCAGCAGGCCTGTGCGCGTGGGCGAACAGATCGAGCTGTTGGCATACCCCTGAGTGAAGAACCGTCCGTTCGCGGCCAAGGAATCAATGTGCGGTGTGCGATTCATCCGCGACCCGGTGCAGCCGAGATCGGCGTAACCGAGATCGTCGGCCATGATGAACACGATATTGGGAAGATTGGTGGAAGTCGCGCGAAGCGGCTGAGGCAAGGCTGCCAGCGCAGTACAGGCCGATGCGGAAGCCAGAAGCGTGCGGCGATCGATCATAGTTGTACTCCATTCACCACGAAGGCGGCAGCGAGAGAAGCGTTGCCCGCCCTTTCGCCACCACCAGGAATCATTCGGCACTAGAACTGGAAGCTACCCGTAATGCCCACGGCACGCGCTGTCCGGTTGGCGCCCGGCCACCCGCGCAGGCCTCCGTCCCTGCTTCCGGCAAAGACGCTTGGCAGATAGCTGACCGGTTCGCGCTGAGCGGTGAGATTGCGGGCGAATACCGAAAGTGTCCATCCCCGATCGATATCGCGAATGCCCGCACCCACGTTGATCAACTCGCCAGCGGGAAACACGTACTGGTCGCCACCATAATTCCCGATACGGGTATCGCTCTTGTAGACCAGATTCCCGTTCAGAAATCCTTCGGTTTCGCCGAACAGCGGGAAGCTGTATTCGCCAGAAAGAACAATTTTGTGCTTTGGAGCGTTCGAAAGTTGTTCCCCGCCGACCTCGACTCCATCGTCGCCGAGGAAACTGTCCGGGTAGGTCGCACTGTTGAATTGGTAACCGATACTCAGGAATAGACTGTCACTGACTTGACCGGACAAGTCGAGTTCCAGACCATATGATTCAACGGCAGGGATGTTCGAGGCGACCGAAATGAGCTGCCCTGCAACCAAGGCCGATGTCTGTGACTGATAGTTCTCCAGCTCAGTGTAGAACAGGTTTCCGGAGAGAAGCATCCGTCCGAGAGCCAGGCGCCCACCCAGCTCGAATGCAGTTGACGTTTCGGGGTCCAGGAAAATCGGTTGGAGATTCCCCGGCACCAGGGCCACCGCAGGTGGCTTGTATCCCCGCGCGGCCGAGCTGTAGAAACTCAGGTCCGGCGTCGGCTCGTAGCTGATACCGATGCGCCCGGAAATGTCCTCGTCGTTTGTATTGCCGACGACATCGGCGACCAGTTGATCGAAAGCGACGCCGAAATAATTTTCGACATTATTGTAGCGCAAGCCCCCGAACAGCGAAACCTGATCGCCCAGTTCTACCGTGGCATCGGCAAAAAGAGCCCAAACCTGAGTTTCGTTCTCTTCGAACTCGAACCGTACCGTGGGATTACCTAAGCCGTAGACGAACGGGGTACAGCCGTAGAAGCCTGCAATCGGACCGCCGGGAATTGCGAAATTGCCCGCGTAGGGGCAAACGCTGAAGCCGATGCGATCACCCGGAGTGGTCTGGTTGAACGGTCCATCGATCGATGGGGAGGTATCGGCGGAAAAATCCTGATAGAAACCGCCAAAGATGACGTCGAAACTGTCGCCAACGTAGGAGAAGCGCAGTTCCTGGCTGAACTGCTTTCCATCGGCATTGATATTTTCCCGATTGGCGGAGGGGACCCCCACCAGCCTGGTAAAATCGACCGAATCCGTCCGGAAGTCGCGCGCCCGGTAGGCAGTAACCGAGGTTATCGACAGTTCGTCGGTCAACTCGTGCTCGACGTTCAGCGATATGCCGTATGCGGCTTTGGCCTGATATCCCGGGAATTCGGAGCAGTACTCCTCAAGCCGGGGCGAAGGTGTAACGCCGCAGGCCGTCAGCAGGGCAGCAGCTCCGCTGGGAGGAGCCACCGGATAGGCCTGGAACGTCCACGCATCATCGATACGGTTCACATACTCGGCGTTGAGACGCACTTCGGTGCGATCACCCAGCAACATCAGCAGCTTGGCACGCACGCCGAAATCGGTGATTTCGTTGTCCTCACCCGTGAAGGTATTCCGTTGCAAGCCGGTTTCCCGCTGAAACTGCGATGCAATCCGCAACCCCACATTATCGCTCAGCGGCAAGTTAAGCCCGGCGCGCAGGATCAGGTTCCCGAATTCCGAACCGGCAGTTCCCTTGTCAGCGAACTCAAACCCGCCGTTGATGCTGATTTCAGTCAAACTGGGCTCGACTGTCTGGATCTTGATCACCCCGGCGGACGCTCCTTGGCCGAACAGCGTCCCCTGCGGTCCGCGCAGAACCTCGACCTGCGCCAGGTCGTACAGGAGAGGGAACGAGAGGTTTCCGACGGAAACATCGTCGATGATGAAGGCGACCGATGGGGCAACGCTGGTATTGAAGACGCCGGTTCCCAATCCGCGAAGCCGTGCGCCCCCGTTGGACTCACCGCCTGATGTCTGGCTGATTTCGAGGGCGGGAGTGAGCCGCTGAAGGTCGTCGAGATTGCTGACCTGCGCACGCTCCAGTTGCTCTTGCGTCGCCACGCTGACGGGAACCGGAACGTCCAGAAGACTTTCGTCGCGGCGACGTGCGGTGACGAAGATCGTACCTTCTGCTTCCTCTTCCTGTGCAGCCTGTCCGGCATCCTGTGCATAGGCGGTCGGCGCGATGGCAAAGGCCGATCCGGCCAGCGCCGAACACAGCAGACTCACTCTCATTGCGGAAAAACGCATATCAGAAACTCCCTCACCCTGGTTGGCCGTGCGCGCCATTGGCCGCACGGTCTTGATCCCTGCTGGCTCAATCGGATGCGGGGGTCGCCAAGTAAAACGGGCTGTTTCTATAAGTGCCCATTGACGGTGTGGATTATAGAAGGATGGTTCTAATTCACTCCGCGACCAGTACCTGCACCGGCCCCACCAAGCCCGACGGACGCAGCGGCGCATCGGGGGCGTAGGTCGGCAGGGCGGTGAAAGTGCCGCGCTCGGCTTGGGGCAGGTTTGCGTCCCCGATCAGCCGATTGACCCAGCGATTGGCTACGCGCACTTCGATGCTGTTGCTGCCCGGTCGCGCCAGCGCGCCGACATCGATCCGCCACGGCGCGCGCCAAAGCCCGCCTGCCCGCTCGCCATTGACCCACACTTCGGCCAGGTCATGGACTTCGCCCAGATCGATCCACAATGGTTCGCCCGCCGCCCAGCCGCGGGGTGTGGTGAAGGCGTTGGCATAGCTCGCCACGCCGGAGAAATAACGCAGCGCCGGATCGGCGGACTCGTCCCAGCGAACCAGTTCGCTCATCTGCATTGGCGCGGGACCACGGCGGCCTTCCTGGAAGCTGACCGTCCACGGGCTGTCGATCCTGGCGGCAACAGCCACCCCCGGTTCCGCGACGGCAGCACCGCCTGCTACGCTGTCTTCACGGAAGACGACGAAAATCGAATCATCACTCGCTAGCGAAAGCGGGATGATCGTTTCGCCGCCCTCGACCAGATAACTCACCGCCGATGAAGTTCCGGTCACACTGTTCCAAAGTTCAGGAACCTTACCGGTGACGCGGAAGCGCGCTTCGATGGTCTCCGCGCCCGCGCCCAGATTGCTGAGGAAGAACAAGCGTCCTCCATCGAATTCGCGCTCAACGAACGGGATCCGCGCAGCCGGACTGCCGCCGGTGAAGCGGAAAGCCGGGGCAACGCCCGCAGATGCCATCGCCGCTTCGACATCGATGGAAGCGATTACCCTCCCCGCCCCGGTCTCGCCGGACCACAGCGCATCGGCGAGCGCGGCAAATTCGTCGGTATCGTCGGCCAGGCTCGGCGTCGCTTGCGGCCGCGTGCCGATCAGCGTCGCCCCGCTCCGCACCAGCTCCGCCAGATTGCGCAGTACCGGCAGCGTCATCATGTGCGAGGTTCCGCCCAGGTAGATCGCCCGATACCGCGCGCCCCCGGTGGAAACCACCTCGCCATTTTCGACCGACAAGATCGTGCCCAGGCTGTCCGGGTTGACGAAATCCCATGCGTACGCCGTCGGCACAGCGGGCGCCGGACCCTGCTGATACAGCGCAGCGGGCGGCGCGTCTTCGCCGTAGAAGTAGGCGACATCGGCCACGTTGCGGCCCTGTTGCAGCAGATAGGCCGTGCGCGAGAGGTAATCGACCCACGGCCGCGCCAGCGGAGCCCAGCTTTCGTGGCGGTTGAAGTACTGGCCGAAAATGAAAAGCGACAGGCCGGGCACCACGTCGTCCTCCGGCTGGTGCACCGAGGTGTGGATCACGGGACGGTTGACGCCGTTGACGAATTCGAGATCAATGATCCGCTTCAGGTAACTCGGCACATGATCCCACGGCTGCATCGCCGAAGTCATGCTTTCCGCCGCCACGAAGTCGCGTCCGTACAGATTGGCGACCGAGGCCGCACCGCGGATATCGTAGACGTGGGCCGGATTCGGGCCGTCCTCGCGGCTGTGGGTCCACATCGCCGCCATCGGAATGTCGGCGTGGGAGCGCATCGACAAATCGTCTCCCAGCGACGGACGACCGTTCTCCAGCGCCTCGCCATAGACGATCAGGCCATTTTCGTGCGCCACCTGCGCCACAGTGCCGTAATGTTCGCTGGCGAGCAGATCGGCGAGAGTGCGACGGTAGTCATAGAGGAAGCGATCGCTCTCCGCGCGGCTGCCGACGATCGTTCCGGTCAGCGCAGGCAGCCAAGGCAGCGGATCATAGCCGCGCAAGGCAGTGAACTGCTCGATCATGCGCGGGGTCCAGTTGGCCGCGCCCACCTCGATGGAATCGGTCAGGATGGCATCGAGCATGTCCTGCTGGGCAATCGGCGCGTCGAGCGCGTCGGCATACATGCCCAGATAATGCTCAAGATAGCGGCGCACGGCGGGGCCGTCATACTTGTCCACTTCCAGCCCGGTGGCTTCGGGCGTGGCCGGGTGGTTGGTGGTGCCCAGCAGCGACCAACCCAGCCGCAGCACTTTCCAGCGACCGGGAGGCGGGGCCCAGTCGAGCGTGCCATCGGGGCGCATCTGCGCTGTCAAGTCGATCACGCTGGCGGGATCGACGGCGGAGGCCTGGTCATCGATGGTGCCAAGGTGGTAGTAATCGCGTTCGATCTCGAACCCGGCCTTGGCTTCGAAGTGGTCGATCACCGGCTCATCCAGCAACACCATTTCGGCAATGTTGATGGGCATGGTGGCGACCATCCCCCCGATGGCTGCCGGTCCGCCGCCAATCGCGCCGGGAGCCGGAGGAGCCATCGATGCGATGCCGAATTCCCCCGGCGCGAAGACGACGCGGAAATGCTGCGCGTTCACAGGCGCAAAGCTGGCCGTGGTCTGCGTCGGCAGTAGTTGCAGGTCGGCAACGCGGGTCCAGTCGGTCCCGTTGTCGCTGGCTTCCAGATAGGGCGCAAACATCGCACCGAGGAACATCGCCGCCGAGCCCGGAACGAAAGAGCGGATTGCGCTGACCGTCTGTGGCGCGGGATAGTCGAACCGCAGGGTGAGCGGTGTGCCGTCAGCCGGGCGCGCGATAGTCACAGCAGTGGCGAGGCTTCCGTCGCTGATCGGGGCCAGATCGACGGATTCCCCGCTCGATATGCTCACACGCGGCGCGGCCAGCGCGCTGGCAGCCGGCGCAGGAAAAGCGATCACCCGCACATCGCCGTAGGCACGCGGGGTCGCGGGATCGGCGTCGGGGCGGAACATCGATCCGCCACCCATCAGTTCGGACAGGCTCGGCTGTCTGGGGATGTCGAGAAACGGCCCTGTAGTGCTGGGTGGCAGCGGCAGGGTGCCGGTGAACGGCGCACCGCCCTCGACAATCGTCTCGCTCCACACCAGCTTCTTCAGCCCGTCTTCCGGCGGCACCCACGGCCCCCCGGTTTCGGACCAGCCGGGCGAAGCGGCAATCGCCATTTCCAGCCCCAATTCCTCGGCCCGCGTGCCTGCGAAGCGGAACGCTTCCTGCCAAGCGGGTTCCATGTAGATGAGCCGCTGATCGACCACCTGCGGCGTGGCGAGATTGGCGTCGAAATTCTGCACCCCGCCGATGCCGACCTGCTGCATCCACGCAAGGTCCGCCGCGATGCCCTCCTGCGTGATATTGCCGTTCATCCAGTGCCACCAGACGCGCGGGCGCGCGGCGTTGGGGGGATCGCGAAAGCCGGCGAGTAGCACGTCTCCGGCTACCGGCTGCGAAGTGCTGACTTGCGGCTCTGGCACTTGCGGGGTGCTAGCGCAGGCTGTCAGCGCCATGATCGAACAGGCCACTGCCAGTGCAAACTTCTTGGTCATTTCCATCTCCCCGCGCACTGCCCGCCCGTGAGCCGAAATTGCGCACGATCTTGTTCGAGTGGCCAGTTGATTTGGCCGATGCCTATCTAGCGAGGCGACAGGAGGGTGACCGAACAGCTCAGGCCTGACGACCCCGGATCAGCGCCATCCGCAGGCATTCGCAAGCCACCTCGTCACGCTGGTTGAGCAGACGATGCTTGAACGTGACGATCCCCGAACCGGGCCGCGACTTGCTTTCGCGCTTTTCCACCACCTCGGTTTCGGCGCGCAGGGTGTCGCCCAGAAACGTCGGCTTGGGATGCAGCAGCTTGTCATAGCCCAGATTGGCAACCAGCGTGCCCAGCGTGGTCTCGCTGACCGACAGGCCGACCATCAGCGCGAAAGTAAAAGTCCCGTTAACGAGGATCTGACCGAACTCGCTCGCCCGCGCGGCTTCGGCATCAATGTGCAGCGGCTGCGGATTGTGGGTCATGGTGGAGAACAGCAGATTGTCGGTCTCGGTCACCGTGCGCCGGATTTCGTGCGCGATGGTGTCCCCCACCTGCCATTCTTCAAAGAACCTGCCCGCCATGCTCTGCTAACTCCCGCTTAAAGACCCATGCACAGGTATTTGATTTCCAAGAAGTCATCCAGCCCGTGCCGCGATCCCTCGCGTCCCAGCCCCGATTGCTTGACACCACCAAAAGGCGCGACTTCGGTGGAGATCAGCCCTGTATTGATTCCCACGATCCCCGTCTCCATTGCCTCGGCAACGCGCCAGATCCGACCGATATCGCGGGCGTAGAAGTACCCCGCCAGTCCGAATTCAGTATCGTTCGCCATAGCGATGGCATCACCTTCCTCCTCGAACTTCACCAGCGCCGCCAGCGGCCCGAAGGTCTCTTCGCGCGCCACTTGCATGTCCTGTGTCACGCCGGTGAGCACGGTGGGTTCGAACCATGTGCGGCCCAGTTCGCTGCGCTTGCCGCCGGTTGTGACCTGCGCACCGCCAGCTATGGCATCGGCGAGGTGTTCCTCCACCTTCTCGACCGCCGCCTCATCGATCAACGGACCGATATCAACGCCCTTGTCCATCCCGGACCCCAGCTTCAATCCGGCCACCCGCGCTGTGAGTTTGCGGGCGAACTCTTCGTAAACCCCTGACTGCACATAGAACCTGTTGGTGCAGACACAGGTCTGCCCTCCGTTGCGGAACTTGGAAATCACTGCGCCTTCCACCGCCGCATCCAGATCGGCATCGTCGAACACGATGAAAGGCGCGTTGCCGCCGAGTTCCAGCGACAGCTTCTTGATCGTGTCCGCGCTCTGCCGCATCAGTTCGCGACCGACCTCGGTCGATCCGGTAAAGCTGATCTTGCGCACGACCGGGCTGGCGGTGATCGCCCCGCCGATATCCTTCGCGCTGCCGGTGACGATGTTCAGAACGCCCGCGGGAAGCCCCGCCTGTTCGGCCAGAACACCGATGGCGAGCGCCGAAAGCGGGGTCTGCGAAGCGGGCTTGAGCACCACCGTACAGCCCGCCGCAAGCGCCGGGCCGAGCTTGCGCCCGATCATCGCCGAAGGGAAATTCCACGGCGTAATCGCGCCCACCACCCCGATCGGCTGGCGCAGTGTGACAATCCGCCGGTCTGCCGCGTGGGATGGGATAACCTCGCCATAGGCGCGCTTCCCCTCCTCGGCGAACCATTCGATGAAGCTGGCCGAATAGGCGATTTCGCCTTCCGCTTCGGCAAGCGGCTTGCCTTGCTCGCGCGTCAGAAGTTCGCCCAGCAAATGCTTGTTTTCGATCATCAGATCGAACAGGCGGCGCAGTACTTTCGCGCGATCGCCCGCCGTGCGCACGCGCCATGCGGGCAATGCGGCGGCAGCGGCGGCGATAGCGCGGTCGGTTTCTGCCTTCCCCATGCGCGGGACGGTTGTGATGATCTCTCCGCTCGCCGGATCTTCCACCGGCAGCGTTGCCCCATCATCGGCTTCGCACCATTCGCCGCCGATCAGGCAGTGGCTGCGAATCAGGTCGGATAGCTGCATCGGCAAGACTCCAAAGGGCCATATCGCGCGTAGCGCGGTTCGATACCGGCGGCGATAAAGGCAAAATGCGGCATGTCCAGCAAGCTCGCCTCCTGCATTATCGTTGATGCAAATTCATCAGGCCTGCGATGCTCCACCATTGTCGAACGTGCCGGATTCCTCGCTAATTACTCTGTTCTTTCTGGGACTCGCGCGTTGCGATGACAAAGCCGGTCACGCTGACCGCGCTCGCTGCCAGCACCGCCAGCGCCGCACCGGTCGCGCCCCACCATTCGACCAGCCACGGCAATGCGCCGATAGCGATGAAGGTGGGAATGCCGCGGAGCAAGAAGTTGGTAATCGCCTTTCCACGCGCCACCAGCAGCGCTTCCAGACTCGCTCCGGCCAGTTCAAGCGCCGCCGCCGCAGCCAAAAGCACCATCGGGATATAGGCCGCGAGATATGCACCGCCTGCGACGGCCATGATAACCCACTGCCCCGCCAACAGCGCGACGACGATTACAGCCGCACCGGTGATGATGGCGATGCGGGTGATCTGCGCGGCAATGGCCTTGGCCTTGTCAGGCTCTCGCACCAGTTCAGGGTAAGTCGCACGCAGCAGCGCCTGCGCCAGCTTGAGCAATCCTTCGCCGAGCTGCGATGCGACGCGGTATATCCCTGCTAGCGCCGGGCCGCCGAGCGTGCCCACCAGCAACACCATCAATTGGCGGCTCGCCACGGTCAGCGTTCCGGTCAGGCTCGTGCCGATCACGAAGCTCCACGATTTCTCGCCAGCTGCCCGCCGTTCACTTGGGAGGCGGGTCAGGCTGAAGCGGCGCCAGTGGATCGGCTCGGTAGTCGCGGCCATCCGCCAGTACATGGCTGCCGTAGCCAGCTCCGCCAGCGCCCAGACGATCAGGAACGACTGGATGCTAGGCGTCACAACGGTGATGAACAGCGCCCCGATCACCCGCACCATGCTGGTCGTGGCATCGGCAGCCGCGGCGCGGGCGTAGCGATCATGCAGCCGCAGCAGCCCTGTCGGCGTGGAACGGATCGAGACCAGCGAAACGACGGTGAAGATGAAGGTTGCCATCCGTTGCGGTTCCGGAATCGGCAGCCAGTCTCCGGCGAAGGCGAGCAACAGTCCGGAGACTGTAGTGCCGACGACAATAGTCACCGCATCAAGCGCGAGCGCGAAGCCGGTAACTGTCTTGCGTCCTTCGATATCCTGCCCCCAACGGATGATCGATTGCCAGGTCTGGAAACTGGCGAACCCGACCACGATCTGCGCGAAGGAGAAGGCGATCACGAACTGGCCGAACCGGTCCAGCCCCAAAACGCGGGTCGCGATCGCCAGATAAACCAGGCTGAGCACCGCATTGATGCCCCGCGCGCCCATCAGCCAGCCGGTGTTGGTTAGAGCGCGGCGGATCATGCCCCTGCCCTGCCCCAGCCAGTGCGCAAATGCAAAAGCCTTGTGTCCGGCTACCCCCGGCCGTTCACGCCAGTTCCTAGGGCGCAGGCGGCAAGGGTGGTTGTGGATTATTGGGGGTTAGGATCAACTCGTTTGCCTCGATCCGCACAGAGGCCAGCCGCGAAAGCAGGTTCATACCGATGACATTGGTGCCGCCCAGCCCTGGCGCGATCACCGCGTCCAGCCCGTTGGCGGCGACATTGCCGAAGCGTAGGCTGTCGATATTGGTCATGTAGGCGGCAACAGTGCCATTCGCGGTGTTGAGGCGGATGGGCAGGCCGCCGTCACGCTCTTCCAGACCGGCGGCACGGGCGGTATCTTCGGACACTGCCGTCAGCGTTGCTCCGGTATCGACAAGGAAGGCCGCGCGGTGCCCGTTCACGTCGGCCTCCAACCAGTAGTGCCCGTCAACATGCATCGGCACACGGGTTTCCGTCCCTACCACCACCTGTTCGGGCAGGCCGATCTCGGGGACTGCGATCGAAAAGCGCGGATCGAGCCGCGACAATTGCAGCACGACCAGCAGCAACACGCCAACCAGCGCAACGGTGCTGCCGAGCCGGAGCAGTTTGCCTAGTAGCGGCACCCGCGCCATCAGGAGCGAACCGATCAAACCGGCAAGCATCGCGATCATTGCCGCCAGCAGCAACCCCGAGCGCGGGATTTCGCGGATCGAATGCGCCAGCTGGTCGAAGATCGGGGCGAGGTCCATCTGCGTTATATAGCGCGGGATTTTCGCATTGCGATGAACAGCATTACGCGGTCCATATCAGGGCGCGCTGCGCGGGATCGTGGCTTGGGCGAGCACCAGCGAGAAGCGGTCCGCGCTGTCGGTCCACCGCTTTACCGGAGTCCAGTGCCCGGCCAGCAGCAGCATATTGGCGCTGCGCTTGCCGAACTTGTGGCTGTTTTCCGTGTGGATCGATTCGCCCGCCCGCATGGAGAATTCCTTGCCCGAAACGGTGAACTGCACGTCGCGGGTGGCGACGAGGTGCATCTCGATCCGGGCGTAGATATCCACCCAGCGTGCTTCGTGGCGGAAGGCGTCTTCGGGGATGGTGCCCGAAAGCTCGCGGTTGATGCGGGTGATGAGGTTGCGGTTGAACGCGGCGGTCACGCCTGCGGCATCGTCATAGGCAGCTTCGAGCACCTTGCGGTCCTTGATCAGGTCCATCCCGATCAGCAGCAGCGAGCCGTCGCCCAGGGTGGCGCGCATTTCGCGCAGCAGGTCGACCGCCGTGCGCGGCACCATGTTGCCAATGGTAGAGCCGGGGAAGAAGCCGAGCTTGGGCAGGCCTGCCACTTCTTCCGGCAACTGCACCCGCTTGGTGAAATCAGCCTCGACCGGATGTACCGGCAGGCCGGGGAACTTGGCGGCCAGATCGGCAGCGGCGGCGCGCAGGAAATCGCCCGAGATATCGAGCGGCACATAGGCACCCGGCGCAATGGCAGAGAGCAGCAGCGGGGTCTTGACCGAAGAGCCGGAGCCGAATTCAACCACTGCCCGTCCCGGCCCGATCAGCTTGGCGAACTGCTCGCCCTTGTTCGAAAGGATCTCGGTTTCGGCACGGGTCGGGTAATATTCGGGGACGCCGGTAATATCCTCGAACAGCTGCGAACCCCGCTCGTCATAGAACCATCGCGCCGGGATGGCTTTCTGCTCCTGCGCCAAGCCTTTCAGCACGTCGGCGCGGAAGGCGCGGTCCACACCATCGGCGTCCAGATCGACGAGGCGAATGCCCGCTTGTTCGCTCATCACAGATCCTTTGCAAGGCGCAGGCCGGTGAACTGCCAACGCTGCTGGGGGTAGAAGAAATTGCGGTAGGAGGCGCGCGAATGGCCGCGCACCGTCGCGCAGCTGGCGCCTTTGAGCACCCACTGCCCGGCCATGAACTTGCCGTTGTACTCGCCCACCGCGCCGTCGGCTGGCTTGAAGCGCGGATAGGGGAGATATGCGGAGCGGGTGAACTGCCAGACATCGCCGAACAGCTCGCCCGTGCCGACCGGAATCGGCGGCGCGGCAATGTCGAGCTGGTTGCCCGCGCCGGCATCGAAGCGCTGCTCGCTGCCCACCACGTCCTGCCCGCGCGCGATGGCTTCCCACTCGAACTCAGTCGGCAGCCGCGCGCCCGCCCAGGTGGCGAAGGCATCGGCCTCGTAATAGGAGATATGGCAGACAGGCGCGTGCGGATCGCGCGGCTGCCAGCCGGAATGGGTGAACTGTTCGTCGCCCTCGTCTTGAGCGCGCCAGTAGAGCGGCGCGCCAATGCTGCACCGCTGGACCCAAGCCCAGGCGTCTGACAGCCACAGGCGGGCATCGCGATAGCCGCCTTCGGCGATGAACTGCGCCCATTCGGCGTTGGTGACGAGGCGGCGCGATAGGGCGAAGGGTTCGAGCAGCACCCGGTGCGCGGGGCCTTCGTTGTCGAACGCGAAGCCGCCTTCCTGATGGCCGACGCGTGCAATGCCGCCGGGGTGGGTAAGCCATTCGTCGCTTTGTGAACTCCCGCGCAGGCGGGAGTCTTGTGTGGCCTCGTTGGACAATTCGAGCAGACCCCCGCCTTCGCGGGGACTCGCGTCGTGCGGCCACATCGCCGGGCCGAGCGGGTTCTTGCTGAAGGCGTGCTTGATGTCGGTAAGCAGCAGTTCGATGTGCTGCTCCTCATGGGCGATCCCCAGGGCGATCAGATCGGCGTGGGCAGAATCTTCCAACAAGCTTTCCATCGCTGCATCGACATGGGCACGCCAGTCGAGCACTTCGCCCAGCGTGGGGCGCGACAGCAGCCCGCGATTGGCGCGAGCGATCCGGTCACCCTCGGCCTCGTAATAGGAATTGAACAGGAACGGAAAACGCTCGTCATGCAGGCGATAGCCGGACGCGTGATCGCGTAGCAGGAAGGTTTCCCAGAACCACGTCGTATGCGCCGCGTGCCATTTCGCGGGCGAGGCGTCGTCCATCGACTGCACCGTGGCGTCGGCCTCGCTCAGCGCGGCGAGCAGGCTCTCGGTCAGCGCTCGGGTGCGGCGAAAACGCGCGCCGAGCGAAGGCGGGGCGGCGAAATCCGCGCTGGGGCGAGTGTGTCTGCTGGGTGGGGGCAAGGCCCTCTCCTGTCGGCGTGATCGATTCCGTCATCCCAACATGGGCGAAGGCTTTGCCGAAGGGAACCCTCGGCAATGGGTCATGTTCCCGCCAATACGCGCCGAGTGCGCGAGCAGTTACGCTGCTGCCCGCGCCCGATCCTTCAATTCCAGGTTGAGCATTTCCGCCAGCAGGAAGGCCAGTTCCAGCGATTGCGCGGCGTTAAGGCGCGGATCGCAATGGGTGTGGTAGCGGTCATTCAGCCCGGCATCGGTGATCGCAATCGCGCCGCCGGTGCATTCGGTCACGTCCTGCCCGGTCATTTCCAGGTGGATGCCCCCCGCATGGGTGCCTTCCGCGCGGTGGACCGCAAAGAAACCACGCACTTCGGCGAGGATGCGGTCGAAGGGCCGCGTCTTGTAGCCGCTGTCCGCCTTGATGACATTGCCATGCATCGGATCGCAGCTCCACACCACCGGATGCCCGGCGCGGGTGACTGCCCGGACCAGCGGCGGCAAGCCCTTTTCCACCTTGTCATGCCCGAAGCGGGCGATCAGCGTGATCCGCCCCGGCTCGCGCGCGGGATTGAGCACATCGAGCATGTGCAGCAGCGCGTCCGGCTCAAGGCTCGGCCCGCATTTCACGCCGATGGGGTTGTTCACTCCGCGCAGGAATTCGACATGGGCGGAGTCGATAAAGCGCGTACGGTCCCCGATCCACAGCATGTGCGCGGAGGTGTCATACCAGTCGCCGGTGAGCGAATCCTGCCGCGTCATCGCCTCTTCGTACGGCAGCAGCAGCGCTTCGTGGCTGGTGTAGAAGCTGGTCGCCTTGAGGTTCGGATCGTTCTCGATATCGACCCCGCAGGCGTCCATGAAATCGAGCGCTTCGCCGATCCGGTCGGCGATGGTCTGGAACTGGTCCGCCCACGGACTACGGCCCATGAAATCGAGCGTCCAGCGATGGACTTCGCGCAGGTTGGCATAGCCGCCGCCGGCAAAGGCGCGCAGCAGGTTCAATGTGGCCGCAGCCTGCGAATAGGCGCGTAGCATCCGCTGCGGATCGTTGCGGCGGGTTTCGGGCGTGAACTCGATCCCGTTGACGTTGTCGCCGAAGTAGCTCGGCAGGGTCACATCACCGATGGTTTCGAAATCGGAGCTGCGCGGCTTGGCGAATTGCCCGGCCATGCGCCCGACTTTCACCACCGGCATCTTGCTGGCGAAGGTTAGCACGGCGGCCATTTGCAGGATCACGCGGAAGGTATCGCGGATATTGTTGGCGCTGAATTCGGCAAAGCTTTCGGCGCAGTCGCCGCCCTGGAGAAGGAAGGCCCCACCATTGGCGACCGTGCCCAGTTCTGCCTTCAGCTTGCGCGCTTCCCCGGCAAAGACCAGGGGCGGAAACCCGGCGAGCACTTGCGTGGCATCGGCCAGCGCCTGCGCGTCATCATAGGCGGGCAGGTGCTTCGCGGTGAAGTTGTCCTGCCTCCAGCTTGCGGGATTCCAATTCTGTGCCACTTGGTTCAACTCGTTCATACAGCGCCCATCCCCGGCGGGACGCAACAGGCCAATGGTGCGGGGATGCGGCGGTCCCTACAATCGGCGGCGCGAGGGCGCAAAGGTTACTTGCGATACCTTTGCGAGGGGAATGCGGACCTCAGCGCCCGGCCACCGCCGACGTCGCCCCGGCTCCACCCGCTTCGGGCAGCACCTGCAAGCGCCAGCCGGGCCGGGCCAGGTAGCGCTTAGCCAGTTCCTGCATTTCATCCACCGTCGCCTGGTCATAGTCGGAGTAAATCGTCGGCAGATAGGCGATGCGGTTGGGATCGAAGCCCGCGCCCTGCAACTGGTTAAGCCAGAAGGTGTGCCCGGTCTGCGCGCGCAGCAGGAACTGCCGCGAGGGTTCCACCGCGCGCTCCAGCTCGTCCGGCGTGGGGCCGGTGGTAGCCAGATCGCGGGCGATCTGCTGCGCCATGTCGAAGAACGTGGGCAGCAGTTCCGGCTCGATCTGCACCAACGCGAACATCACCCCGCCGCTATCGACATCGAGCGGCCAGTCGGCAGCCACGAACGGCGAATAGGCGGCTCCGGCGCGTTCACGCAGGGCATCGAGCAGGCGGTTGGAGAAGATCTGCGACAGCAGGTCGAGCTTGCGGCTCTGGACGATGCCCTCGGAGCCACCGCCAAGCGGCCAGGCAATCACGGCCGCCGCCTGATCGGCATCGCCCGCGTGGGTCAGCGTACGCGGTTCCGAATCCGCCTCGGGGAATTCCACCCCGCGCGCCTCCATTTCGGCGGGCAGCGGATTGCGCGCAGGCATGGCACCAAATGTGCGGCCGAGCGCGGCGATGGTGTTGTCACGGTCAATGTCGCCGAATACCGCGACTTCCACCGTCCCTTGTGCCAGCAGTCGCTCCCAGACTTCGCGGAAGCCTTCGGGCGTGGCCGCCTGCATCTGTGCGGGGGTAGGCGTGGCAAAACGCGGGTCGTCATCGCGCAGCAGCCAGTCAAGATCGCGGTTGAGCACGCCGTTAGGATCACGCCCGTAGCTGTCGTAGGCGATCAGTGCCGATGCCCGCGCCCGCTCCACCGGGTTCGGGTCCCAGCTCGGATTGGCGAGCTTGGCGGCGAACAGATAGAGTTGCTGCTCCAGATCTTCCTGCCGGGTGAGTCCCTGAAACTGGAAGGTGCCATCGTCGATGGTAAAGTCGAATGACAGCTTGCGATCCGCCGCAATGCGATCGAGATCGTTCTGGCGAAGCGGGCCGATGCCCGAATTGACCAGCGCGAGCGGGCCAAGCGCAGCGTAAACCGCTTCGTCATCTTCGAATGCGCGCCAGCCGCCGCCGAACCGCACCCGTACTGTCACGCGGCCGGGTTCGTTATCGGTATCCATCAGCAGTGCGCGCACGCCGTTGGGAAAGGTGAGCCGCTCGACGCCAAGTACGCCAATCGGTTCGCGACTGGTTGGCATCGTCGGCGCGCCGATTGCAGGCAGATCGGCGAAATTGATGGCTTCGGCAGCGTCACGGGCAACATTGCTCGCCACGACCGGTTCGGCGAGCGCGGCCGCCAGTTGCGCTTCGGTCGCTTCGCCCGGAGCGGGCGTGAGCATGACCGAGCGGATCACCTCACCTTCGAACAGTTCCTGCGTCGCGCCGAGCACGTCGGCAGGCGTGAAACGCGGGGCGATCGAGCGGAACACTTCGAGGAAGGTTTCCGGGCTCGCCACGGCTTCGCGAATGTCCACCGCCTGCACGATCTGGTCGGCGAGCGAGGACCCCGCCTGGATGCGCGATTGCTCAACCATGTCGACAAAGGCGACATCGAACTGCGCCACCGCCTGATCGATCTCCGACTGCGCGGGCGCTTCGGCAAGCGCATCGGCGATCACGCTGCGGACATCGTCCAGCGCGGTTTCCCAGTCGTCGGTCAGCGGCGCGAAGGTGATGAAAGTGCCATCGACCGAGCGGCTGATCTTTTCCCGGCCAACCCCGGCGAACAGAAAGCTGCCCCCGGCGCGGGCGCGGTTTTCCAGCCGCCGGTTGACCACTGCTGCGGCGACCTGCCCCAGCAGGTTGCGGCGGTTGTATTCGAGGTTGTCCACCACTTCGACCCACGGGCGCATCACCGCATAGGTAACGCCGCGCGGCTGGCCGGGTTCGACGATCACATTGACCTCGCCCACCGGATAGTCCGGATCGGCACCGGCGGGTGCGACCGGATCGCCGAAATCAGGCGCGGGGACGAAGGGACCGTTGCCCTGCCACCCGGCGAAGTGTTCCTCCACGATAGATGCCAGCACGCGCGGATCGGCATCGCCGACCAGCACGACCACGGCGTTTTCGGGGCGGTACCAGCGCTGGTGGAAGGCCTGCACGGCCTGCGCAGTGGCACCCTGCAACGTCTCCACCGTGCCGATGGGGCTGCGCTCGGCCAGCAATTGCCCGGCAAAGAAAGTACCGGTCGTCTCTTCGGCCACCCGCCGCTGCGGCCCGGCCTGCTCGCGCCGTTCGCTGAGCACGATCGGCACATCAGCTGCGAGATTCTCCGCCGAGAGCCGGGGCGAGATTACCATCCCGGCAAAGCGCCGCACGCTGTCGTCGAGCGTGGTGCGATTGGCGTTGGGCAGGTTGAGGTTGTAGGTCGTCGCCGTGGGGCTGGTGCTGGCATTGGTATCGAAACCGAAGCTCGCGCCGAGCCGCTGGAAATGCGCAATCGCCTCGCCGGGACCGAAAGTGGAGCTTTCGCGGAACACCATGTGTTCGAGCAGGTGGGCAAAGCCGCGCTCGCTGTCTTCCTCGTGCAGCGAACCGGCATCGATGCGGACCCGCAGACTGGCCTGGCACGGCGGCACGTCGTTCTGCCGCACTGCATAGCGCACACCGTTGGGCATTTCGCCGAACAGCCACTGCTCGTCCACCGGGATATCCGTGCCGCGATAGATCCATGGATCGTCGGGCATCGCATATTGCGGCTGGTCGTCGGCAGTGGCGCGGATGATGCAATCCTGCGCGAATACAGGAATCGGCGCGGCCAGCGGCGCGAGCAGCGCAAGCGGGAGGAAAGCGCGAGTGGCGCGGGAAAGAAAAGTCATGGCGCTCCAATTGCTGGGCGATGAATGAAGGTCCGGTGAATAGGCCCGAAGAATTGCTTGCGCCAGCCTCCCTTAGGCCCCGCCTTGCCGCAGCGCCTTCGCGCGCCTACATCCCACATATGTTCATCGAGACCGAAACCACGCCCAACCCCGCGACGCTCAAGTTCCTGCCCGGTCGGGCAGTGATGCCATCGGGCACCCGCGATTTCGCCACGCCCGAAGATGCCGAGGCCAGCCCACTGGCGCAGGCGCTGTTCGATACCGGCGAAGTGACCGGGGTGTTTTTCGGCAGCGATTTCGTTTCCGTCACTGCCGCGCCCGGCACCTCGTGGAGCGACCTCAAGCCGCAGGTCGTCGCGGTACTGCTCGATCACTTCGTTTCCGAAGCTCCGCTTTTCGCAGGGGGCGACGCCAGCGGCTTCGCGGTTCCGGCGGAAGACGACGCCAGCGATTTCGGCAATGACGATGGCACCGAGGATATTGTCGCCCAGATCAACGAGCTGATCGAAACCCGCGTCCGCCCCGCGGTTGCCAGCGATGGCGGCGACATTCGCTATCGCGGGTTCCGGGACGGGGTGGTGTTCCTGCAGATGCAGGGTGCCTGCTCGGGCTGCCCCAGTTCCGCTGCCACGCTCAAGCACGGCATCGAGGGGCTGCTGAAGCATTACGTTCCCGAAGTGAAGGAAGTCCGCGCAGCCTAAGCGGTCTCGCGTGAACCATCCTGCGCTTGCCGCGTTCGTGGCAGTGAACCCATCCCCATCATCCCGCAACGGAGACCCCTCGCCGTGACCGAAACCCTTTCCGACGCCGCGCTCGACCAGCTCTTCCGCGAAGCTCGCAGCTTCAACGGCTGGCTCGACCAGCCGGTGAGCGACGAACAGATCCACGCGATTTACGAATTGACCAAGATGGGGCCGACATCGGCCAACCAGCAGCCGGGCCGATTTGTCTGGTGCAAATCGCAGGAGTCGCGGGAGCGGCTGGCGGCCCATGCCTCTGAAGGCAACAAGAAGAAGATCCTCACCGCGCCGGTCTGCGTCGTGATCGGTTACGATCTCGATTTCCATGAGCAGTTGCCGTGGCTGTTCCCGCACACTGATGCCAAAAGCTGGTTCACCGGCAGCGAGGAATCCCGCAAGGAAAGCGCGTTCCGCAATTCGGTGCTGCAAGGCGCATACCTGATGCTGGCGGCGCGATCGCTCGGCCTTGATTGCGGGCCGATGTCGGGCTTCGACCAGGACGGGGTGACGAAGGAATTCTTCGCCGACCAGCCGCGTTACCGCGCCGACTGGCTGTGCTCGATCGGCTATGGCGACAAGACCACCATTTTCGACCGCAGCCCGCGCCCGGAATTTGCCACCTTCAACAAACTGATCTGATCGCGCATAGCCGCAGATGATGCGGATATTGGCGATAGACTGTGCGACCGAGGCCTGTTCGGCGGCGCTGTTCGACGGCGGAGCGCTGGTCGATGGCCGGTTCGAACTGCTGCATCGCGGCCACGCCGAACGGCTGGTGCCGATGATCGCCGAACTGCCGGACAAGGGCCGAGCAGATCGCATTCTCGTCTCCCTCGGCCCCGGCAGCTTTACCGGCGTGCGGATCGGGCTGGCGGCGGCGCGCGCGCTGGGGCTGGCCTGGGGTGCGGAAGTGTTCGGCTATCCGACCATGGCTCTGGTGGCGGCGATGGCGCAGGAAGAGCATCCTGACAGACCGCTGACTGTGTGCACGACTGGCGGGCATGGCGAATGGTTCGTGCAGGAGTTCGGTGCCGTTGGCCTGCCGCTGGCCGAAGTGATTTCCCAGACGCCTGAAGCAGCGAAGCGCTCCCTTCGCAATTCGATAGTCGCGGGAAGCAGGGCCGGCGACCTTTTGGCAAATAGTGGCGCAGAAGCGATCGCACTCGACATCCTCCCCGATGCCCGCTGCGCCCACTTGCTGCCGCCCGCACTCCTCACCCCTGCCCTCAGCCCGATCTACGGGCGCCCGCCCGACGCGCGGTTACCGGGGGCAGTTTGATGGGAAATCCGGTCGAAGCGATCATGGTGGTCATGCGCGAAGCCTTCGACAGCAGGTACGGCGAGGCATGGACCGAACGGCAGGTAGCCGACGCGTTGCTGACGCCCAACACGCATTTCATGATCTCCGGCTGGGGCGACGGCGCAGAATGCGATCCCGCCAAGGCGACAGGCTTCGCCCTCTCCCGCCAAGCGCTAGACGAGGAAGAACTGCTACTGATCGCAGTGCGTCCACAATTTCGCGGCACCGGAGTGGGGCGGCAATTGCTCGCCGATTTCATTGCCGAAGCGCGCGAACGGGGCACGATCAAGATCTTCCTCGAAATGCGCTGCGGAAATCGCGCCGAACATCTCTATCGCAAGGCGGGCTTTGTCCAGGTCGGCTTGCGGCGCGGCTACTATCGCGGGGCTCTGGGCGGCCCGATCGACGCGATTACTTTCGCGCTCGACCTTGGATGACTTTAGACTGCGTATAATTGCGCTTCCCAATATGTAATTGGTCGAAAACTCCCCTCATAATTGCGCAAATACCCTTGAAGTGCCAAAACATTGAGCGCAAAGGGCGAGCCGAGCCGGTTCCGCTAAACGAGTCTCGGCGAAAACAACGGGTACGCAAGCACAGAGGTACATATGGATACTCTCCAATCTGATACGAATGAAATGCTGATTACGCTGACGGCGGACATCATCACCGCGCATGTCGCCAATAACAATGTCGATGTCGATACGCTTCCCAGCTTGATCCAGAACGTTTACGGCGCGCTCGCCGGCCTTGGCACGACCGAAGCTGTGGTCGAACGCCCTGAACCCGCCGTTTCGGTGCGCGCTTCGGTAAAGAACGATCACATCGTCTGCCTCGAAGATGGCAAGAAGATGAAGATGCTGAAGCGGCACCTGATGACCGATCACGGCATGACCCCGGACGAATATCGTGAGCGTTGGGGCCTGGGTTCCGACTATCCCATGGTCGCCCCCGACTATGCCGAAAAGCGCCGCGAACTGGCGAAGAAGATCGGCCTGGGCCGCAAGCCTGGCCAGAAGCGCGGCCGCAAAAAGGCCGTCGCGGCCTGATCCATCCCGCACCGGCTTTTCAGCCCGTGCTTGAGTGAAGCGCCCCGTGCCACTATGGCTTGCGGGGCGCTTTGCTTTTTGGCGAGTGCAGAATTCAGGCAGGCAGAAATTTGACCCAGACGATCGACCTTGAAGCCCTGTGCGCCGAACGCGGCCTGCGGATTACGGACCAGCGACGGATCATCGCGCGGGTGCTGTCCGAAAGCGACGATCACCCCGATGTCGAGAAGCTTCACGAGCGCGCCTCTGCGATCGATCCGAAGATCTCGATCGCCACCGTTTACCGCACCGTCCGCCTGTTCGAGGAGGCGGGGATTCTCGACCGCCACGATTTCGGCGATGGCCGCGCGCGGTACGAAGCCGCCCCCGAGGCACATCACGATCACCTGATCGACGTCGAAACCGGCAAGGTGGTGGAATTCGTCGATCCCGAACTCGAAGCCTTGCAGCGCCAGATCGCCGAGAAGCTGGGCTATCGGCTGGTCGATCATCGGATGGAGCTTTACGCCGTCCGGCTCGACCGCGAAGAAAAGGGCTGAGGCCCACCGGGTGGTCGAAGCGCTGGCCCCCGTAGTAGACCGGCGGCAGATCGCCCCCGCCGCCTATCTCCTGATCCTCTTTCGCGTACTGCTGATGGTGCTGCTGCTCGCGGTCTGCGTGCCGCTGCATTACCTGTGGCGGCTGCTGGGGCTGGACCGGATGTGGCCGCGCCTGTTCCTCGCCGGGGTCGGCATGGCGGCGGGCCTTCATCTCAAGCGGCGTGGCAAGCGGGTGCCGGGCGCGCTGCTACTGGCGAACCATGTCAGCTGGCTCGATATCCCTGCGCTCGCGCACGCCGCCAACAGCGCCTTTGTTGCGCATGACGGGCTGGCGCAGTTCGGCTTCCTAAAGTGGCTGTGCACGATGAACGAGACGGTGTTCATCGCCCGCCACCGCCGCGCCGATGTTTCAAAACAGGCGGACGACATCCGCGCAGCGATGGACCACGGCGGCACGCTGACACTGTTTCCCGAAGGCACCACCAGCGACGGCACCGGGCTGCTGCCATTCAAAAGCTCGCTGCTCGGCGCGCTGGAGCCCTTGCCTAAAGGCGCGGTGATCCAGCCGGTGCTGCTCGCCTACGAAGACGTGCCGGGAATGGCCTGGGTGGGCGAGGAGCCTGGGATGGACAACTTCAAACGCATTCTCGCCCGACTGCGACCAGTGCGGCTCGAAGTGCACTTCCTTCCGCCGCTGTCGGGCGCGGAACTGACGGACCGCAAGACGATGAGCGCGGCGGCAAGGGCGGCGATTGAGGGGGCGATGCGCGGCGACGCTCTTTAAAGCGCGGACGTTTTGCCCTAAGCGCGCCACCACCATGAAACCCACCCCTCCCCCAAAGACCTACCGGGTCAAGAGCTTCGGCTGCCAGATGAACGTCTACGATGGCGAGCGGATGGGCGAATTGCTCGAAGCGCAGGGCATTGCCCCCGCGCCTGAGGGCGAGGAGGCGGAGCTGGTGGTGCTCAACACCTGCCACATCCGCGAAAAGGCGACCGAGAAGGTCTATTCCGATGTCGGGCGGCTGGTGAAGGCCGGGCGGATCAGCGGCAAGGCACCGATGATCGCGGTGGCAGGCTGCGTGGCGCAGGCGGAGGGCGAGGAGATCATGGCGCGCGCTCCGGCGGTGGGCGTGGTGGTCGGCCCGCAGGCCTATCACCGGCTGGGCGAAATGGTGGCCAAGGCGGCCTTGGGCGTGCGCGGCACAGATACCGACATGCCCGAAATCGCCAAGTTCGGCGCGCTGCCGGGGCGGCGGCGGGTCGGTCCATCGGCCTTCCTCACCGTGCAGGAAGGCTGCGACAAGTTCTGCACCTATTGCGTGGTGCCCTACACCCGCGGCGCGGAAATATCGCGCCCGTTCAGCGATCTGGTGGACGAAGCTAAGCGACTGGTAGAAGCCGGGGCGCGCGAGATCACGCTGCTGGGGCAGAACGTCAATGCGTGGCGCGGCGCGGACCATGCGGGGCGCGAAGTGGGTCTCGACGGCTTGGCAAGCGAGCTGGCCAAGCTGCCGGAATTGCAGCGGATTCGCTACACCACCAGCCACCCCAACGACATGACCGAGGGCCTGATCGCCGCGCATGGCGACAATCCCAAACTGATGCCCTACTTGCACCTACCGGTGCAGAGCGGCAGCAACCGGGTGCTCAAGGCGATGAACCGGAGCCACACGGTGGAAAGCTACCTCGCCCTGCTCGACCGCTTTCGCGCCGTGCGCCCGGACATCGCGCTGAGCGGCGATTTCATCGTCGGCTTTCCCGGCGAGAGCAAAGCCGAATTCGCCGAGACTTTGGCGCTGGTCGATGCGGTGGGTTACGCGCAGGCCTTCAGTTTCAAGTACTCCCCCCGCCCCGGCACTCCCGCCGCGACGATGGACGGCCAGATCGCGCCGGAAGTGATGGACGAACGGCTCCAACGCCTGCAAGCCGCGCTCAACCGCGACCAGTTCGCCTTCAACCAGGCCAGCGTGGGCAAGACCTGCGAGGTGCTGGTCGAACGGCGGGGCAAGTTCGCCGGGCAGTGGCTTGGCAAGTCACCGTGGTTGCAATCGGTGCTGGTGGAGGGTGATTTGGCAATTGGCGATATGGTGCGGGTGGAACTGCACCAGGCGGGGCCGAATTCGTTGCTGGGGCGGGTGATAGAGAGTGTCACGGCCTGAACGCCCATTTATGACCGAACGACTACTTTCCACCGTCCATCCACCGCACCCCGCTTGCCACTCCGCCCCCACCGCCTACATTCGCACCATCAGCCCGAAAGGAATCGATGGCCCGCAAGACGACCCGCGCCGAGTTTGACCGCTCGGACTTCGCCCACCCCGAAGACAATCGCGATGCCGCGCGTCGCGCCCGGATTGAGGTGGTGTTTGACGGACAGGCCAAGCTGGGCGCACTGTTCGGGCAGTTCGATGCCAACCTGGTGCAGATCGAGAACCGGCTGGGCGTCTATATCGGCGCGCGCGGAGACCGGGTGGTGATCGAGGGATCGCAGGACAACGTCGCCCGCGCCCGCGATGTGCTGCTGAAAATGCACGAAAAGCTGCTGACCGGCGAGGAGCTGGATGCAGGCGCGATCGACGCGATGATCGCGATGGCGGACGAGCCGGTGCTCGAAGGCATCATCGATGGCGATACAGCCCTGCCCCCCATCGCCATCCGCACCCGCAAGAAGACCATCGCCCCGCGCAGCGCGATGCAGGCCGACTACATGCGCCAGCTCGCCAGCCGCGACGTGATCTTCGCGCTCGGCCCGGCGGGCACCGGCAAGACCTACCTGGCTGTGGCGCAGGCGGTCAGCCAGCTGATCACCGGAAGCGTGCAGCGGCTGATCCTCTCGCGTCCGGCGGTGGAGGCGGGCGAAAAGCTCGGCTTCCTGCCGGGCGACATGAAGGAGAAGGTCGATCCCTACCTGCGCCCGCTTTACGATGCGCTGTACGATACGATGCCGCCCGAACAGGTCGAGCGGCGGCTGGCGAGCGGCGAGATCGAGATCGCGCCGATTGCCTTCATGCGCGGGCGGACACTGGCGGACAGTTTCATCATCCTCGACGAAGCGCAGAACACCACCCGCGAACAGATGAAGATGTTCCTTACCCGCTTCGGCCAGGGCAGCCGGATGGTGGTCTGCGGCGATCCACGGCAGGTCGATATTCCCGGCGGCGTCGGCATGAGTGGCCTCGCCGATGCGGTAACGCGGCTGGAAGGCGTCGAAGGCATCGGAGTGACGCGATTCACCGTGGCGGACGTAGTGCGGCACCCGATCGTCGGGCGGATCGTCGAGGCTTACGAGGGTGAGAATGCGTTGCCTTGAAACCTACCCCCACTCCTCTTCAGAGGAGGGGGCCGGGGGGTGGTGGGCGAGCGCAGCGAGCCTTTTTATCCTCGCACCGGTGCGACCTTGCGGTCGCAATACCACCCCCAGCCCCTCCTTTGAAAAGGAGGGGGGTATTTAGTGCAGCTCGATATCGACATTGAGGATTGGCCGGAGGGCGAGTGGGAAGCGCTGGCCGAGCGCGCCGCCGGTGCCGCCGGGCAGGTTGCGCCCGAACTGGCGAACCCGCGCCTGATCGCCAGCCTGCTGTTCACCTCCGACACCGAAGTCCACGCGCTCAACCGCGAATGGCGGAACCGCGACAAGCCCACCAATGTCCTCAGTTTCCCGATGCTCGAACGCACCGATCTGGTGCATCTCGACCCAGCGGAAGGCCCGCCGGAAATGCTCGGCGACATAGCCCTCGCCTACGAAACCTGCGCCCGCGAAGCCGCCGAGAAATGTGTGCCCCTCGCCCATCACGCCACCCACTTGATCGTCCACGGCCTGCTTCACCTGGCAGGCTACGATCACGAAACCGGCGAGGCCAATGCAGAGGAAATGGAAGCGCTGGAAGTGAAGATGCTTGCACTTCTGGGCATTGCCGACCCATATACGCCGCCATTGCCCGGCAGCGGGCCACATTAGGGGAAAGAGACAGGGCAATGCCCGAAAGTGACAAACCGGACGGCTCCGCAAATGGAGACGCGGACAGTAGCAGCTCCAGCCAGAACAATGCTGGCAGCGGATCGGGCGGCGGACTTTGGAGCGTAATACGCGGCCTGT
The DNA here is from genome assembly GCA_019739335.1 of Erythrobacter sp. Classification (NCBI taxonomy): domain Bacteria; kingdom Pseudomonadati; phylum Pseudomonadota; class Alphaproteobacteria; order Sphingomonadales; family Erythrobacteraceae; genus Erythrobacter; species Erythrobacter sp. The sequence continues at coordinate 248,495 of CP073261.1, forward strand.
TCGATGGCGAGAGCGAAACCACGCTGCGCGAACAGCTCGAAGAAGCCATCGACGAGCACGAGGACGAGGCCAGCCGCAACGGCGGGGACGAGAAGGCCAAGGGCGATCTCTCGCCCTTCGAACTCACCATGTTGCGCAACCTGCTGCATTTCAGCGAGCACGATGCCGACGACATGGCGATTCCGCGCGGCGAGATCATCGCGGTGGATGCCAATGCCTCGTGGGAAGAAATGGTCGAAGCCTTCGCCGAACACGGCATTTCGCGGATGCCGGTCTATCGCGGGCAACTGGATGACGTGATCGGGATGATGCACATCAAGGATGTGTTCGTCTATCTCGCGCGCGGACAGCAACCGCCGGAGGACTGGTCCACGCTGATGCGCCAGCCGCTCTACGTGCCGCAGGCGCGCGGTGCGCTGGACGTGCTGGCCGACATGCGCCAGCGCCGCACACACCTCGCCATCGTGGTCGACGAGTTTTCCGGCACCGACGGGATCATCACTATCGAAGACCTGGTCGAGGAAATCATTGGCGAAATCGAGGACGAGCACGACGAGGAACCGATTGAGCAGGTGATCGAGATCAGCCCCGGTATGTGGGACGCCGATGCCCGCGCCGAGCTGGATGACGTCGCCGAAAAGGTGGGCGATCCGGCGCTGGCAGAGATCGACGAAGCGGTCGATACGCTGGGCGGGCTGGCTTTCGTCCTGGCGGGTGAAGTGCCCCAACCCGGCACCATGCTGGATCATCCTGCAGGGTGGCGGATCGAGGTGACAGAAGGCGACGAAACTCATGTTACCCGTCTGCGCCTGCACCGGCCGGAACGGGAGGAAGTAACCGACGACGGCTGAACCCGTTCGGGGGACCAGCCGTTGGTGCGGTGCAGCAGAAAATTGCTACGTCGCGGCAATTGCCTCTCGACAGGCGGCTTCACTGTGGCGACATATGGTCGATGCGCCGCCTCCCCCCTCTGCGCGCCCTCGAGGCGTTCATCCGCGTGGTGCGGCTGGGATCGGCGCGCTCGGCGGCAAATGAACTCGGGCTAAGCCCTTCGGCCTTGTCCCGCCGAATCAGCAATTTGGAAAGCTTTACCGGGCGGAAGCTTTTCTCCCGCTCAGGGCAGACGATGCGACTGACCGACGAGGGCCGGGCCTTTTACGAAATGGTGGCCCCGCACCTCGAAGCGTTGGCAGCGGCGGTCGAATCGCAGAGCGAGAACCTGCAACTGATGCGGCTGCGGCTCGGCGTGATGCCGCTGTTCGGCACCCAGAGGCTTTTTCCGCGACTGGTCGAACTGCGTGAACGGCACCCGCGCCTGCATCTCGACATCGACACCGGGCCGCATCTGATCGACCGGGTGGGCGATACGCTCGACGCCGCGATCACGCTGACAACGAAGCCACCCGAAGGGCTTTACGGCGTGCAGTTGGACCAGAACACCATTCACGCCATCGCCAATGTCGATGTCGCCAAGGCGCTGGGGCCGAAGCCCGATGCGGCGGCGCTCGAGAAGCAGACCTTTCTTGTCCACACCGACATGCCTTTGAGCTTCGAAGCATGGAAGGCGGCGTTGGGTCTCGAACGACTCCAGCCCTCCGCCATCGATCACTACGATTCTGGCCAGCTCATCATGGAAGCCGCCGCCCAGCGTATTGGTATCGCCATCATGCACGACGACCACTTGGCACGAAACAAGGATCCCAGACTGGCGCGGCTTTTCGAGGTGAAAGTGGCCAGCCCCTATTCCTACTGGTTCATGTGCCGCCCGGCCGATCTGGAAGCGCGGCCGGTGAAGATATTTCACGAATGGCTGGTGAACGCCGGGCTCTAATGCGCACCCCCTAGCCATACGCAGCGAAATGCGGCACAATCGGGCAAAGTCAATCTGGGAGGACTGCCTGATGAAATTCGCCGCCGCTCTGTTCGCCGCTACCGCCACGCTTGCCTTCTCCACACCCGCCGCTGCACAGATGCGGGCCTTGAACGATCCGGTGGTTGCCCATCCCGATCCCGAAAGCCTGTTTACCAGCGACGATCCCGAGCTGCATCGCAACAAGCAGGCGGCGCTGCACATCATGCGCGAACTGCTCCAGTGCAACCAGTGGGACCGCGCCGGGGAATGGCTGACCGATCGTTATATCCAGCACAACCCGCTCGCGGCCTCAGGGCTGGAAGGTGTGGTCTATTACTTCACCGAGATTGCGCAGGTACGGCGGGATGACGACTGCGGAGAGTTGACTAGCCCGATTGTCGCTGTCGTGGCCGAAGGCGATCTGGTGACAGTGCTGATCCGTCGCGAGATTCCCTATACCGACAATCCGGCGGAGAGCTACACCACCACCTGGTTTGACACCTGGCGGTTTGTCGACGGCAAGGCCGATGTCCACTGGGATCCGGCCACACTGCCGGTGCGCACGCCGCCGCAGGCCGCCGCGCCCTCCCCCGCTTCGGCCCCAGAACAGCAGATGGCGGACCGCGTGGCAATCGAAAGCCTGATGTGGCGCTACGTCCGCGCCGCCGACACGCTCGATCCCGAGGCCTATGCGAGCGTGTTCACCGAGGACGGGCGGTTTAACAATGTCGCCGGGCGCGAGGCGCTGCACGGGATGATCGCAGGGATGGCCGAAGGCCAAGCGCAGCGCCGCGCCGAGGGGACGCTGAGCGGCAACATGTACCATGTGATGGCCAACCAGACGATCGAGTTCGTCACTGCCGATCACGCGCGGGTGCATTATTACTGGCAGACGATGTTCGCGGGCAACGATCTCGCCAACCCCCCGAGGATTGCCGCCGGCGGCCGCGGGGTGGACGATGTGGTGCGGGTGGATGGGGATTGGCTGATCCAGAGCCGCAACGTGGTGCCAACCGAAGGGTAGGGACTACAAACGAAAAAGGGGCACCGTTGCGAGTGCCCCTTTTCGATCTGCTGGGCGGGGTCTTGCTTAAGCCACCGTCGCCTTGACGATCTTGCCGGGGCTTGCGGGCGGTTCGCCCTTGGGCAGTGCGTCGACATGTTCCATGCCGCTCTCGACTTCGCCCCAGGCGGTATACTGCCGGTCGAGGAAGCGTGCGTCATCGAGGCAGATGAAGAACTGGCTGTTCGCCGTATCCGGATTCTGCGTCCGCGCCATCGAGCAGACGCCGCGAACGTGCGGAAGGTCGTTGAATTCCTGCTTCAGGTTCGGCTTGTCGGAACCGCTCATGCCGGTGCCGGTAGGATCGCCGCCCTGCGCCATGAAGCCGGGGATCACGCGGTGAAACACCACGCCATCGTAAAAGCCGTCCTTCGCCAGTTCGGTGATCCTGGCCACGTGGCCGGGGGCGAGATCGGGGCGCAGCTTGATCACCACATCCCCGCCCTTCCCGTCGCCGCAATCGAGGGTGAAGGTGAGCTTTTCGTCGGCCATTTGGTTAGTCTCCTAGGATTGGTTCGCGCCCATATAGGGGTAACGCACGGATTGTCACCCTTGGCGGGGCAGGCGCGCTTGCTTTTGCAGCACAGCGCAATAGACCGGCGCGCATGGCCGAGACCGATCTTCGCGAACATGAAACCGAAACCCCGGTGCAGGGTGAAGGCGAGCAGTTTGACGAGGAAAACCGGCTGACTCCGCAGTTCGTCCGAAAGGTGCGCGACGCGCTGTATGACGACATAGAAGACAGCGTCTACGATCTCGTCGAACCGCTCCACCCCGCCGACATCGCCGACCTGCTCGAGCTGCTGGAGCGGGACGAACGCCGCGATCTGGCCGCCGCCATCACCGATCTGATGAGCAGCGAGGTGATCGCCGAGCTCAACGATTACGTGCGCGAGGACATGGTCGAAGACCTGCCCGCCGCATTGGTGGCCGAAATCGTCGAACAGCTCGACACCGACGATGCGGTGCAGCTGATCGAGGATCTCGATCTCGACGACCGCCGGGCTATCCTCGCGGAGATCGAACCCGAAGATCGCGCGGCCATCGAAAGTGCGCTGGCTTACGACGAGGAGACCGCCGGGCGGCTGATGCAGCGCGAGCTGGTGGCCGTGCCTGAAAGCATGACCGTCGGCGATCTGATCGATTACCTGCGCAGCAACGACGAATTGCCGACCGAGTTCTGGGAAGTGTTCGTTGTCGACCACCGCTACCACCCGGTCGGTTCGTGCCAGCTTAGCTGGATACTGCGCACTCCGCGCAGCATTGCCCTTTCCGATGTGATGAAGCGCGACCAGACGCTGATCCCGGTCGATATGGACCAGGAAGAAGTGGCGCTACGGTTCCAGAAATACGCGCTGATCTCTGCCGCCGTAGTCGATGATGACGGGCGGCTGGTGGGCCAGTTGACGGTCGACGATATCGTCCACATCATCCAGGAAGAAGCGGGCGAGGACGCGTTGCTGATGAGCGGGGCGGGCGATGGCGACATCAACGAACCGCTGCGCGATGCCTATTCGGCGCGAGTGCGCTGGCTGATCGCCAATCTGGGCACGGCCGTGGTGGCCAGCGCAATCATTGCCGCGTTCGGGGCGGCGATCGAGCAACTGGTGGCGCTCGCCATCCTCATGCCCATCGTCGCCAGCATCGGCGGCAATGCCGGCACGCAAACGATGGCCGTCACGGTGCGCGCCATCGCGATGAACCAGCTTACCCGTTCCAACACGAAGCGCATTCTCATCCGCGAGTTGAAAGTGGCGCTGATGAACGGGGCGACTATCGCCGTGCTGATCGGCATTGCGACGGCGTTGCTGTTCAGCCCGCAGCTCGGCGGCGTGATTGCCGCGGCGATGATCGTCAACATCATCGTTTCGGGAATGGCGGGGGTCCTGGTGCCGGTCGCCTTCGAGCGGCTGAATCAGGACCCGGCAGTCGCATCGAGCGTGTTCGTCACCATGATTACCGATTCAATGGGCTTTTTCGCCTTCCTCGGGCTGGCCGTGGCGGCAGGCCTCGCCACGATGTGAGGTGACGAGGCGCGCGAGCCTCGCTTCGCTTCGTCGCACAACGCGCCCCGATCATCCGGACAATCGGATTTGCCGGCGATTCCGTTCATCAGCGCGAAAGATTGGCGGGAACACTCGGTTCGCGGGGGCGTCCAGGAAATCCTGCACGTCGAACAGATCAGCGGGGGAATGTTTATCGGGTTTAACCGGTTCGCCAGTCGCTGGCGGCCGGACAATCGGTCGTGCGCCGCGCGGCCTTGCGAAATGGGACTGAAGGAGCAGATTTATGCGTAAGATTTCGAACCGGCCGCTGGCCGCCATTCTGTTTGCCGCCATGGCCGTGCCGGCGTGGAGCGCGGGCATTGCGCAGGAATTGCCCGATGCAAGCGCCACGAGCGAGACTGACATCAATGTCTATGGCACACCGCCGGGCGACCTCTCCGAACTGACCGAAGGTCCGGACATCGAAGGCTTCATTTCCGCACGCAACGGCAGCGAAGTGGAAATCACCGCCACCGATGGCACCGTCTCCACCATTGCGCTGGCCCCCGCCACCGAAATCCGCGCTCGCGGTGGCTTCCTTGGCCTCAACCGCACCACGTTGGCAGCAAACCAGCTGCTCAATGGCCTGCCGGTGACGGTGGAAACGGTGCAATGGGAGAACGGCTTGCTCGCGCGGCGCATTCGCCTAAGCGATAACGATCTCGAAACCGCCACGATGATCCGCACTGGCACTGAACAGCGCTTCGGCATGAACGAAGCGGCCATCGAAGTGAACGCTGCCGCAACCGAGGCCCTGCGCGGGCGGGTGGCCAATATCGACCAGTACAATGTGCTGGCCAGCACCAATGCCTATTTCGATACCGGACGCTGGGAATTGTCCCCCGCCGCGCGAAGCGAACTGTGCGCCACGGCGGCACAGGCCGAAGCGACCGACAACGCGCTGCTGCTGGTGGTCGGCTACACTGATTCCGTCGGAGATCAGGAATACAACCAGACCCTTAGCGAACGCCGCGCAGGCCGCGTGGTCAACCATCTGCAGCAGGAATGCGGCTGGGCGCCTTGGCGGATGCTGACCCCCACCGGCATGGCCGAAGCCGATCCGGCAGCGGATAACGAAAGCGCCGCCGGCCGGGCGCAGAACCGGCGCGTTTCGGTGAACATCCTCGTCAGCAAGGCTGTCGAAGGAATGTGATCGACAAGAGGGGCGGGCAATCGCTCGCCCCCCAACGTCAGCGGATCGCCACCGGATTGACGATCGCCTGCACGTTGCCCTCGAGTCTCGGCGCACCGAGCACAAACAGGAATTCGTGCACCCCGTCCGCCGCCAGTTCGCGGGTGTCCACCGTCTCCAATATATACACCCCGTGCTGCGCGATTAGCAGCGCGTGGACGGTCAGTATGCGCCCGTCCGGTGACGGGGCGTTGGTTTCGCCCGAGGCCGTGTCATGCCCGACGGCGACAACGCCCTGCTCCACGAGCCATTGCGCGCCATTCTCGTTGAGGCCGGGAGCCTGGTTGACGAAGACCTCGCGCTCGCCGATGCGGCTCAGCCAGCCGGTGTGGAACAGCACCACGTCACCGCGCCGCACCGTCACGCCCTGCGCCGCTGCCGCTGCCTGGATCTCCGCCGCGCCGAAGCTCGCCAGCGGTTCGAGAACCTCCACCCCGGCGTGGGCCGCCATGTTTATCAGCACCCCGCGGGTGACGATCGGCGGCAGGTTCTCCGCACCGTAGCGCACCAGCCCGTCCGGCCGCATGATCTCGCTGGCGGGGACGCCGCCGTAATGCACGCCGTCCAGCCCGATATGGCCCAGCCCGTCGATCTGGGTGCCGATGCCCATGTGGGTGCTGACCCGGTCGTCATGGCCGGTCACCCGGTTGGGGCCGTTGACCCCCAGATCGATAATCTCGATATCGTATTCGCGCGGGCCCCACACCGGCGTGTCGCGCCCGCTGACGATCCCGAGGCGATAGACCTTGCCTTCGGTCACTAGCTCCGCCGCGCCGCGCACCATCTCCGGGGTGATATTGGCGATGGAGCCGACATCGGGGGTGTCCGCGAACTGCGACGCTTCGGTTTCGGACTCGGCCGCTTCCTGCGCCCAAACTGGCTGGCAAGGCGCCAGCGCCAATGCAGTGATGGCAATCCATTTCCGCATAAATTCTCCCCTTGTCTCTTTGGCCGCAGACTGCGCCGGGGATGGCGGGCTGGCAAGCCTTGAGAGGGGCTGGCGAAGGTCTATCTTGGCATGATGGCTGCCAAACAACCGCTCAATCTCACCAAGATCGCTTTCGGCGCGAAGTCGTTCGCCGATATTGCCGAGTGGTACGCCAACCGCACCCATTTCGGCGTCCACACCCGCTATCGCCCGACGCGGTGGGAGGAAACCATCGGCGGTTCGCTGTACTGGATTCACGAACACAACATTGTCGCCCGTTCGCAGATCCTCTCTTACGAACAACAGCCCGACGGGCGCTGGTGGATCATGATCGAACCCAAGCTGGTGGCGGTCATGCCGCGCCCAAAGCGCGCGCATCAAGGATGGCGCTACCTCAAGGGCACGCCGCCGCGCGACTTGGACGAGGGCGAGGACATCGGCGAGATCATTCCCGGCAAGCTGGCGGGCAAGCTGACCCGGCTGGGGCTGATCTAGCCTGCTGGCGGCTGTGGCGGGCACATCAGGGTGAGCGTCTCTGCCGCGAAGTCATAGGTGAGGCTGGCGCAGTGGCCGATCGTGTCCATGCCGAGATAGAGTCGCTGGCGGGGCATATCGCCGGTGTTGGCGGTAACGACGATTTCGTCCGGATCGCCCTGCTGCGGGGCAGCCTCGTCGATCCCTTCGGCATTGCCGTGGTCACCCACCCGCACCGCCAGATTGCGGACTTCGAGTTCGCCGAGCATCAGCGGCTGCCGCAGCGCCAGCGGGCGCACCGGGCGGCTGACGCGATAGAGCACGGTCATATCCCGCGCCTCGCCGGTGAAGTAACCGCCGAGATCGTCGGCGATCATCCGGCCGCCGGTGGCGGTGACAAGGCTTTCGGGCCGGTCGAAGCTGAAGGCGACATGGATCGGCACACCGCCGACATCGAGCACTGTGCCGACGAGGCTACGCCCCATCCGTTCCAGCGGGAAGACCAGCGCCCGGTCTTCGGGCGCACCGGCCCGCAAGTTGAGCACCACACGCTGCTGCGGCAGGTGCCCCGGTGCCACCACCCCGTCCGCGCCATCGACGATTTGCGCATCGCTATAGGCCGTGCGGCGGCGGAAGCTGCCGCCATGCATCTGATAGCGGACCGTATCGGTATTGAACGGCAAGCGAGTGCTGCCGATCACGAAGATGAAGCCGACCATGCTCGGCTCCAGCCCCAGCCGCGCCGCCGTATCGGCATTTACCGCGACGGCCGACACGGCATCTGGCGCAATCAGGAGGCGCACCGGGTGATCGTTGATTGTCACGCCCACCGGTCCGCCCGCGTTGACGACCAGTTCGGTCTCTTCAAGATCGACCCGTTGCGCCTGCGCTGCAGCAGGAAGGGCGAACATGGCGGCGAGGGTGAAGAGGCGGCGCATGAGCCTTGAATCCCGTCTTGTTGCGATGCGCAACTTTGGACGGCAGCAGAGATGAACGCGAAATGTATGCGGAACGACTGGCCCTGCTTGCCCGTTGGCAAGGAAAGGAGACAATCAGATGCCCGAACGCCAGAGCCGCCATCCCGATAACAAGTTGATCGATGAAATGCAGGACGGTTCCACGCCCAGCCAGCAGAGCCGCGGCGGCGGGAACGTTGCGCGAGACGTCGGCACGCGCGGCGAACTGAACCGTGCGACCGACCCCGATAACCGCGAACCCGTCATCGGCAGCGACAATCCGGAAGAGGATGCGAAAAAGGGGCCGAAAACCCGCGCCGAAATCCAGGACAAGCGAAACAAGTCCTGAGCCTTAGGCCGCCGCTTACAGCTGCGCGATCTGCACCAGCGCCTTGGCAAATTGCTCAGGCTCCTGCGCGCCTTGCAGCACGTACTTGTTCGCCACTACGAACGTCGGCACGGCGTTGACACCGCTGTCGCGCCCGCGCTTTTCCTCGAACTTCACTGCCATGGTGAGGGTTTCGTCGGCCAGCGCATCCAGCGCGCCCTCGGCCCAGAGTTCGGGGATCGACCCGGCGATCTCGGCCAGCACGGCTGGATCGGAAATGTTGCGGCGGTGGCGGAAATGCGCGTCGAACAGCGCCAGCTTGAGCGCGGTCTGCACTTCCGGGCCTTTCCACGCCAGCGCCCAGCGCAGCAGCCGGTGCGCGGCGTTGGTGTTCCACATCATCGCAGTAGGCAACTCGTCATCGCCTGCGAAGGCGAGCGGGGATCCTGCCGCCTCTGCCTTCGCCTCGATCTCCTCGCGCACTGCCGCCACCTCTTCGGGCGTGCGACCGTAGACTTCACCCAGATGCTCTGCCTGCGAACGACCTTCGGGCGGCAGGTCGGGTGCGAGTTCGAACGGCATCCACCGCACCGTCACCGCCACATCGTCCGCCACCAGTTCGAGCGCCCTGGCGAACTGGGCGTAGCCGATGGCGCACCACGGGCACGAAACATCGGACCAGATATCCACATCGAGCGTGTTCACTGTCCCTCCTCCAGCCACCATGCCAGCAAGGTATGCGCGATAGCCTCGGGCGGCGGGGCGACGAAGCTTTCCGCGTCGCGCCCCTTGGCCAGCGCCTCGGCCACTTCGGCGCGGCTGAACCAGCGCGCGTCTTCCAGTTCGGTCGTATCGATCGCCAGCTCGCGGCTGTCCGCAATCGCGTGGCAACCCAGCATCAATTGCGATGGGAACGGCCATGGCTGGCTGGCGACATAGCGCACATCGCGCACCACCACGCCCGCTTCCTCCAGCACTTCGCGCGCCACCGCTTCCTCCACGCTTTCGCCGGGCTCGATAAACCCCGCCAGCGCGGAATAGCTGCGCGGCGGAAAGCGGTTGCTCCGGCCAAGCAAGAGCGCGCCCTCATGTTCGACCAGCATGATCGCCACCGGATCGGTGCGCGGGAAGTGCTGCGCCTTGCAGGAACCGCAATCGCGCTGCCAGCCGCCCTTGCTCATCGCGGTCGGCTGGCCGCAATTGGCGCAGAAGCGGTGCCGCGCGTGCCAATCGACCAGACTGCGCGCGCCTGCGTAGATTGCCAGATCGCGCGGGGCGAGCGACATGATGATCGCCCGCCCTTCGCGCATTTCATAGGCGGGTCGCAGATCGCCTTCGGGCGCGACCGGGGCGAACAGCGGCGCGCCGTCTCGCAGGCCGAGGAACACCAGTTCGGCATCCTGCGCCAGCGTGTCGAGCGGTGCGAAGGTCAGGGCATTGCCCTCCACCACCGGCACCAGCCCGTCGAGCCGCATCACCCGTGCATCGGCACGCGCGCGCATCGCGGCGAGCAGCATGGGATCTGCACGGGTGCGATCATCCCGGTCCATCCCGTGGCCGGTGATCGCCGCTATGGGGAATGCCATCAGTTCGCCAGCATCCGCACCGCATCCTGCGCCACCACCAGCGGGAAGCGGCCCTGCACGTCGTACTCCTGCGCGGGCATATATTGCGTCATCAGCGTGTGCCTCAGGCCGTAATTGGTGTTCACCAGCCCCGCCGTGCCCGCTGCGCCGAACCAGCCGAACAGCCCCGCCGCATCGCCCTGTCCCACCAGACCGCCCGCGCCATAGCCGAACGCGCGCTCGCCGAAGGAAAAGGCACCATCGGCCGCCAGCGTATCGGGCATCAGATCGGAGGTACCGAGCCGCACCGCCGCCTCGCTCATCACCTGCTGCCCGTCGATCGCGCCCGAACCTGCAAGCATTTGCAGGAAGCGGTCATAATCGCGCGCCGAGGAAACCAGCCCCGCCCCACCGAACGGGAACGCTGGCTCATCGAGGAACACCGAACTGTTGGGCAGGTCGACCGGCACCGGCACTCCGCCGAGCAGGAAGTAATTCGCCGCAAGCCGCCCGGCATCCTCCCGCGCCACGCGGAAGCCGGTGGAGGCCATGCCGCAGGGATCGAAAATCCGGCTTTGCAGGAACGCATCGAAGGCCTGCCCGCTCGCTACTTCAATCACCCGGCCCAGCAGGTCGAGGCTGACCGAATAGCTCCAGCGGGTGCCCGGCTGGTAGACCAGCGGCATTTCCGCGAGGCCGTCGGCGAAATCTTCCAGGCTGTGCGTCGCCTCACCGCCGAAAATCGTCTGCGCCATTTCCAGTCGGCTGATCGCGCCGGGGATCAATCCGCGCGCTTCGTAGGCGGCTTTGAGCGGCCCCTGCTGGACGATGGAATAACCCAAACCTGCGGTGTGCGTCAGCAGGTGGCGGATGGTGATCGGGCGGACGGCGGGTTCCAGATTGTCCGCCGTGATCGCCCCGTCATAGGTCTTCTGCACCTGCATGTTGCGGAAGGCCGGGAGAATTTCGTGCAACGGCTGGTCGAGCGCGATCAGCCCCTCATCGATGCACATCATCGTCGCCATGCCGGTGATCGGCTTGGTCATCGAATAGATGCGGTACAGCGTATCCGGCCCGACCGCGCTGGCCCCGCCGAAAGTACGATCCCCGGCGGCGAGGAAATCGGGCGCGTTCTGCCCCCAGCCGAGCGCGGCGACCATGCCGGAAACCTTGCGCTCATCGACGTAGGAACGAACGAACTGTGCGACTCCCGGCCAGCGACTGGCAGTATCGGCGCTCTGGCCGAAAGCGAAGGAGGAGAACGGCAGCCCCGCAAAGGCAGCGCCCGCGCCGAGCATGGCTCCGCCGCGCAGGGCAGCCCGGCGGGAGAAGGTGGAAAACAGGATTTCGCTGGTCATGGTGTACTCGCCAATGAGGATTCGGGGGTGAACCTAGCGGCAGAAACCGGCACGGCAAGGTTGCAATGGCGAGGTGTATTGTCTATCTATAACGCATGCTGAACATCGCCTCGATCCTGAGGCCTGCTCTCGCTGATCATCGTCATCCCCGCACAAATTCCCCTGCTCGGCTGGGCCAACTGGATCGCCCTCCCCTTCGTGGTGGTGGGCATCATTCTGGGCCAGCTGTCGAGCAGCAACGGCGGGCGGAATTTCTGCCTGGTGGTCTTCGCCATTGCAGTGATCCGGCTGATGCTGGGCGGCGGGTTGCTGTAGCCGATCCGACGCGCGGCTCAGCCGCTGCTGTGTGCGCCGAGGAACAGCACTTCTCGCAGACGTTCCTGCGCTTCCAGATCGAGCCCCGATAGATCGGCAATATCAACGATTTCGTCTTCCTCGTCACTATCGGCGAGGATAATTCGCAGCGGCTTCATTTTCTTGCCTGTGGCGAGCGAATAGAAGGCCTGCACGACGGGTTTGGCATTGGCCTCCTTGTCTTCGTCTATCACCATTGCGATCCGTTCGCTGCGCAACCGCACGAACGAACCCACCGGATAGAGTCCGACCGATTCGATGAACTGGCGGAGAATCACAGGATCGAACGCGCCCTCCATCTCGACCAGCTTACGCACGGCCTGCGCCGGGTCGAGCGGGCTGGAACCGGCGCTGTCGGTGAGCATGTAATCGAAGCTGTCACAGAGCGCCGCCATACGGGCGAGCTGGCCGATATCGTCGGCCTTCAGCCCCTTCGGAAAGCCAGTGCCGTCCATCCGCTCGTGATGGTGCAGGCAGGCCTCCAGCACCGGGCGCGGGACTGTGCCTTCGTTTTCCAGTGCCCTGTGACCCAGGACGACGTGCTGCTCCCAGATCTTGGCACCCGCATTGCGGTAGTCGCCATTGGCAGGCGCGATTTCCTTCGGCAGGTAATTGGTACCGATATCGAGGAACAGCCCGGCCATTCCGGCCTGATAGGTTTCGTGATCGGACAGCTTCATTCTCGCCGCGAGCGAGACCATCAGCGCGCTGACGGCCAGCGCATGCCGATAGACGAACTCGTTGCTCAGCTTGCAGCGCATCAGCCCGCTGAATGCCTGCGGATTGCGGCGGACCGAATCGTAGACATCCCGGACTACCGGTTCCACCGCGCGCACGTTTAGGGCCTTGCCGAGCCGCGCTGCGAGGAATGCGCGAGAGAGCGATTTCTGCGCCGCGCCCGCAATATGCTCCGCCGCCTGCACTTCCTGCGCGGTGCTGGTCGGCATGATCGGCGGCGGCTCGATCGACTTGCGCTGCCGGAGCGCGCCGATCCTGCCGGGCGCGGCCTTCGAGCCAGTGCGCACTGCCGCCGCAGGCGTCGCTTCGTCTGCGAGCCTTATGTCCTTGCCCTTCGCCGTGTCGATGATGACGCCTTCGAGCCTGCTCGCGCGAAGCGTCTCAAGCCGGTTGGCGTCGCCAATCAGGAATTTGGCTTTCCAGAATGGATGATCCAGCCAGCCGCCCAGCATCTTGTGGACGTACATGCCGGTTTCCAGCTCGGAGAGTGCGACCCGTTTCAACATTGTCAAACCAGTGCCTTCCACATGGGACCTTTCCGTCCACATGCCCGAAGCACCGGTGCAAAAGCCTCAGGACCGAATAGGTACTTTCACCTAGTCAGGCCGATGGGCGAGCACCTGTCGCGCCGCTTTCGCAAACAGCGTCGGCAGGCCTGCCTCCTCCAGCCGGTCCAGCGGCCACCATTCGCCCTGGCCTTCCGGCGCAGCAGCAGCGCCGGCGAAGACCGCCACTCCCAGTTCGAGATCGAAGTGGGTGAAGCTGTGGCGTACCACGCCCGCGCCTTTCCAGCCGCCGCTCAGGGGCGCATCGCCGTGGCCGTCGCCTCGGGCAGACCAGCCGTCATCTGGCAGGGCGCGCATTCCGCCGAGCATTCCCTTGCCTGCCCGCTGCACCAGCCAGACCTTGCCATCGCGCTCGATCCAGAAGGCGGTGCCGACCCGGCTTGGCTTGGCCTTTTTCGCGGCCTTCACCGGCAGGCACAGCGGATCGCCGCTCGCCCGCCCCCGGCAGTGGGTGCTCACGGGGCACAGCAGGCACCTCGCGTCGCGCGCGGTGCAGATGGTTGCGCCGAGATCCATCATGGCCTGGGCAAAATCGCCCGCGCGGGTCTCCGGCGTGATCGAATCGGCTTTCGCGCGGATCGCCTTGCGCGCGCCGGGCAACGGCTCGGCAATGGCGAACAATCGCGCGACCACCCGCTCGACATTGGCGTCCACCACCACCGCGCGCTGGCCGAAGGCAATCGCGGCCACCGCCGCCGCCGTGTAATCGCCCAGACCTGGCAGCTTGCGCAGTTCCGCCTCACTGGATGGAAATCCCCCCAGATCCACCACCTCGCGCGCACAGCGCACAAGGTTTCGCGCCCGCGAATAGTAGCCCAGCCCCGCCCAGGCGGCCATCACCTCTTCCTCCGGCGCCGCAGCGAGCGTCTGAACGGTCGGCCAGCGTCCCACGAATGTGCCAAAGTAGGGCGCAACCGCAGCCACGGTGGTCTGTTGCAGCATCACTTCGGACAGCCACACGCGGTAGGGATCGGGCAGCGCTGCCCCCGGCGCAGCCCGCCACGGCAAGCGGCGCGCATGGGCGTCGTACCATTCCAGCAGCAATGACGAGATTGAAGACTCTGTGGCGGACACGCCCCGCCTATGGCATGGAGCGTCCTCCCATGCCACGCGATGACACACCGAAACCGGGGAACAGCAGCCCCGCCCGCCCGCGCCGCACTGCCAAACCTTACGAGCGCCCCCGCGGTGGTCCGGCGAAGGCGGTGGCGGACCTCGTGCCGCAGATCGGCCGTGCCGCTTTCCGCCGCTTCGGCTTCGTGCAGTCGAGCGTCGTCACCCGCTGGCCCGAGATCGTCGGCCCGCACCACGCCAAGGTCTGCGCGCCCGAATGCATCCGCTTCCCGATGGGCGAAAAGACCGACGGCATTCTCGAACTGGTAGTGCTGCCGGCCCACGCGCCGCTGATCCAGCACGTGATCCCCGAAATCATCGAGCGGGTGAACCGCTTTTTCGGCTACAAGGCCGTGGCGAAAATCAAGATGCGGCAAGGCGCGGTTAAGCCACCCCCTGCTGGAGAGAAGCGCGGCATTCCGCCCTCGCTCAAGCCCATTCCGATGGACCTTGGCGAAGGCTTGCGCGATATCGGCGATCCGGAATTGCGCGCGGTGCTGGAATCGCTCGCCCGCAGCGTGGCGAACAAGGAGGAAAACGAGTGATGAAACGACTGGCTTTGGCTGCTGCGCTCGCCGCACTCGCCCTGCCCATTGCGCCCGCCCTGGCACAGGACTGGAACGCCGAATATGTCGCCACCGAAAGCGGCCACCGCGTCGGCAATCCCGAAGCACCGCTGCAACTGATTGAATTCATCAGCTACACCTGCCCGCATTGCGCCCATTTCGAGCAGGAGGCCGAGGCCGAGCTGCGCTACGTCTACGTCCATGAAGGCCGCGCCGCACGCGAAGTGCGACCGTTCATCCGCAACATAGTCGATATCGCCGCAACGCTGGTGGCCGAATGCGGGCCGGAGGAGAACTTCTTCGCCAACCACCGCGTGCTGCTGCATTCGCAGGACACCTGGCTCACCCGCGCGCAGGAAATGTCGCCCGAGCAGCAGGCGCGCTGGAACGCCGGGGGGATACCCCAGCGGCTGCGCGCCATTGCCAGCGATCTCGACTTTTACGAGCTGATGGAGCCGCAGGGCTATTCGGTCACCGAACTCGACGCCTGCCTTTCCGATCAGGCGCGCGCCGAGGCGATTGTCGCCGCTTCCAACGCCAGCGGACAGGAATTCGGCGTGCCGGGCACGCCCAGCTTCGCGCTCAACGGCGCGCTGCTGCCGGAAGTGCACAGCTGGTCTGCACTGCAGCCGATCCTATCCGCCGCGCGGGAAATGCCCGTCGAGTCCACACAATAGGGGGCCAATAGGGGGAAAGCCTGTGCAAAAGCGCCGTTTCGCGAACCCCGGCGCTTTGCCCGCTCCCCCACACACGTCTAACCTCGGGTTTCGCCTTCTACCGGGAATCTTGCTGACATGACCATTTCGCCCCGCCTCGCTCTTTTCGCTCTCGCCGCGCCGCTGGCGCTTGCCGCCTGCAACGGCGGGGAAGGCGAAGTCGCTGAAAGCGAACCGATCGCCGCGATCGCTGCGCCCGAAGGCAGCAGCTGGACCGAGACGGTCGCCGTCAGCGAGTATGACGGCTACGTGCTCGGCAATCCCGAAGCGCCGATCAAGGTGGTCGAATATGCCTCGCTCACCTGCCCTGCCTGCGCGGCATTTGCGCAGACCGGTGCCGATCCGCTGAAGGAAGAATATGTCAGCACCGGCGTCGTCTCCTTCGAGCTGCGTAACCAGGTGCACAACGTGTTCGACCTCACGCTAGCGCGGCTGGTGCGCTGCGGTGCCCCCGAAAGCTTCCACCCGTTATCGCAGCAGGTGTGGCTGAACCTCGCCCCGTTGCAGCAGCAGATGCAGGCTGGCAGTCAGGCCTTGCAAGGGGCGGAGGGCCTGCCGCCCGAACAGCTCTATCCGCTGGTGGCCGAGGCATCCGGCTTCTACGATTTCTTCGCCGCGCGCGGGATTAGCCGCGATCAGGCCGCCACTTGCCTTGCGGATGCCGCTTCGGTCGATGCGATCGGCGACCGTTCGGACCAGCAAAGTGAGGAATTCGAGGTTACCGGGACGCCCACCTTCTTCGTCAACGGCACCAAAGTGGACGGGATCAACTGGGAAGATCTCGAACCGGTGCTGCAACGCGCCGGCGCGCGGACCGAGTAAAGTCAGGGCTGGGGGCGAGGCAGAATGGAGTTTCGCAAGCTCAGGCTGAGCGGCTTCAAGAGCTTCGTCGAGCCAAGCGAACTGCGCATTGAGCCGGGGCTGACGGGTGTTGTCGGCCCCAACGGCTGCGGCAAGAGCAACCTGCTCGAAGCGATCCGCTGGGTGATGGGCGAAAACTCGCCCAAATCGATGCGTTCGGGCGGGATGGAGGACGTGATCTTCGCGGGCACCGCCACCCGCCCGCCGCGCGACTTCGCCGAAGTGGTGCTCTACGCCCGCGATGACGAGGGCGAGGAGCTCGATGTCGTCCGCCGGATCGAGCGCGGCGCGGGCAGTGCCTACCGCCTGAACGGTCGCGATGTGCGCGCGAAGGACGTCTCGCTGATCTTCGCCGATGCCGCCACCGGCGCTCATTCGCCCGCATTGGTGAGCCAGGGCAAGATCGCGCAGGTAATCGCTGCCCGCCCCACCGAGAGGCGGATGATGCTGGAGGAAGCGGCGGGGATCGCGGGCCTGCACGTCCGTCGCCGGGATGCCGAGGCAAAGCTGCGCTCGACCGAGAAGAACCTCGAACGGTTGCAGGACCTGATGGCGGGGCTCGATACGCAGATCGCCAGCCTGCGGCGGCAGGCCAAGCAGGCCGAACGGTATCGCGCGCTGTCCGACCAGATTCGTGTCGCCGAAGCGCGGCTGCTGTTTGCCCGCTGGCGCGATGCGGCGGCGGCGGCGGAGAAGGCGCGCGAGGAGGCCAAGGTGGCCGACGCTCAGGTCGGCGCGGCGCAGGAAGCAGCCAGGCTGGCACAGAAGGCGCAGCACGAACTGGCCGCCAAGCTTGCTGAACTGCGCGATGACCTCGCCGACCGGCGCGACGATGCCAGCGCGCATGGCCACCGCATGGCCTCGCTCGCCACCCAGCTTGAAGCGGCAGAGCAAAGGCTGCGCGATCTCGACCGGCAGAAGGCGCGGCTGGAAGAGGATCGCTTCGAAGCCGACCGGATGACGCAGGACGCGGCAAAGGCCTTGCAGGACCTCGAAAGCGCGCTTGCGTCTGGTGAGAAGGCACTGGCGGCGGACGAAGCGGCGCGGCCTGCGCTCCACGCCCGCACGGAGGATGCCGAACGTGCCGGTCGCGCGGCGGAACTGGCACTGGCGCGGGCGACGGCGGACCATGCCGGGGTGGAAGCCGACTGGCGCGTGGCGCAGTCCGAAATAGCGCAGGCGCAGGCGCGGCTGGAGCGGTTGGAGGGCGAGGCGCGGCGGACCGTGGCGGCGCAGGCGGCTCTGGTGGGAGAGAGCGATCCCGAGACGGATGTGCTGGCGGCACAGGCGGCGGTTGGCGCGGCGCAGTCGCGGCTGGCTGAGCTTCGCGCCGCGCTGGACTCCGAACGCGCGCGTAAGGATGCGCTGGCCGAAGCGCGCGATGCGGCTGCGGCGGCGCATTCCACCGCCAAGGCCGAGCTCGCCGGAGTGGAACGCGAGTTCCTCGCGCTCGACCGCGACCGGCAGGCGCGCGCGCGGCAACAGGCGAACAAGCACGGCCTGCCCGCCGCGCTCGACCGGGTGGCGGCGGAACCGGGGTACGAGCGCGCGCTGGCAGCGGTGCTGGGGCGCGATGCCAAGTCCCCCTTGGGTGCGCCGGAAGGCAAGGCGGAGGGACGGTTCTGGACCGGATCACCCGCCCCCTCCCCTGTGGCGGACAGTCTGGGAAAGCACGTGCGCGATTGCCCGCCGCAATTGGCCGCTCGGCTGGCGCTGGTGCACGTTGCCGATGCCGATGACGGGCGGGCGCTGGCTCCGGGCGAATGGCTGGTGACGCGCGAGGGCTTCCTGCGCCGGTGGGACGGTTTCGTTGCTCGCGGCGAAGGCGCGGCGGAAGCGGCGCGGCTGGAGGCGGATAACCGGCTGAAGGAACTGGAGACTTCGCTCCCTGCCTTGCGTGCAGCTTCGGCAGCGGCGGAGAACGAACAGGGCGTGGCGCAGGAAGCACTCGGGGCGCTGCAACGCGATCTGGTGGCGCGCGAGCGGGCCTTGGGCGAAGCGTCGGAGCTAGAGCGTGCAGCATTGCGGGCGCTTGATCAGGCCGAGGCGCGGCGCGAGCGGCTGGCGACGCGGCACGAGGAACTGGCGGCGTCGCTGGCGGATCAGTCCAGGCAGCGCGAACTGGCGGCGGGCGAACTCAAGGCGGCGCAGGCGCGGCTGGCGGCGTTGCCCGATCCCGAAGTGGGGCGCGCGGCGCTTGAAGCATCGCGGGCGCGGCATGAAGCAGCGCGCACCGCCTTGCAGGCCGCGACTGCCGGGCTCGCCGCGCACGACCAGTCGCTGGCGGTGCTGCGCGAGCGGGTGGCGACCCAGCGCGCCGATATCCGCGGCTGGCAGGCGCGCGCGGGCGATGCCGCCAATCGCCTCGCCGGGATGGAATCGCGCTTCGCCGAAATTGCCGAGGAACGCGCGGTGATCGCCGCGAAGCCAGCGGGCCTGCTGCGCGAGATCGAAGGCGGCGAAGCGGTGCGCGCGCGATTGGGGGCCGAACTGGCCTTGGCGGAAGCGGCGGTGGCTGAGACCGGGGACGAAGCGCGGCGTGCCGATTCCGCCCTGGCTGAGGTAAACGAGGCTCTCGCCACGATCCGTGAGGCGCGGGCGACTCTTGCCGCGCGGGCCGAAAACGAGGAGCAGCGGCGCGAGGAAATGGCGCGCATTTCGGGCGAACGGTTCCAGTGCCCGCCGGTCCTGTTGCCCTCGCGATTCGAATTCGATGCCGAGGGCGTGCGCAATGCGGGGCTGGAATCCGAGGCGATGGACGCGCTCACCGCCAGCCGCGAGCGGATCGGCCCGGTCAATCTGGTTGCCGCCGATGAACTGGCGAAAATGGAGGCCGACCACGGCACCAGCGCGGCGGAGCAGGCCGAACTGGCAGAAGCCGTGCACCGGCTGCGGGGATCGATCGGCAACCTCAATCGCGAAGGCCGCGAACGGCTGCGCGCGGCGTTCGAGGAAGTCGACGGGCATTTCCGGCGGCTGTTCACCCGGCTGTTCGAAGGCGGGCAGGCGCATCTGGCGCTGGTCGATTCGGACGATCCGCTGGAAGCCGGACTGGAGATTTACGCGCAGCCGCCCGGGAAGAGGTTGCAGTCGCTGAGCTTGCTGTCTGGGGGCGAACAGGCATTAACCGCAACAGCACTTATCTTCGCGCTGTTCCTAACGAATCCGGCACCCATTTGCGTGCTCGACGAAGTGGATGCGCCGCTCGACGATGCCAATATCGAGCGCTTCTGCGACCTGCTCGATTCAATGGTCCGCGAAACCCAGACCCGCTACCTCATCGTCACCCACAATGCCGTCACCATGAGCCGGATGCACCGCCTGTTCGGCGTAACGATGGTGGAGAAGGGGATCTCACGGCTGGTGAGCGTGGACCTGGGCGAGGCTGAGGCGCTGGCGGCGGAGTGATACGTTCTGTGGCGGAGTGAAAGGAGCGTCCGATTGGAGTGGGGAGTGGACCTCAACTCCTCTTCTTCGGTATGCGCGCCAGCATTCCACTCACGATCGGAAGATACGCTTGGTTGTCGAGGAGCCCTGAAGCACTGCCTATGACAGTCGGCTGCTCGCACCTTGGGCACTTTGCGGTCCACCGCTTCAATCGGTTCTGCTTCTCTGGTTCAGTCCATTCGTCCCGCCAATTTACAATCTCATTGGCTTCAAACGTAGCGCAACATGAGAGGCAACCGGCATACCGGCTCACCTCTATTTCGTGACGATTACCTATAGAATGACGCTCTGCCTCGGAAAGTGCTTCGGCTTCGGTGATCTGTTTCATACGAGGCATTTTCAACCAATTCGCCAATGTTCGCAAATTCGACGCCAGCCGCTTTCGATCAATCCAGCACCGCCCTCGGCCCCGGCCCTTTCAACCCAAGCTTGTCGTCCTTGTTGTAGAGCTGGCACTTGGTCAGCGACAGGCAGCCGCAGCCGATGCACTGGTCGAGCTGGTTGCGGGTGCGGTTGAGCAGCTTGATCTTCGCGTCGATCGAGGCGCGCATCGAGCGGCTGATCTTTTGCCAGTCAGCCAGCGTCGGATTTCGGCCGTGCGGCAGGCCGGCGAGCTGTTCCTCGATTTCGGCCAGCCCCAGCCCCAGTTTCTGCGCGATCAGAATGAAGCTGACCCGGCGGATATCGCCGCGCAGGAAGCGCCGCTGGTTGCCCCCGGTGCGGACCGGATCGAGCAGGCCCTTCTCCTCGTAGAACCGCAGCGCCGAGACCGCGACTCCGGTGCGGCGGGACAATTCGCCAATAGTAACAAAGCGGGCCTCGGTCATGCTCGCCACTTCCCCACGGCCAATCCCCTACCTGTGAACAGTTTTTCCCAAATTGCTTGACCTCAACTTAGCTTGAGGTTGCACAAGGGGCAAGCGTGTTGATTCGCGGGCGACTGGCCGAGCGAGCAAATGCGCATTGAAACAGGAGCTTGGAATGCAAAATTCAGGAACACTCGAACACGCCAACTTGTCGGTCACGCAGATCGATCGGCTGGCGAAACTGCTGTGCGAAATGCTCGGCTGGCAGGTGCGTTGGCGCGGGCCGCACCATCTGGGCGGAGAAACCGCGCATGTCGGTTCAGCCCATTGCTACGTCTCGCTCTATTCGCGCGAGGATGTGGCGGGGGATTACAGCAAGGGCCAGCCGCTCAATCACCTGGGGCTGCAGGTCGCCGATCTCGATGCGGCGGAAGCGGTGGTGAAGGCGCATGGCCTCGAACCGTTTAGCCACGGCACCTACGAACCCGGCCCGCGCACCTTCTACTTTTTCGACTGGGATGGGATCGAGTTCGAAGTGGTCAGCTACACGCTAGTCGGGGCCTAGAAGCTCTCTTCATAGACCCGCGAAATGTCTCCGGCCCATTCGCCGTGATACTTGTCGAGCAGAACTTGCGCGGGAACCTTGCCGCTCTCGACAATCTGTCGCAGCGGGTTGAGGAAGCCCGTCTCGTTGTCGCCCATGCTGTTAAGCCGCCCGCGCGCGACCAAGCCGGCGTGAGCGACATCGAGCACTTCGCGCGCCAGATCGCGCAGCGTCCCGCCGCCGGGGATCGGCGCGGCGAGCGCCTGCGCAGGCACGGCATCGCGCAGCGCCTCGCGCTCTTCCATCGTCCAGTGCTTCACCAGGTCCCAAGCCGCATCGAGCGCGGTCTGATCGTAGAGCAGGCCCACCCACAGCGCGGGCAGCGCGCAGATGCGGTTCCACGGCCCGCCATCGGCACCGCGCATTTCGAGAAAGCTCTTGAGCCGCACTTCGGGGAAGGCGGTGGAGAGGTGATCCTGCCAGTCGCTCGCCGTGGGCAGTTCGCCGGGGAGCGCGGGCAGTTCCCCGCGCATGAAATCGCGGAAGCTCTGCCCGGCGGCGTCGATGTACAAGCCGTCGCGATAGACGAAGTACATCGGCACATCGAGCATGTAGTCGACATAGCGTTCGTAGCCGAACTCCCCGTCGAACACGAAGGGCAGCATCCCGGTGCGCTGCGGATCGGTGTCCGACCAGATGTGGCTGCGATAGGAGAGGAAGCCGTTGGGCTTGCCCTCGGTAAACGGAGAATTGGCGAACAGCGCAGTCGCGAGCGGCTGCAGCGCGAGGCCGGTACGGAACTTCTTCACCATATCCGCTTGAGATGAGTAATCGAGATTAACCTGGATGGTACAAGTCCGCAGCATCATGTCCAGCCCCATCGTGCCGACGCGCGGCATATGCCGCATCATGATCGCATAGCGCTGCTTGGGCATCACTGGCAGTTCGGCGCGGGTCTTGTCCGGCCACATGCCGAGGCCGAGGAAGCCTACATCGCAGCTCTCGCCCACGGTCTTGCACTGCGTCAGATGCCGCCCGGTTTCGGCGCAGGTCTGGTGCAGGGTTTCCACCGCCGCGCCCGAAAGCTCCAGCTGCCCCGCGGGTTCGAGGCTGATCGTGCCGTCCTCGCCCGACATCGCGATCACGTCCACCAGGCCGTCCGGGCCTGCCTCTTCGACGGGTTCCCAGCCGAACTGGCGCATCGCCATCAGGATGTCACGGATGCCGCCTTCTTCGTGATACGACGGAGCGCGGTGATCGTCGGTCTTGTAGACCAGCTTTTCGTGCTCGGTGCCGATGCGCCACTGGCTCTCCGGCTTTTCGCCGCGCTGCATCGGCTCGACCAGCTGGTCGCGACTCTCGATGCGGATCAGGTCTGCCGCCGATGCCTTGCGCGTGCTCATAGTCTCTCCCTTAGTCGCCGCGCTTTAGCCGATGGGTTGCAAGCTGCCACCTGTAAAAAAGCTTGTGCCCCCATCACCATAAATGGTGCGGATCAATCTTGTTTGCGCCAATCGCCTGCCGTGCCCATCCATAGCGCCAGTGCGGCCACGGCGGCGGTCTCTCCGCGCAGGATTCGCGGGCCGAGGGTGACCGGTTTCGCCGCCGGGTGTGCGCGGATCAGTTCGCGTTCGCTGTCGTCGAAGCCGCCTTCGGGGCCGATCAGGATCGCGGCGGGCGGCGGATGGGCGGTGAAGGCCTGCGCGGCGGGCTCTCCGCCCAGTTCGTCGGCGAAGAACAGGGTGCGGTCTGCGGGCCAGTCGCGCAGCAGGGTGTCGAGTTTCGCCGGCTCGGCCACTTCAGGCAGCGCGGTGCGGGCGCATTGTTCGGCGGCTTCGGTGACAATGCTCCGGGCGCGTTCGGCATTCAGCTTGTCGGCCACGCAGCGGCGGGTGATGACGGGGGCGATCCGCGCCGCGCCAAGTTCGGTCGCCTTTTCCAGCACCCAGTCGAAGCGGTCCTTCTTGAGCAACGCGGGGACCAGCCAGAGATCGGGCACCTGCTCGCGCGGGCGCAGGTGCTCGACCACGCGCAACACGACGGACCGCTTGCCCGCTTCGACCACCTCGGCGGCCCATTCGCCGGTCAGGTCATCACAGAGCAGGACCACATCGCCCTGCCCTGCCCGCATCACCCGGCCGAGATAGTGCGCCTGCGGGCCTTCAAGGACGATCTGCGCCTCGGCTGAAA
Source organism: Erythrobacter sp. (assembly GCA_019739335.1). Taxonomy (NCBI): domain Bacteria; kingdom Pseudomonadati; phylum Pseudomonadota; class Alphaproteobacteria; order Sphingomonadales; family Erythrobacteraceae; genus Erythrobacter; species Erythrobacter sp. The sequence goes on from CP073261.1 coordinate 272,157, forward strand.
GCTCCTGCTCGACAAACAGGCGCGGGGCGGAGCGCGGGGGCCAGGCGGGGGTTGCGGGCATGGCTTTCCACTAGGGCCAGTGGAGGCTAACAGGCAAGTCATGACCGCCGAAACGCTTACCCCGGACACCGAACACCGCAGCCTCGCCGAACGCCTGCCGCAACCGCTGCGCGACTATGCGCTGCTGGCGCGGTTCGATCGGCCCATCGGCTGGTGGCTGCTGTTCTGGCCCTGCGCCTGGGGCGTCTGGCTGACCGGCGCGGGATTGCAGTGGCAACTGGTCCTGCTGCTGCTGCTCGGCAGCGTGGCGATGCGCGGCGCGGGATGCGTTTACAACGACATCGTCGATGCCGATCTGGATCGGAAGGTGGCGCGCACCGCGGCGCGCCCGGTCGCCAGCGGGCGGGTGAGCCGCACGGCGGCGTGGGTGTGGCTGGTGCTGCTGTGCCTCGCCGGGCTGGCAGTGCTGCTCGCGCTGCCTTCGCGCCTCTCGCAATATGTGGCGCTAGGGAGCCTCGGGCTGGTGGCCGCCTACCCCTTCATGAAGCGGATCACCTGGTGGCCGCAGGCGTGGCTGGGGCTGGTGTTCACCTGGGGCGCGCTGGTGGGGTGGACGGCGCTGCGGCCCGACAATCTCGACGTGATGTTCGCGCTGTGGGGCGGGGCGTTCTTCTGGTGCATGGGCTACGACACGATCTATGCGCTGCAGGACCGCGAGGATGACGCGCTGGTCGGCATCAAGAGTTCCGCGCTGCGGCTCGGCAGCCATGTGCGCGGCGGGGTGGCGCTGTTCTATGCGCTGGCAGTGGCGCTGTGGGCGCTGGCCTTCTGGCTGCTGCGGAGCGACCTGCTGGCGCTGCTGGCGCTGGTTCCGGCGGCGCTGCATCTGGCCTGGCAGGTGGTGAGCCTCGATCCGGCCGATGGAGCCAATCCGCTGGCGCGGTTCCGTTCGAACCGCTTTGCCGGGGCGCTGGTGGCGGCGGCGTGCTTTATTGTGGGGAATGCGGGGAGTTGAGGGTCGGGAAGCTGGGGGTGGCTGGCGGCGGTGCAGGGTGAAAGTTTACACAAAGGTGACACCAAAATCGCGTTCGCCGTTTTGCGCCCTTGCTGGACAGGGAGTTCTCAGGCCGTCGAAAAATTGGGCAATTTCTCGCTGTGCAGACGCGATGGCCGTAAAATCCTGAGGCAGCTATGGTGGTTTCGGCGGTAAAAGCCGCCATTCGGCTAGCGACCCCCTACTTGCCGTTCACACCACCTGCAAAGCAGGACGCAGGCGCAGCCATACTGATAAGTCAGATAGCCGAGAACTTCTCAATATCGGCAATCCGTCCAGACACCACCAGCTCGTCGTTCGGGAAAATGATCGTGTCGGGCACCGCATGAATAAAATCCTCGCCCTCACGCTTCACTCCGACAACGGTCACGCTGAACTTTCTGCGGCACTCGCTTGTTACCAATGGTAGCCCAACAATTACCTCCGGGGCCGCCAATCGAGCGATGGCAAATTCGTCGCCAAAGGAGATGAAATCGAGCAACCGCTCATTGAGCATGTGCGCGACACGTTCACCCATTCGCTGTTCGGGAAAGACGACATGGTGCGCACCAGTGCGCTCAAGGATTCGCGCGTGTTTCTCGTTTGTCGCTTTGGCCCAAATATTCGTAATTCCAAGATCGGCCAAAGCCAGCACAGTCAAAACGCTGGCTTCAATATCTGTGCCGATCGCAACCACGGCAGCTTCAAAGTCGGCTATCCCCAACTTCTCAAGGGTCGTTGTGTCTGTGCAATCAGCTTCAACCACTCTGGTAAGGCCCGGGGCAAATTCATGGACTATTCGGGGATCGGTATCGGCACCAAGCACTTCATGGCCCATGCGCTCGAGCGTGTGGGCTATGGCACCGCCGAAGCGACCGAGGCCAATGACGATTACGGGCCTGCGTTTCTTAGCCGACAATGAGGTTCTCCTCTGGATAGCGATAAGGTCGCTCGCGACCACCTAATGCAAGTGCAGTGGCAACGGTTATCGTTCCGACCCGCCCGACGAACATCAACGCGACGATAACGAGTTGACCGGTAGGGGGCAGATCGGCGGTAATGCCGGTCGAAAGACCAACGGTCGAAAACGCAGAAATCGTCTCGAAGAGAATTTCTTCAAGCGGCAAGGTCGTTATCGACGCGATATACATGGTTGCCACAATGATCATCGTCGCAGCCAGCACTGCAACCGACAACGCCTGTCGTTCGACTGCACGACCAAACCGCCTCTGGAAAAGCCCTGCGTCGCGACGCCCCAGAATTTCGGAAAGAACGATGGCGAACAGGACGAAAAAGGTGGTTACCTTGATTCCTCCGGCAGTTCCCGCGCTGCCGCCGCCGATGAACATGAGTATATAATTCGTCATCAGCGTCTGATCGTGGAATGCTCCTACGTCCAGACTGTTAAAGCCCGCCGTGCGAGGCATCACTGAATGGAAAGCGGCATTGAGAAGTTTGGCCCCAAAATCCATAGGTCCAAGCGTTGCCGGGTTCTGCCACTCCATGGCCAGCATTGCGAAGAAGCCAACCATTAGCAGCCCGCCGGTGCCGCCCAGCGTTACCTTCGTGTGGAGAGACCATCGTCGCCAGCGTAAGCGATTGGCGCGAATATCCTGCATGACCGGAAACCCAAGCGCCGTAAGGATCACTGCCAGCATGATCGGGATGAGAATTACCGGATCGGTCTGGTATCCCATTACGCTGTCAGAATGAGACGAAAAGCCTGCATTGTTGAAAGCGCTGACCGCGTGGAAAACTCCATGCCAAATCGCTTCTCCCGGCGGCATATCGTAGAAGGTCATCATACGGACTGTGAGCACAAGTGCGACTACCACTTCCACTGCAATGGTGATTTTCAGAACCAGCTTGAGGACCGAGGCCGCATCACCTGTTTCCAACCTGCTGCGTTCGACCTGGGTCGCCATCCGCTCACGAAGGCCGAAGCCGCGCCCCGCCATCAAGCCGAACAACGTGGCGGCAGTCATGATCCCGAAGCCGCCGATCTGAAACAGCAACAGGATCGTGACTTGTCCAAAAAAAGACCAGTAGGTGGGGGTGTCAACGACAATCAGGCCGGTGACCGATACAGCAGACGCCGAGGTGAAAAGCGCGGTAAGGACGGGCGCGCGAACCCCCTCCGCTGTCGCAATTGGCAAGCTCAGGAAAAGGGTGCCAATCCCGATCGCACACAAGAACAGGACCGGTATCAGACGAATCGGATCGCGCAGGCCATTCATGCAGGAAGCTCTGGGCGGGTTCCCGTGTCGAGTAAAGCGTAACGCCGGAGATCAACAATGCGCAATCCTCGGAGAGCTGCGCTTTCCTCAACGCAGCGGATCTAGCGTCTTACTTAGACGTTCAAAGTCTGTAACCGCCGAGTCAGCTTTCCACCCCAAAGTCGGCCATTGGCGGAATGCGAATGTTATCCCGAAAGCTGACGCAACAAGGCGATTTCCCCGTAGCCCACTGGCAAGCGAAGGAAATCTCGGATTGCGTTTTTGGCCACCAACTATCGCCTGTTGCAGGCGGAGATCGACGAGGAGAAAGAGCAGGCCCGAACCACCGAGCGGACAGGCGCAGCAGCGCTAGGCCAAGGCTGGTGCAGTAGGAAAGCGGGAAGTCGAACCCCCCTCCTTTTCAAGGGAGGGGTTGGGGGTGGTATTGCGACCGGTAGGTCGCACCTGCCCGACAGAGTGAGGCTCGCTTCGCTCGCCCACCACCCCCGGCCCCTCCTCTGAAGAGGAGGGGAGAAGTGACTTACTCCGCCGCTTGCGGTTCCATCGCCCGGCCCTTGCGCGGGTTCGCCCAACGCAGCAGGCGCGAGAGGCGCGATGTCAGCAGGCCGTGCTCTTCCATCCAGTCGTAGTATTCGCGATACTTCGCGTCCTCGGCCAGCAGGTGCGCTTCCTCGGTCCGCGCGCGCCAGTAGTAGATCGCGCTCACCACCCCCAGAAACGCCGTATTGCGGATCATGTCCACCGGCGAATGGCTGGTGACGAGGAACGGCAGGGTGGAGCACCACCAGAACAGGTTTTTCGCCACATAGGCCGGGTGGCGGGTGAAGCGGTACGGGCCGTTCGTCAGCACCCCGCGATAGGTGAGGTTGGAAAAGCGGATGCCGAAGGCCATGGTCGCCCAGGCGTAGATCGCGGTGAGGAACACCAGCCAGGCCGCCCAGAGCCACAGCAGCGCGGGAAAGTCGGCGAACCAGAAGGCCCAGTCGGCCGTGTTCACTTCGTATTGCAGGATATTGCCGAGCACGCCCCATGCCAGCGGCGGATAGCAGGCGAAGGCCGCCAGCCAGCCCGCGAGATAGGGATTACCGCTGCGGATATGCGCATCGAGCGGGCGCATGGTGAGCAGGTATCCCACCGTGCCCACCTGCACGTCGATCACGAACAGCACTTCGAACAGGAACACGCCCAGCCGCACGGGGTCGTTCAGGATGTCAGTTACATCGGCATTCACCACGGTGGCGAAGCCGATCGGCAGGATCGAGATCATGAAGGCGGTGAAGAACCCCTTGATGATCCACGCGCGCCAGTGCTTCTTCACCTGCTCCAGATCATAGGCATCCCGCCCGATCAGCATTGCACCGAAGTGCCACGCCTGATCGCGCGGGTTGACCAGCACCCGGTCCAACCACAGCACATAGGGGACGGAAAGCACCACCAGCGGCACCGCGCAGGCGCCGAGCACCTGCATGGCGAACAGGTAATTGCCGTCCCAGTACCAGCGCCCGAGGCAGTACAGCCCGCCGATCAGGAACCAGGTCGCCCAGAGGCCCGCCAGCTTGGTGATCGAGACATCGGTCATCTCGCCCCACTTGCGGGGCTTGTCCCAGTCGATCCCGGTGGTGGGATTGCGGTGAACCTTGTCCACCAGCACCGACCACGCCGCCATCGCCGCGCCGGTCAGCACCATTGCCAGCAAGGCGGAGTGCGGGCCGGAGAGGCGCCCGAAATCGTTGGGGTAGCCGAGCGCGGCGGAAAGCTCCGGAAAGGAACGCGCGAACAGCACGTAGGCGAGCAGGGTGACAAGGCCCACCACGCCTACCCACGGGGAAACGTCGCTGGCGGGGGGCCGCGACCGGATTTGATCGGCGCTCATTGCCCTCCTTGCATAACCCTTGAGGGTTAAAGCCAAGGAAACGCGCGGCCCTCTCCCTCTTGTCAGCCCGGACTTGTTCCGGGCCCGGTGCTTTTCTTCTCAGTGGAAGGAAAAAGGAAGCACTGGCCCGGAACAGGTCCGGGCTGACTGAAGTGGAAAGTTGTTAACGCCAGGCGGTCAGTTGTCCGCGATCGTCGAGGATATACATGGTGTTGTTCGCCACCACCGGCGGCAGCGAGACACCTGCATCGAGCCGGGTGAAATCGGTCGCTTCACCGGTCATCACGTCAACCGAGCGCACTGCTCCGCGCGAGCTGGCGATCCACAGCCGGTTGCTGGCGAGCACCGGGCCGGTCCAGAAGATCGGCCCTTCGCGGTCTTCCGGCTCACGCCATTGTTCGAGCTGGGTCATCCAGCGAATCCGCCCGGTGTTGCGCTGGATTGCCAGCAGGCGGGCATCGTCGGTCAGGGTAAAAATCCACTCGCCGGAAATTGTGGGGGAGGAAATCCCCGCCACCGTCAGTTCCCAGATGCGTTGGCCGGTGAGCAATTCGTAGGCGGCCATGCGCCCGCCCTGCCCCAGCGCATAGACGCGGCCCTGATCGATGATCGGATCGGCGTCGACATCGTTCAGCGTGCCGACCTGCGTGGAGATCGAGGTGCGCGCGAGCGCGTCGGACCACAATTCGCGGCCGTTCTCATAGCGATAGGCGACCAGCTCACCGCTGGAGAAGCCCGCCAGCACGGTGCCCTGCCCGGCTGCGGGAGCGGCCACGCCGAACACGCCCTGCTGGCCCGAAGCGGCGGCCTTCTGCCAGTTCACTTCGCCAGTGGCCGAATCGAGCGCGAAGATCTGGTTGTCCTGCGTCATCACGAACACGGTGTTGAAGGCCACGGTCGGCGCGCCGCGCAGCGGGCCTGCGGGGGTGACGCGCCAGATCTGGGTGCCGGTGGCAGCGTCGAGCGCGACGACATCGCCAACACCGTTGGTGGCATAGACGCGCCCCGCATCGAAGCTCACGCCGCCGCCGAAGGTCGCATCCTCAAGATTGCGCGAAACGGCAATGCGATGCTCCCACCGGCGCGCGCCGGTGGCGGCATCGAAAGCGTGGATCACAGCAGAGGTATCGACCGCATAAACCAGCCCGTTGCCCACCACGGGTGCGGAAGCGAGGCGGCGGGTGTTTGTCGTCCCGGCGATCGAAGCGGTCCAGACCTGCGACGGGGTGGCCGAAAGCGTGACGTGGCCGGAAACCTTGGCAGCGTTCCCGCCACCCTGCGGCCAGTCGGTATTGGGCTGCGCCGGAGGCACGACCACCGCGACATTGGCGAGCTGCGGATCGGCGACGATCTCGGTGGCAATGCGCGAGAGGATCGGCTGGCGATTGCCGACCGTAGGCGTCTCATCCTCGTCGCTGCCGCCGCCGCCTATGCCCAGCGTTTCGCATCCGGCCAGCGCCAGCGCGCCTGCAAGCAGGGTAGCGGCGAGGCGGAAGCGCGGTTTCATGCGGAAGTTGGTCTTGCTCATATTCGGTCCGTTCGCCTTCATTCCGCCAGCTCGACTGCCGCATCCTGCGGTTCTTCGCCGGTAATTTCCGCCAGCGCGGCGTCGACATCCTCGATCGCATCGAAACCGAGCAGCCCGGCCAGTTGCCGGGTGCGCCCGCGGATCGATTGCGGAACGTCCTCGCTGCGGGCGATCGCCACCAGCAACGGCCCGGCCTGGTCGTTCTTGCCCTGCGCCAGGTAAGCGTGGGCCACGAGTTCGCCCGCGCTGCCGAAATAAGGGCTGTCCGCCTGCGCCAGCGGGCCAAGCCGATCAATCACCGCCTGCGGATCGAGATCGTCATATTGCGCGCTGACCGAGCGGATTGCGGCGACATCGCGCAGTTCCTGCGGTAGCTCGGCATTGTTCGCCACCCTGTCGAACAGAACGACGGCATCGGCCGGGCGATCCTGCTGTAAAGCGATCCCCGCACGGAGCATGGCCGCAACAGCAGCTGCGCCATCAGTGCCTTCCGAAAGCGCGGCCAGTTCCTCGTCAGCTGTGGTCACATTGCCCGCATCGAGTTCGTCCATCGCCTGCACCAGCGCTTCGGACTGCTCTTCCAGCGCGTTCTCGCGACTTTCCTGCCACCAGAGAAATCCGCCGAATGCCGCCAATGCCAGCACAACCGCGCCGCCGATCGGCACGCCATAGCGCTTGGCGAAACTGGCAGCCTGGTCCTGCCGCACCGCCTCGTCCACTTCGCGCATGAGCATGTCCTGCTCGGCATCGCGGCGGGGGGCAACTTTGTCCGGTGCGGACGGGTCTATCGGAGTAGGAGGTAGGGCCAATGTCTATATCTTGTTTCTGGTTTCGATCGAACAGGCTGCGCTCTTAGGGCGCAAGCCTGCCCTTTTCAATCGAAGAGGCACACCTGTCCCCGTTGCGGTGAATGGTGGATGAAGCAGGTGATTACGTGGCGGGGCGCGGATACTTCGCCATCAGGCCCCAGTAGAGCGCACGATAGCGTTCGATCATCTTTGCCTCGTCAAATTCCTCGCGCGCCTTCGCCTTGTTGGCGGTGCCGATCCGGTGGCGTTCCTCGGCGTCACCCGCGAGCCGGGCCAGCGACCGCGCCAGCCCGTCGGCGTCCCCCGCATCGACCAGCAGCGGCCCGTTGGCGCTTGCCACCATGCTGCCGACATCGCCCACGCGCGGGGCCACCACCGGCAGGCCCGCCGCCATCGCTTCTACCACCGAGATGGGAAACTGTTCGGACTGGCTGGACAGCGCGAAAATATCGAAATGGCCGATCAGCTTGTGCGGTTCGGCAACGAAGCCGGGCAGATGCACGCGGTCTTCCAGCCCCAGCCGTTCGGCTTCGGCCAGCAGGAATTCGCGTTCCGGCCCTTCGCCCGCGATCACCAGTTGCCACTCCTCCGGCAGCGAAGGCATGGCGCGGATCAGCACTTCGAGTTGCTTGACCTTGCGCAGACCGGCCAGCGAACCGATCCAGTATTCGCCCTTGTGCTTGAGCAGGCGCGGCAGGATGTCGCGCTTGGGCGGAGCGGCGCAGGCGCGGGTGTCGATACCGTTGGGAATGCGCCGCACGCGGGTGCGCGGCTGGTCCCAGACGTTGAGCGCGACATCCTCCAGCGTCGTGGACGGCACCACCAGCGCCGCCGCGCGACCGAGCGCAATGCGGCGATACCAATTGCGGCGCTTCTTGAGCCGCTGTGCCTCGTCCTCGTTGAAGCCATCCTCATGGTGGACCAGCGGCGGCAGCTTGAAGGCATCGGCGAACACCGTGTGCGCTATCACCGCGTCGATCGCGCCCCAGTTGTAGGTGCAGATCAGGTCGTACCCCGCCATCGCCTTGGCCAGCTTGGCCAGCCGTCCGGGCGTGGGATTGCCCGAAAGCAGCGGGAACTTGGGCCAGCTAACGCGCGGCTTGCTGCCGATCAACCGCGCCGCGCCGCGCTTCTCCAGATCGCCCGAAACGATCGCATGATCGACCTCGCGCCCCCAGGCGTTGATCAGGCGGACATTGCGCAGTTCCTTGCCGCCCGCATCGAAGGTCGAATGCAGGTGGAGTATCTTGGGCGGTTTCGCCTTGGTCATGCGACCCTCCCCAGCAGCCGGGCGATGGCTGACTGCGCTTCGGGCTCCTCCAGCGTCGGCGTGTGGCCCACGCGGGGCACGGTTACGGCTTCGCAGTCGGGCAAGGTAGCGGCCATCCGGCTGTGGGTGGCAGCAGAAAGAATATCCGACAGCTCGCCACGCAGAGCGAGCACCGGCCGGCCCGCCAGTGCTTCGAACGCAGGCCACATATTCGCCCCTGCCGCCTCGCCTTCCACCGGCCCGGCATGGGCAAAGGGATCTGCGATGTGCATGTCGTAGTCGAAGGCGATGCGCCCGCTGCCGCCCACCACCATCAGCCGCTTGGCGAGCCTGAGCCAGTCGGGCATCGTGAAATCGGGATAGGCAAGCGCACTGGTATCCTTGAGCGAGCGCGCGGCGTGCATCCAGGTCGGGAAGCTGCGCCCCTGCCCCACGTAATCGCGAATCCGCTCCAGCCCCGACTCCTCGATATCCGGGCCGATATCGTTCAGGACCACTCCGGCGAACCGGCCTGGATCCTGCGCGGCGAGCAGCATCGTGACGATCCCGCCCAGCGACGTGCCCATCACCACCACTTTCTCCAGCCCAACCTGCTCGAACAGCGCAGCGATATCGCTGACATAGTTCGCAGGCGTATAGCTGGCGGAATCCTTGGCGTAGTCGCTGTCCCCCCGCCCGCGCAGGTCGGCGCAGATCACCCGCCATTCGCCCGCGAAGGCATCAGCAACCGGTTCGAAATCGCGGGCGTTGCGGGTCAGGCCGGGTATGCACAGGATCGGCGGGCGATCATCGCGGCCTGCATAGTCACGATAATGCAGCGTCAAGCCGTCACCGCTTTTCCAGCTCCCGTCCCGATAGGGAATTGCGACCACAGATGCTCCTGAAAATTGCCGTCACCTTGCGGTGAGCGGTGTCGATGGCCACTAATGCTAGGATGCGCAACGAACCGCAACCTGCACCCTATCGCCCGGACCCGAAAATCGCCGAAATCGCGCATTTCATCGCCGATCCGGTGGTGGCAGCGGAGTTTCCGCGCCACGAATTGCGCTTCCGCAACCGCCGCTGGGACAAGGCGGTGGGGCTCGAAAGTCTCACCGATGCGAAATGGGCGGAGCATTTCGGCCAGTTCCAGCCGCTGCCTGGCAACCTGCCGCAGCCGCTGGCGCTGCGCTATCACGGCCACCAGTTCCGGGTGTACAATCCGGAAATCGGCGACGGGCGCGGGTTCATGTTTGCGCAGTTGCGCGACGGAGCGGGTCGCCTGCTCGATTGCGGTACCAAGGGCAGCGGCACCACGCCCTACAGCCGCACGGCGGACGGGCGGCTGACACTGAAGGGCGCGGTTCGGGAAATTCTTGCCACCGAAATGCTCGAGGCCCTAGGCGTTTACACCTCCAAGACATTCTCGGTGATCGAGACGGGCGAGGAACTGTGGCGCGGGGACGAACCTTCGCCCACCCGCTCTGCCGTGATGGTGCGATTGAGCCACGGCCACATCCGCATCGGCAGCTTCCAGCGGTTGATGGCGCTGGAGGAACACGCCGCGCTGGCCCAGCTGGTCGATTACTGCCTCGCCACCTATCCCGGTCCGCCTCCGCCCCCAGATGCTCCGGGGCGGAATGAGCCGGCAGTGATCCTGCTGCATCAGGTGACCGAGCGGCTGGCCGATCTGGCCGCCAGCTACATGGTGGCCGGGTTCGTCCACGGCGTGCTCAACACCGACAACATCAATATCACCGGGGAAAGTTTCGATTACGGGCCATGGCGCTGGCTGCCCGAATGGGACCCGGCCTTCACCGCCGCCTATTTCGACCAGAACGGGCTCTATGCCTTCGGCCGCCAGCCTGAGGCGATCCGCTGGAACCTGGGGCAACTTGCCATTGCGCTGCGCCCGCTAGCCGATTCCGCTCCGCTGATCGCCGCGCTCGAACGGTTCGGGCCTCTCTACGGGGAAGCGATGATGCGGCGGTTCTGCTGGAGGCTGGGGGTGGAGCAGCGCGGGCCGGAAAGCGATTCGGCGCTGGTCGGCGCGGCGGAAGTGACCATGCGCGAAGCCGGCATCGGCCCTGATGCATTCTTTTACAGGCACCGTGGCGGCCGCGCGGCGGAGGGCAAGCTGGCCGAGGCGCTGGATGGCTTTGCGCCGACCGCCGGGGAGGACCCCTATTGGCAAGAGAGTCTGCCCGTAACCATGCTGATAGACGAGGTCGAAACGCTGTGGGATGCAATAGCCCAAGGTGACGACTGGCAGCCCCTCGAAGTGAAGATCACCGCGATCCGGAAGATGGGGCACGCCTTGGGCGAGCCGCCCACCCCGGCGGGCCATCGCGGCGACTGACGCGCATGGTCACAAACGTAACTTTGCACCCGCGCGCAACAGGCTCTAAGGAGCCGCAACCCATCTGACGAAAGCGGACTTACATTGCCAGCCACGCAGGAACTGATCTCGTTCGAACCCGCGACCGGCGCCGAATTGTGGCGCGGAGCGCATGGTAGTGTGAACCGGATCGTGGCCCGCGCACGCGAAGCCTGGCCGCAATGGGCGGCCCTACCGCTCGCCAACCGGATGGAGCTGCTCCGACGCTTCGTCAACGAAGTGCGTGCCGATCAGGAAGACTTTGCGAAGCTGATCGCGCGCGAGACCGGCAAGCCGCTTTGGGAAGCGCGTACCGAGGTGGAAGCGGTAATGGCCAAGGTGGATATCTCCATCAGCGCCTATGCCGAACGCACCGGCCAGCGCAAGCTGGACAGCGCCCTCCAAGGAACGAGCGCATTGCGGCACAAGCCGCATGGGGTGATGGCCGTGCTTGGCCCTTACAATTTCCCCGCGCACCTGCCCAACGGCCACATGGTTCCGGCCCTGCTCGCAGGCAATGCGGTAATTCTCAAGCCATCGGAAAAGACCCCGGCGGTGGGCGAACGGCTGGTGGAACTGTTCAACCGCGCGGGTATCCCCGAAGGTGTGGTCCAGTTGCTGATCGGCGGGCCGGAAGAAGGCAAGGCGCTGGTCGCGCACGACGACATCAACGGCGTGCTGTTCACCGGCTCGGCGCAGGTCGGCATTGCGATCAACAAGAAGCTGGCCAGCGATCCGGGCAAGATCCTGGCGCTGGAAATGGGCGGCAACAATCCGATCGTGGTGTGGGACACGCCGAGTATCGTCGATGCTGCCACATTGGTGGTGCAGAGCGCCTTCACCACCGCCGGGCAGCGTTGCACTGCCGCGCGGCGGATGATCGTCAAGGCGAGCATGTACGACGAAGTAGTCGCCGAAGTGCGCAAGCTGGCCGACCGCATCATCGTCGGCGCGCCGTTTGACGAGCCCGCCCCGTTCATGGGCCCGGTGATCGACAACCGCACCGCCGACCAGTTGACCGAAAGCTTCGTCTACCTGCTCTCGCATGGCGGCAAGGCGATCAAGCATATGCGCCGCTTGCAGGACGACCTGCCGTTCCTGACCCCGGCGATCATCGACACTACTGCCATGGCCGACCGCCCCGATGTCGAGCTGTTCGGACCGCTGTTGCAGGTCATCAAGGTGGACGATTTCGACGCCGCGATTGCCGAAGCCAATGCCACCCGGTTCGGCCTGTCGGCATCGCTGATCGGCGGCACGCCGCAGCAGTACAACCGCTTCTGGGCCAATATCCGCGCCGGGATCGTCAACTGGAACCGCCCGACCAATGGCGCATCTTCCGCCGCGCCGTTCGGCGGGATCGGTTATTCGGGCAACCATCGCCCGGCGGCCTTCTACGCGGCGGATTACTGCGCCTATCCGGTTACCAGCACCGAGGTGGTGCAACCGCGCGCGAGCGTGGGCGTTGGGTTTACGGGCAGTTAAACGTTTCAGGGCGTCCGTGCCGCTAAGCACGAACGCCCTGGCGCGACCCCTCACTTACACGACCCGAAGGGGCCGCGCTGCCGTGGCGGCCCAACAGGGGGAGGCCGCCCGGAGCCGTAATTCGGCATTGTTTCTCTCTTCTGCGGAGATTTACCCCTAGTTTAGCGCCGTCAGGCTGAACCCCGCACAACTGTTCCGAAAGCTTGCCGCTAAGCCGCCGAGCGACTAGCGGGGCCGGCATGGATGGCAGGCAAACCGGGCGCGGCAGGGCGCTGCTTTATGCGCTGATGTGCCACTGCGTCTGGGGCTCGATGCCGCTCTACCTGATCCTGGTGGATAAGGTTCCGGCGCTGGAATATGTCGCCTGGCGCACGCTGTTCACGCTGCCGCTGTGCCTGTTGTTCATTTGGCGACTCGGCCAGTTCGACCAGCTCCGCGCATGCATGCGCAATCCGCGCGCCTTGCGCACCTTGGTGGCGAGTTCGGCGATGATCGCGATCAACTGGTATTTCTATGTCTGGGCGATCCAGAACGGCAATGTCTATGCCGCCAGCCTCGGCTATTACATCCTGCCGCTCAACATGATGCTGCTGGGGATGCTGTTCCTGGGCGAGCGGCTGACGCGGGTGCAGTGGCTGGCGGTGGGGCTGGCAGCTGTGGGGGTAGCGGCGCTGGCAACGGGGGCTTTCACGACGCTCTGGCTAAGCCTGCTGCTGGGAACGAGCTTCGGTATCTACGGCCTGCTGCGCAAGACCGTGGAGGCCGGGCCGATCGTGGGACTGACAGTGGAGGGGTTCATCCTGCTGCCGCTCGTGGGGGGCTATTTGCTGTGGCTTGGCGCGGCGGGCGAAGGGCTGGCTTTCGGGCGCGACGGGCTTGAGACTTTCGCCATCGTAATGGGCGGGCCGATGACGGCGATTCCGCTGATCCTGTTCGCCAGTGCCGCGCGGGCGCTGCCCTATACGCTGATCGGCTTCCTGCAATTCATCTCGCCCACGGTGGTCTTCCTGATCGGCCTGTTCGTGTTCGGCCAGGAACTAAGCACGGAAAAGCTGGTGTGCTTCATTGCCATCTGGAGCGCGGTGGCGCTGTTCAGCTGGGATATGTGGCGCAATGCCCGCGCGGCGCGGGCAGCCGAGGCGGCGGTTCCGGTTTAGTCCACAAAAGTCCAGCCGAGCGTTTCCCCGGCGTGGAAGGGCACGAGTTCGGTTCCGGCGGCGGGAATGCTGCCGGGGACGGTGCATTTGCGCTTCTCCAGCGTCACCGTGGTGTCGTTCACGGGCAAGCCGTAGAAGGCCGGGCCGTGGAGGCTGGCGAAATGTTCGAAATGCTCCAGCGCATCCTCCGCCTCGAACACCGCGAGATAGCTTTCGAGCGCATAGGGCGCGTTGAAAATGCCCGCGCAGCCGCAGGCGCTTTCCTTGGCTTCGCGCGCGTGGGGTGCGCTGTCGGTGCCGAGGAAGAACTTGGCGCTGCCCGATGTGGCGGCGCGGCGCAGCGCCAGCCGGTGCTTTTCGCGCTTGGCGACGGGCAGGCAATAGGCGTGCGGGCGGATGCCCCCGACCAGCATGGCGTTGCGGTTGATATGCAGGTGCTGTGGGGTGATGGTCGCGGCGACATTTGCAGGTGCTTCGGTCACGAAATCCACCGCTTCGCTGGTGGTGATGTGCTCGAACACCACCTTGAGCGTCGGCAACTCAGCCAGCAGTGGGCGCAGGACCCGCTCGATAAACACCGCCTCGCGGTCGAAAATGTCGATCTCGGCATGGGTCACTTCGCCGTGGACGCACAGGACCATGCCGATCTCCGCCATCACTTCCAGCACGGCACGGATATTGGCGATATCGGTCACGCCGCTGTCCGAATTGGTCGTTGCACCGGCGGGGTAGAGCTTGGCGGCAGTGAACACGCCTTCGGCAAACCCACGCCGCACTTCTTCGGGGTCGATATTGTCGGTGAGATAGCAGGTCATCAGCGGAGTGAAGTCCATGTCCGCCGGCAGTGCCGCGATGATCCGTGTCCGATAGGCGCGCCCCGCCGCCACGGTTGTTACCGGCGGCGAAAGATTGGGCATCACGATCGCGCGGGCGAACTGGCGCGCAGTGTGGCCAACCACCGCCTCCAGCATCGCGCCATCGCGCAGGTGCACGTGCCAGTCGTCGGGGCGGCGGATGGTGAGGCTCGTCGTCATGCCATTGCCTATGCCGCGCCCCGCCCTATCTGTCACCCATGACAATGGGCCGATTGAACAGCCGCGCCGTGGTGCGCGTTTCCCCGACCGATGCAGGCGAGGATGCCGCCGCTTTCCTCCAGGGCCTTCTCACCAACGACGTGACCGGAGCCCTCCCCGTCTATGCCGCGCTGCTGACTGCGCAGGGCAAGGCGATGTTCGACATGATCGTGTGGCGCGACGGCGAATCGATGCTGCTCGACTGCGAGGCGGATCAGGCAGAGGCGCTGGCGAGGCGGCTGTCGCTCTATCGCCTGCGCCGCAAGCTGGAGATTGCGGTCGATCCCTTGCTGGGGGTGTTCTGGAGTCTCGATCCGGTGGATGGCTACACTCCCGATCCGCGCCTGGCTGCGATGGGTTTCCGGCGGGTGGCCGAGTACCTCGACGGCATCGAAGCCGTCGACGAACAATACCTTGCCCACCGGCTAACCCAAGGTGTCGCGGAAGGCGTGGCGGAACAGGGCGACATCCTGTGGCTCGAAACCAATGCCGCCGAACTGGGCGGCGTCAGCTTCACCAAGGGCTGCTATATCGGGCAGGAAAACACCGCGCGGATGAACTGGCGGGCGAAGATCAACCGGCGGCTGATGGTGGTCCCGCTCGACCGCTCGGACGCAAAGCGGCGCAGGGCTGAATATCCCTCACTGGGGCTGGCAGTCGATCACTTGCGGGTGGAAGATATTCCCGCCGATCTGGTGCCGGGGTGGATGAACCTCTTCAACAGCGCGGATTAACCCGCTTCCACAAAAGCGGCCACCAGCATCGCTTCCGCCCTGTCCCGCGCGACAGAGCGTTTGACGGAAAGTGATTCGGCCAGCTGTTCTCCCAGCAGGGCATCGCCCAACGCCAGCAGCACCAGCGTGAAGGTCGTCTCGTGCATCCGCATGTCGGCGCCCGCGTGGGTTTCCTCGGGCTGCAGGTCATGCACCAGCGCGTGGATCGTCTCGACAATCGGATCGAGCGCATCCTCGTTGCCCGAGGCGAGCATCCAGCTCGCCAACGGCCCCCCGCCCTCTCGCCCGAAGGCGTCGAAAGTCAGATCCACCACTTCGCGAGGGCTACCGATTCCGGCCCGCGTGGCACGCACGGCGTCGCCGATCGAATCGCAAACCGTGCGCGCAAGGTGCCCGGCCAATTCCTTCTGCAAACCGGAGGCACTGCCGAAATGGTGGAGCAGGTTGGCATGGGTGCGCCCGATTCGCGCTGCTACCGCCTTCAGCGTCACCGCCTGCGGCCCCGCTTCGATCAGCAGCGCGCGCGCGGCGCCCAAGGCGGCAGAACGGCTCTCTTCGGGGCTCAGGCGCTTTCTTATTGACATGAGTGTCAGTTCATCCCATCTTGCTGCCGTCGGACACACCACAGGCAATCGGACACGTCTATGACCGCCCACCCCCACTGGCAAGCGAGCACCCCCGTCGATCATGCGCTGACAGTGCGCGACCGCCGCTTTGCGCGAGACCAGCGCCGCCAGCGCGGAGTCGATCCCGTGGCTTCGGCGTGGTTCGCAGCCCTCTCCGCCAGCTTCCCTCGCGGGGAAGCGATGTTCATCGACGCAGTGAAGGCGCACCGCGAGGGTGTGCCCGAGCAACTGGCCACCGAGATCCGCGATTTCATCCGCCAGGAAGTGAACCATTCGCGCGAGCATATCGCATTTAATCGCGCGGTGGAGGAAGCCGGGTACGATCTCACCGAAATTGACGCGCGGGTGAAGGGTCTTGTCGCGGATACCCAGGCCGCGCCCGCCATTGTCCAGCTCGCGATCACCTGTGCGCTTGAACATTTCACCGCCATGTTCGCGCATCAGTTCCTCAAGAATCCCTCCTCGCTCGCCACCGCAGGCATGGGCGATCCGCAGCTATGGCTTTGGCACGCGGTCGAAGAAATCGAGCACAAGGCGGTCGCCTACGACACCTTCCTCCACGCCACCCGCAACTGGAGCGCGGCCAAGCGCTGGCGGATGCGCTCGATCATCATGGTGCTGGTCACTTTCCGCTTCCTGAAGAACCGCACCAGCGACGCGCTGGAACTGCTGGCGCAGGATGGCATTACCGGCTGGCGCGCCAAGCGGGGCGTGTTCGCCTACCTGTTCGGCAAGCCCGGCATCCTGCGCAAGATATTCCCCGCCTGGCTCGGCTACTTCCGCCCAGGCTTCCACCCGTGGGACCACGATGACCGCCACCTGATCGCGCATTGGGATGGCGAGCAGGCGGCGGTGGCGCATGGTCCGGTTCAGGCGGCCACCGGGCACTCCATGGTCGCAGCGCCGGGAAGCTGACGCCGGTAGCGGCGAGCCAAAAGCACTTCGCCGTTGCGTGCCATGCAGCGCGTCGGGGAAAGCTCGCCCGTTGCAACAAAGCCCGCGCTGCGCAACACCTTGCCACTGGCAATATTTTCCAGGTAGTGACCTGATTCGATGCACGGAATTCCAAGCGCATCGGCCAGTGCCACGATGCCGCGCACAGCTTCTGCTCCGTACCCGCGCCTATGCCACTCGCGCCCCAGCCAGAAGCCGAGTTGATGGACACCGGACGGGTTCGGTCGCAGTCCGATATTGCCGATGACAGGCGCGCCCAACTTTCCGGGCACGGTAATGGCCAGGCGGATTTCACCTTCGGCCAGAACCGACTGGCAATGCGCGCGGGCAAGTTCCTCAGTGTAGGGCCAAGGCGCATTCGCCAGCATCCGCACCACATCGAAATCGCCGAGGCAGGACAGGACCTCTGGCCAATCCTCCTCGAATATAGGCCGCAGGAACAGCCGCTGGGTACGCATGAACATGGGTATTCTCCCTCATGCCGGGTGCCCGCCTCCAGTGGACAGCCGGTGTGTCAAAACAGCGAAAGGAGAATCAAAAAAGGAGACGGGGCGGGCCCATCTCCTTCCAGCTTTCCGGACATCAGGTTCCGGAAGGGCCCACCACGGTGGATGAGCCCTTTATCGGTTCATCCGGTTATTCGGCAGCTTGCGCCATCGCGTCTACCGACACGTATTTGCGGCCTTGCTTCCCATCGTGGAATCGCACGAGGCCGGCTTCGAGCGCGAAAAGCGTGTGGTCCTTGCCCATGCCGACATTGACGCCGGGATAGAACTTGGTGCCGCGCTGGCGCACGATAATGTTGCCCGGAATCACTTCCTGGCTGCCGAACTTCTTCACACCAAGGCGACGACCGGCCGAATCGCGACCGTTGCGCGACGAACCGCCAGCTTTTTTATGTGCCATTGTGTACTACTCCGTCTTCATCTGCTGCCGGACTGGCCGGGATTATTCGCTGTCGGTAGCCTTGGCGGCCTTCTTGGCCGGGGCCTTCTTGGCGGCGGGCTTCTTGGCCGGAGCCTTTGCTTCCGCAGCGTCCTTCACCGGTGCCGCCTTGTGCGTTTCGGCAGCGGCAGGCTCTTCCGACGTGTCCTTCACCGCAGCGGCCTTTTTCGGGGCAGCCTTCTTGGCTTCACCAACGCCCACGATGCGCAGCAGGGTTAGCTGCTGGCGGTGGCCCGCCTTGCGGCGATAGTTGTGGCGGCGACGCTTCTTGAAAACGATCACCTTCTCGCTCTTGGCCTGGGCAATCACTTCGGCCGAAACCGTGATCTTGGAGGCATCGGCCAGATCGTCGCCTTCACCGGCGAGCAAAACATCGTTGAGCACGATCGTATCGCCGGCTTCACCCGCCAGCTTCTCGACCGCGATCTTGTCTCCTTCGGCGACGCGATATTGCTTGCCGCCCGTGCGCACTACTGCGAACATGGTGTTCGTTTCCATTTATCCGGTGTTCCCGCACCCGGAAAACCGGGGCAACAACAAAAAAGGGCGCCCGAGGGGGGCACCGTCAAGAACGCCGCCGTTAAGCCAAGCTCCCGTGGCTGTCAACTCCCCGATGCGTGGCAGAGTGTCCATTTGTGCGCTGGATTGCGCCGATGCCACGATGTAGGGCGAGCGGGTAATGATCCAAGCGCGCTTGCCTCTCCTCGCCCTGCTGCTGCCTTTGGCAGCCTGCGCCAGCCCGAGTGCAGAATACCCTTCACTTGCGGTCCGCGATGCCGAGCGGTGGACCGGCACGATGGCAGCGGGCGAGGCAGAGCCTTACGTCCCCGTCCCGCCGGGCGTCCCGACGCTCGAACGCGCTGCACAACTGGTGACGGAAGCCCGCAGCCTGCATGCCGAATTCCTCGCCGCCGCACCAAATGTGCGGAGCCGGGTATCAGCCGCGCAAGGAGCGAGCGTGGGAAGCGACAGTTGGGCCGTGGCGCAGGTGGCCGTGGCCGATCTCGAAGCGCGGCGCAGCCGGGTGATGGTGGCGCTGGCCGATCTGGACCTGATCTATGCCGAGACATCGAACGCGGGCGAGGCAATTGCCCCGGTGGCTGACGAGCGCGATGCCGTTGCGGCCATGGTGGAGGAAGAAAGCGCGCTGATCGCAGACTTGTTGGCCCGACTGGCGCGATAAACGGCAACGCGCGGAACCCGTTTTACCGGACTCCGCGCGCGCGTGAGGGGAGCGGCTGAGGGGAGGATCGAGTTCCCGTCAGACCAGCGCGGCGATTACCACCACGACAATTCCCCAGACGAAGATGAGTGTCGGCAGGATCAGCACCTGGACCGTGGCGTCACGTGCAGTGGTGCGGCCATAGGCGGTCATGATCCCGTTCTGCCGGAAGCGGTCCCAGGTGCTCGCCTTGCTCGTCGTAGGGGGTGCGAGCCGGGTCCAAACCAGCGGCAGGCCGAAAAAGCCGACGATGAACAGCGCAATCACCGCCAGCGGAATCGCCAGTTCGAGATGGGTAAAAGTCACCGCCATCAGTGCCACGAAGCCGAGGTAAAATCCCGCCGTGGCGACAAACAGACCGGTCGGCAGTTCGAATGTCCGGTCCGTCGGCGCCTGTCGTGTGACAGCAGGAAGCTGCACGTGAATATCGGCGCTAAGGGCAATCTGCTCGCGGGTAAGTTGTTCGGCCATCGGAAAGCTCCTTCCAGTTGCAGAAGGATTGCCGCGAATCGACGGCGCGAACCTTGATCCCCGTCAAATGAGCTATTTTTCCCAGCGGGCGAGATCGCGGTGATCGTCCTCGCGCGGCTCGATCCAGTGCCAGCCGTCTCCCCGCTTCTCGCGCTTCCAGAACCAGCTGTCCGACTTCAGGTGATCCATGCAAAAGTCTACCGCATAGATCGCCCCGCGCCGATGCTTTGCGCAGGCCGATACCAGCACGATCGGCTCACCAGGGTGCATTATCCCCGCTCGGTGGACAAGCAGCAGTCCCATCAGCGCGAATCGATCCACCGCTGCCATAGCTAGTCGCTCCATCGCGGGCAGTGTCATGCGTTCGTAGTGAATCAACTCGAGCGCCTCGACATCTGCGTCCCCGCGCACTTCGCCAACGAATGTGCAGACCCCACCAAGACCCGGATGGGCATTGGTGAATGGTCCGACGAAGGCGCCCGGATTGAACGGCGAATCGAGCAGGCGGACGGTGATCGCCATGTCAGCCGCCGGAAACGGGCGGCAGCAGCGCGACTTCGGACCCGTCCAGCGCTGCCAGCGTGGTCTTGTCCGCCAGCAGTTCGCCGTCCACCGCCAGCCGGACCTTCTCACCCCCCACGGCTTCGGCCAGTTCATCATCCAATGCTGCCAGCAGACCGGGCCAGTCGAGCGGAGCAGGAAGCAGCCGCTCCCCCTGACCCGAGAGATCGGCAAGCTTGCCGAGGAAGACCACCGTCACCGTCATCAGCCGCCCGTCACCGACATATGCCGTGGCTGCGCAGGCGCGGCGCCTTCGGCGATATGGAAATGGTGGCGTTCGGGCTTGATCCGCATGGCTTCGTCCAGCGCAGCGGAGAGTCGCTCGTCAGGCGAATCGGAGCGCAGCGCGGCGCGCAGATCGACCTGCTCCGCCCCGCCGAGGCAGGCATAGAGCTGGCCGGTCGCGGTCACCCGGATACGATTGCACGTAGCGCAGAAATTGTTGCTGAGCGGGGTGATGAACCCCAGCCGCCCGCCGGTCTCCGCAACCCGCACATAACGCGCCGGGCCGCCGGTGTTGTCGCCGATCTCCTCCAGCGTGAAACGTTCTTCGAGCCGGTCCCGCACGGCGGGCAGCGGCAGGTAATGATCGACTCGCTCCCCATCGACTTCGCCCAGCGGCATCACCTCGATCAGCGTCAGGTCGTGGCCATTGGCGTGGGCCCATTCGACGAGGAAGGGGATTTCCTCCTCGTTCAGCCCTTTGAGCGCCACGGTGTTGATCTTGACCTTCAACCCCGCCGCCTTGGCCGCAGCGATTCCGCGCAGCACCTGCACCAGCCGGTCGCGCCGCGAAAGCTGTTCGAACAGCGCGCCGTCCATTGTATCGAGGCTGACATTGATCCGCCGCACGCCCGCCGCGAACAGCGGTTCCGCAAACTGCTCCAGCTGGGTGCCGTTGGTGGTGAGCGTGAGTTCGTCCAGCCCGTCACCCAGCTTGCGCCCCAGCGCCTGCACCAGTTCGATCACATCGCGCCGCACCAGCGGCTCGCCCCCGGTCAGGCGGATCTTGGTGATCCCGCGTTCGATGAAGGCGAGCCCGAGCTTGTGCAGCTCTTCCAGGCTCAGCACTTCCGCCTTGGGCAGGAAGGTCATCCGTTCGGGCATGCAGTACGAACAGCGCAGGTCGCAGCGATCGGTCACCGACAGCCGCAGATAGGATATGCGGCGCTGGAAGGCATCGACGAGGGGCTTGGCGCAGGACATGACCCCCCTTCTATGGCGAGGGTGCCGGACAGAATCAATCAATGCTGCCTATGCGAGGGTAAAGACCTGCCCCGTCACCCCGTCCGCCGATTGCAGGTAAAAGAGCGTGTCCGACACTGCCGCCTCCTCCTCGCCTTCCACCGCGTTGACCCGGTTGGGCACCGCCTCGCGCGCCAGTTCCTGCACCGCCGCCAGCCGCCATGCGGAATGGGTGTGATCGGCGTGGGGGAGGATCACCACCACGCCACCGGTGGTCGCCATGGAGCGCACGCGCGGCACGAACACGGTATGGAAATGCGCCGCTGCGTCGAGCGGATGCTCGGGCAGGCCTTCCACCTCAATGATCCCCTGATTCGCCATCAGCGCCGCTCGCGTGTGAGCGTAATGCCGATCTGCTCGTTCGCCTCGCTCAGCGCCAGCTTGACGATCTTCACCTGCACCTCTTCCACCCGTGCATCCTGCAGAAAAAGCGTTTCGCAGACGTGATCGGCCACCGCCTCGATCAGCTTGTAATGCGTGGTGCCCAGCGCTTGTGAGCAGGCGAATTTCAGGTCCATGTAGTTCTTGCTGGCATCCAACGGCGTATCGGCATCGAAGAACCGCTGTGCCTTCAGCCGCGCGCGGACGCTGAACCGCAGCGGCTGCGGGCGACCGGTTTCTTCCGAATAGATGCCGGTGTGGACATCGTGTTCGAAATCCACGAGTTCGAGATAGAGGCTGTCTGCCATGATGGGCGCGGAAATGGCAGCGCACGCCTCACTTGGCAAGCGGGCTTGGCAGCGGGCGGAGTGGTGCCGGGAACCTCGGTCCTGGTTGACCTTTGCCTGCGGAGCGGTGCAAACCGCGCAAAACTTCGGGGAGTATCACCATGGACGACCAGACACTTGCGGGCGAACCGGCCCCGGCCACCAGCCCTGCCACGCCGCAAGGATCGAAGCTGATTCGATGGACCGGCAATTTCGTTCTTGGTGGGGCGCTGATCCTGGTGACGATCGTACTGGTGGCAGCGACACTTGCGCGTTTCGACATAATCGACAAGCTGGCGGGGTTTGGTCCCTTTTACCTTTCGCTGAATCCGGCCCGCGCGCTCACCGTGATCGGCATCGTCGCCTTGATTATCGCTTTCGTCCGCAAGACCGGCGGCGGCGGCAAGCTGGCGCTGGGCACGATCCTCGCGGGCGGATTGACCGTGGCGGTCTACGTTCTGCTGGTTATTCCGGCCGGCAAGGTGCCGCCGATTCACGACATCACCACCAACCTGAACACTCCACCGCAGTTCGTGGAACTGGATCGCCCGCCGGTCAGCACCGGGCCGTTCAGCCAGGAGGAATGGCGCGCGTTCCATGAAGGTGCCTATGCCGATATCCAGCCGATCCTGATCGACAAAGCGCCCGAAGTGGTGCTGGCCGATGCCCAGGCGCTGATGGAAGATCGCGGCTGGGAAGTAGCCGCCTACGATGCCGCAGCAGGTCGGCTCGAAGCGACGGCAACCGCCGGTTACGTGCGCTTTTATGACGATGTGGTGCTGATGGTAACGCCAGTCGCCGATGGCAGCACGCGGGTGGATATGCGCAGCGTCAGCCGCGTGGGCGTAAGCGATGTCGGCTACAACGCCGCGCGCATCCGTGAATTCCTTGCCGATTTGCAGGCGGTATAAGCACTACTGGCATAAGCCCGCAGCGCGCTCGGCAAGGCCCCGCAAACCACCACGGCAGCGCGGCAGGCCTGCCGGTTCAGCGGGGGTCTGCGCCTGTTCGCCGCCGCCTATTTCGCCGCCCATCCCCATGTCCATGCCGGGGATGACCATCGCCATCGAGCGATACCGCACCCGCGCAATCCATTCGGGCCGCCACGTTGCGCGCGCGTCTGCGGGACGCGGCGGGTAGGCGAAATCGACCTGCGGACCGTAGGCATAGACGCTGGTCACATAGCCTTCGCCCGCCGCTTCGGTGACTTCGGCGGGAATGGTGCAAGTGCTCTGCGTCGGCGGCAACAGCGTGCCCGCCTCGACGTAGCGGCGCGCGGTGGAGGGGGAAATCCAGTCGGCAAAAGGCCCGCCAAACTGCTGGCTGGAAGCCGAAGTCCACCACACCATGTCGCGCTCGTTGCGGCCCGCGCCGATGGTCCAGGCGTAGTATCCTGTCGCCCGTTCCAGCGCGTTCCAGCGCAGCGCCATCGCCCCGCTGGGCATGGCGCTGCCCGATGGATTGAGCGCGGGCATGAAGTCTTCGGCCAGCGTGAAGTTGATCTCCGGCGCGTAGTTGGCGGCAATCCGGTGCTGGCCGAGCAGCGATGCCCCCGCGGGCACCGAGCGCCCATCCTCGCCATTGGGCCAGTGGCCATAGGTGGTCGAATTGTCCGGCCGCACGCTCCAGTCATCGGGCAGGTTGAGCCCCTGCGCATAGAGGCCCGGCGGGATCTCCCCACGCGCCAGACTGGCGAAGTCGATCACCACCGGCTGGCCCGGACCGGCATTCTCGCCGCAGCCCCAGAACAGCAGCAGCCGTCCGCGCGGCATTTCGGCCGTGCCCGGCGCACCGGGACTGCCCGACTGCGGACGATAGGTCAGCGGCACCGAGCGGCCAAGGCCCGCGCCTTCGGGCATGAAGTGATCGGCATCCGCCTCGCCGCCCGATGGCGTGCGCAAGGAACCCAGCCGTAGCACCAGTTCGTGCGCCGACTGCCCGCCGCCGTTCATCATCGACATCATCGAGCCGAGCCCGCCGCCGCCCTGCATCATCGCCGCCATGCCCGATAGGGTGCCCGCGTCCACGGTGTAGCGGGCGATCGGCGGTTCGCTTTGTTGTGCAGCCAGAGGCACAAAAGCGAGCAACGATGTGACGGATGCCAGCGAAAGGCCGGCCACGGTGCGGAATGCAAGGCGCATGATCTTTCCCCCCATTTGCCAGGGAGCGCGCGTCAAACGGATCGCATCGCTCTCCGGAAACCGGGGCCAGTATAAGACCAGGCACGGAGTCGCTCAAAGCGGTAATGCATACCCCGCTCAGGCCTTCCCGTTGTTGCTCCAGCGGGCGAAAATGGCGGTGGGCAGCAACCGCCCGCCCTCGCCTTCCTCGCGGATCGCCAGTTCGCCGTGTTCGACCTTGCCGGGCAGGCCCGCGCAGGCTTCCGCCAGCAGCCCGCCGATAGCGAGCGAGGATATCCGCACGGCATAGACCGTCAGGAACAGGAAGCGGCTGTCCGTATCGAGCAACCGGCGGCAGTTGGTGATCAGTGGCGGCAGGCCTTCTTCCAGCCGCCAGACCTCGCCTTCCGGCCCGCGCCCGAACTTGGGCGGATCGAGGATGATTCCGTCATAGCGCTTTCCCCGCCGAACTTCGCGCGCGGAAAACTTCGCCGCATCGTCCACCAGCCAGCGGATCGGGCGATCGGCCATGCCCGACAGCGCAGCGTTCTCGCGCGCCTGCGCCACCGACTTCTTGCTCGCATCGACGTGGGTAACGGGCCCGCATTCGCTCAGCGCCAGCGAGCCGACGCCGGTGTAGCCGAACAGGTTGAGTGCTGTCGCTTCGGCCCGGCCCGCGAGCTGCCCGCGCATCCATTCCCACACCGGGGCCATGTCAGGAAAGAAGCCGAGATGCCGGAACGGCGTGCATTGCGCGGTGAACTTGGCCTCATTCCAGGCCAGCGGCCAGCCTGCATCGGGCACCGCCTTGGTGAAATGCCAGCGCCCGCCGCCATCCTCGTCGCTGCCGGGAATGAACTCGCCGTGCGCCTGCCACTCGGCTTCGGACAATCGCGGCTGCCACATCGCCTGTGGTTCGGGGCGGATGAAGCGGAACGGCCCGTAGCGTTCGAGCTTGCGGCCATTGCCCGAGTCGATCAGCCCGTAATCGGACCACGCCTCGCCCGCCATGACGAGGGGTTGCCGGGCGAGGTCAGCCATTTGGGCGCATCACGACGAAAGAGTGGCGCGCTCCGCCACGTAGTCGCGCACCGCCTCGTAGGTGCCGGGCAAGCTGTCGTAACGCTCCTCGCGCTCAAACAGATCGCCCACACGCGTGGGGAGCGCGGGGCGGTGGCCGGTGGCGCGTTCCACCGCGTCGCAGAACTTGGCCGGGTGCGCGGTCGCCAGTGTCACAACCGGCACTGCCGGATCGATCCCCGCAACCCGCGCGGCGTGGAGGCCGATGGCAGTGTGCGGATCGATGATCTCGCCGCACTTCTCCGCAGCCCATGCCATCGCCCGCGCCATTTCATCGGCATCAGCCCGCGCGCTGGTGAACAGCGCCGCCGCACCCTGCCGCTGCGCATTGGTCAACTGCATCGCCTTGCTCGCCTCGAACCCGCGCATCTGCTCCGCCAAGGCCGCGCCATCGCGCCCGCCGAGATCGTAGAGCAGCCGTTCGAAATTGCTCGACACCTGGATGTCCATGCTCGGCGCGTCGGTGGGAGTGACCTGGCCCGCCGAATAGTCGCCGCTGGAAAGTGCGCGGTGGAGAATGTCGTTGATATTGGTCGCCACGATCAGCCGCTCGACCGGCAGGCCCATCGCGTGCGCGACATAGCCCGCGAAGACATCGCCGAAATTGCCGGTCGGCACGCTGAAGGCCACCCGCCGCTGCGGCGCACCCAGTTGCAGGGCGGCGGCGAAGTAATAGACCACCTGCGCCATCAGCCGCGCCCAGTTGATCGAATTGACCGCGCTGATGCGGTACTTGCCGGTCATCTCGGCATCGACGAACATCCGCTTCACCGTGGCCTGCGCGTCGTCGAAGCTGCCGTCGATGGCGATATTGTGGACATTCGGTGCGAGCACCGTGGTCATCTGGCGGCGCTGCACGTCGCTCACTCGGCCGTGTGGATGCAGCATGAAGATATCGACTTGGCTGCGCCCCGCTACTGCGTCGATCGCGGCGCTGCCGGTATCCCCGCTGGTCGCGCCGACGATGGTCAGGTGATCGTCGCTACCCTTCAGGAAATGCTCGAATAGCCGCCCGAGCAGTTGCAGCGCCACATCCTTGAACGCCAGCGTCGGGCCGTGGAACAGTTCGAGCAGCCAGTGCTGCTGGTCGAACTGGGTGAGCGGGGTGACGGCGGCGTGCGAAAAGCGGCCATAGGCGGCGGTGCACAGATCGCGCAGTTCGTCCTCGGTAAGACTGCCCGCAACGAAAGGGGTCATCACCCGCACTGCCAGTTCGGCATAGGGCAGGCCCGCCATTGCCGCGATCTGGGCCTCGGTAAAGCGCGGCCAGCGTTCGGGGACGTAAAGCCCACCGTCGCTGGCAAGGCCGGCAAGGGTGACGCCCTTGAAATCGAGCGCCGGGGCAGAGCCGCGGGTGGAGACGTATCGCATGGCGGTGCGCGTTAGCGGCCTAGGCCGCCTGCGGCAAGAAAGCTCGTGGCTGGCGACCCATTCAAGAGCTGGTATAAATGTCAGCCCGGACCTGTTCCGGGCCCGGTGCTTTTCCTTTAACGGTGGAAAAGGGAAGCACTGGCCCGGAACAAGTCCGGGCTGACAAGTGCTATTTGCTCTCCCGCCAGCGCCGCCGCAGCGCCAGCCAGTAGATCACCAGCGCAGTGAGCGCGAAGAAGAACCACTGCCCGGCGTAGGCGAGGTGGTTGTTGGGCAGGTCGTTGGGATCGGGGACTGCCGCAGGCTCTAGTCCGGCCTGCGGCGTCGTGGCGACTACCTTGAATTGCTCCCCCATCGGCGCGAGAACGCCCACAAGTTCGCCCCCGTTCCAATCCACCCGCTGAGGCGATTGGGACCAGCCAATGACACCGTAAATCTCACGGAGTGGCCCTCCTTCACTGCGAGGCGGCATCGATTGCTGCAAACAAGTATAGCGGTGGACATACCCTGTCTGACCAGCCAAGTTCCGCCCAGCGACGGCTTGCCATTGGAATGGACGGCTACAGGAAATCGTCACATTGCGATATAACAGCTCTTCGGTAGTCCGGAGGTTCTCCAGCCGCACCGGCGGCAATTGCTGCGCATCGGCAAAGCCCGCAATCATCACCGCCTTCTCGTCTGCCCGCCCAAGCTGCCAGAACCCCAGCATGACCATCACCGCCGCAGCGGCCACCACCACGACCGTCGGCACAATCGGCACCTTGCGCCCCGCGTTATTGGCACTCACGACAGATCACTCCCGTCATGCCGGTGTTCCGCCGCCCCGCGCCGATATTCGCTCACAAGCAGCCAGCCCTTGACCAGCCGCAGCCCGCCGATGACGCCGCCAATGGTCAAGGGCAGCCACAGTAGCACATGCACCCACCACGGCGGCGCGACGGTCAGTTGCAGCCAGATCGCCAGCGCGACAATCGGTGCGCCAATCAGGAAGGTCAGGAAGGCCGCCGGGCCATCTCCCACGTTGAACTTCGCATAGTCCAGCCCGCAGGCGGTGCAGCGGTCGGCGAATTTTACCCAGCCCGCAAACAGGGTTCGCTCGCCGCAGCGCGGGCACAAACCGAAAAGGGCAGCCTGACCCGTGGGAGGCTGCCCCTTCTTTGCTGGCGTTTCAGCCGTCACCGGAAGTTCCTAGTGGATTTCGGCACCCCAGCCGCCCCAGACATAGACCGAGACGAAGAGGAACAGCCACACCACGTCGACGAAGTGCCAGTACCATGCTGCCGCTTCGAAGCCGAAGTGCTGGCGCGGGGTGAAGTGGCCCTTGTACACGCGGAACAGGCACACGGAGAGGAAGATGGTGCCGACCAGCACGTGGAAGCCGTGGAACCCGGTCGCCATGTAGAAGGCGCTCGAATAGTTCACCCCGCCGAAGCCGAAGCTGGCGTGGCTGTATTCGTAGGCCTGGATCGCGGAGAACAGCACGCCCAGCGCGATGGTGAGCCACAGGCCCTTCTTCAGCCCGTCCCGATCACCGTGGATCAGCGCATGGTGCGCCCAGGTGACGGTGGTGCCGGAGCACAGCAGAATGATGGTGTTGAGCAGCGGCAGCGCGAAGGGATCGAGCACGTGGATGCCCTGCGCGGGGAAAGTTGCCAGCGCGGCGGCGCCTTCCTGCCCGATGATGTTTTCCCAGATATTGTCACCCACTTCGCGCACCGGAGCGGGGAACAGCGCGAAATCGAACCAGGACCAGAACCAGCCGACGAAAAACATCACTTCCGAAGCGATGAACAGGATCATGCCGTAACGCAGGTGCAGCTGCACTACCGGCGTGTGATCGCCGCGCTGCGCTTCCTTGACGATGTTGGTGAACCAGGCGAAGAACGTGGCGATCAGCCCGGCGATGCCAAGGCCGAGCACGATCCGCCAGCTGGTTTCGCCGAATTCGCCCGCATCGCCGTGCATGAACAGCACCATGCCGCTGGTGAAAACCAGCGCCGAAAGCGCGCCGATGAACGGCCAGATATCGGGCTCGAGAATATGGTAATCGTGGTTCTTGGCGCCGGCCATGATACAGTCCTGATCCTTGCGTTTGTCTGGCCCTTAATACCCGCCTTGCCGCGGGTCCAGAGGCTTAGCTTGCTTCTTCGGTGGGTTCGGGGTTGACTTCGGGTTGTTCGAGAGCGCGGTGGAAGGTGTAGCTCAGCGTGATCTGCTCCACCCCCTGCATGTTGGGATCGTCCAGCGCCGCCGGATCGACGAAATAGAGTACCGGCATCCGGACTTCCTCGCCCGGTTGCAGGGTCTGTTCGACAAAGCAGAAGCATTGGATCTTGTTGAAATAGCGCCCCGCCGCTTCCGGTTCGACATTGAAGGTGGCAGTGCCGGTGATCGCCACGCTGGAATTGTTGCGGGCGATATAGGTCGCCATGTCGCGCTGGCCGATGGAAACGGTGTCGGTCACCTGCACCGGGCGGAAGTGCCACGGCATATCCCGCGCGGTATTGGCATCGAAGCGGATCGAATAGGTCTGACCGCCGGAACTGAGCCCCAGCCGCTCGGCCAGGTTTGCCTCGGCTTCGGTCGCCACCTGGGTCGTTCCACCGAAGCCGGTGACGCGGCAGAACAGATCGTAAA
Organism: Erythrobacter sp.; assembly: GCA_019739335.1. Lineage (NCBI taxonomy): Bacteria > Pseudomonadati > Pseudomonadota > Alphaproteobacteria > Sphingomonadales > Erythrobacteraceae > Erythrobacter > Erythrobacter sp. The sequence continues at coordinate 301,651 of CP073261.1, forward strand.
GCGGGACTGCGGCAAAGCCGAGGCCGAGCATGGCCAACGCCCCGGCAAAGGCCATCAACATGGTGCGGCGATTGCGATCTTCGAGGGTAGCAGTCGTCATCAGTCACCCATCCTGACAATGGTAATGGCGTAGAACAGCGCCACGAAGCCGAACAGTACCAGCATGAACACGAGGTTCCTGGCCTTGCGGCGGCGCTTGAATTCTTCCTCGTCCTGCGGCGTCATGCGAGCACCCAATTGTCGACCACCAGCGCCCCGAACAGCGCGAAGAGATAGAATATGGAATAGGCGAACAGGCGCTTTTCGGGCTTCATGCCATCGCCTTCCACCGCGCGGCGAAGACCGACGGGAACCGACAAGGCGAAGAATAGGCCCGTAAGCGCTAGCGCCGCCCCGCCGTAGATCGCGCCGGTCCCGCCGATATACCAGGGCACGGCAGCGAGCGGGAGCAGCAGCAGCGAATAGAGCAGTATCTGGCGGCGGGTGGAAACCTCACCCGCAGCCACTGGCATCATCGGAATACCCGCTTCGGCGTAGTCGATCTTGACCCAGAGCGCGAGCGCCCAGAAGTGCGGCGGCGTCCACATGAAGATGATCGCGAACAGCAGCACCGGCATCAGCGTGATCTCGCCCGTCACCGCGATCCAGCCGATCAGCGGCGGAAAGGCCCCGGCGGCTCCGCCGATCACGATGTTCTGCGGCGTGCGCGGCTTGAGCCACATGGTGTAGATCACCACGTAGAAAAAGATCGAGAAGGCCAGCACCGCGGCGGCGAGCCAGTGCACCGCCAGCCCCATCACCATTACCGACGCGCCCGATAGCAGCAGGCCGAAATCGCGCGCATCCTCGCGCCGGATCGCCCCGGTGGGGAGCGGGCGGCGCATGGTGCGCTTCATCTTGGCGTCGATATCGGCTTCCCACCACATGTTGAGCGCACCCGCGCCCCCCGCAGCCAACGCGATGCACAGGATGGCGGTGAAGCCGATTACCGGATGGATCGAGCCGGGTGCCGCCAGCAGGCCGCACAGGCCGGTAAACACCACCAGCCGCATGACCTTGGGCTTGGTCAGCGCGAAGAAATCGCGCCAGTCCGCCGGCATCGTGGTCACCACCCCAGCGGCCACCGGACTCACGGCAACTGCGGTGCGGGAAACTTCGTCGGCTGAAGGGGCGGTAATGGTGGTCATGGTCCTGTTACTGAAATTGCTTTTGGCAGAAGGGGCGCTCCGTTTCCGGCGCGCCCCTCCCCTTTGTCGTCTTTCAGGCGAGGGTCGCTGCCGTCAGGCGGTCGCGGGCCGCTCGCTGATGTGATCGTCGTGGCTGTGGTGATCCTCGATCACCGGCAGCGTTTCGAACTGGTGGAACGGCGGCGGGCTGGACAGGCTCCATTCGAGCGTGGTTGCACCTTCGCCCCAGTAGTTGCCCGCAGCGCGCTTGCCCACGGTAAAGGCATAGGCGAGGTTGATGAAGAACACCGCCACCGATGCCAGCACGATCAGGTAGCCGTAGCTCGCCACTTCGTTCCAGTGCGCATAGGCCGCCGGGAAGTCCGGATAGCGGCGCGCCATGCCTTGCATGCCGAGGAAGTGCATCGGGAAGAACACCACGTTCACCCCGATGAAGAACAGCCAGAAATGCACGTGGCTGAGCAGTTCGGAATGCCAGCGGCCGCTCATCTTCGGGAACCAGTAGTAAAAGCCCGCGAAGATCGAGAACACCGCACCCATCGACAGCACGTAGTGGAAGTGCGCCACCACGTAGTAGGTATCGTGCAGATTGTCGTCGATCCCGCCGTTGGCCAGCACGACGCCGGTTACGCCGCCTACGGTGAACAGGAAGATGAAGCCCATCGCCCATACCATCGGCGATTTGAACTCGATTGAACCGCCCCACATCGTCGCAATCCAGCTGAAGATCTTGATGCCGGTCGGCACCGCGATCACCATGGTTGCGGCGGTGAAGTACATCTTCGTGTTCACGTCGAGGCCCACAGTGTACATGTGGTGCGCCCAGACGATGAAGCCGACCACACCGATGGCGACCATCGCATAGGCCATGCCGAGGTAGCCGAACACCGGCTTGCGGCTGAAAGTCGCCACGATCTGGCTGATCATGCCGAAGCCCGGCAGGATCATGATGTAGACTTCCGGGTGGCCGAAGAACCAGAACAGGTGCTGGTACAGCACCGGATCGCCGCCACCCGCTGCGGTGAAGAAGGTGGTGCCGAAGTTGCGGTCGGTAATCAGCATGGTGATCGCCGCAGCCAGCACCGGCAGCGCGAGCAGCAGCAGGAAGGCCGTTACCAGCACCGACCAGACGAATAGCGGCATCTTGTGCAGGGTCATACCCGGCGCGCGCATGTTGAAGATGGTGGTGATGAAGTTGGTCGCCCCCAGGATCGAGCCTGCGCCCGCGAGGTGGAGCGAGAAGATCGCGAAGTCGACCGCCGGGCCTTGCGAGGCCGTGGTCGATAGCGGAGCATAGACCGTCCAGCCTACGCCCGCACCCATGCCCGTGCCGCCGGGCACGAACAGCGAGAACAGCAGCGACATGAAGCCCGCCACGGTCAGCCAGAACGAGATGTTGTTCATGCGCGGGAAGGCCATGTCCGGCGCGCCGATCATCAGCGGCACGAACCAGTTGCCGAAGCCGCCGATCATGGCGGGCATGACCATGAAGAACACCATGATCAGGCCGTGCGCGGTAATCAGCACGTTCCACATGTGGCCCTGCTGGTCGAAACTGGAGCCGTCCCCGCCCAGCCAGTCGACGAACATGCCCAGCCATTGCAGGCCCGGCTCTGCCAGTTCGAGCCGCATCGCGCCCGAAATGCCGCCGCCTACGATCCCGGCGATGATCGCGAAGATCAGATAAAGAGTGCCGATGTCCTTGTGGTTGGTGGACATGAACCAGCGGGCGAAGAAGCCCGGCTTGTGATCGGCACCATGGTGCGCGTCATGGGTATCGTTGTGAGCGACGAAGTTGTCGGCGGTGGTGGCCATGTCGTATCGGACCTTGTTCTCTATTCGTCAGTCAAAATCAGGCGGCAGGAGCGGGCGCAGCGGGATCGGCTGCGGGCGCTTCGGCATCGGTGGCGGCGGCAGGGGCCGGAGCAGGCGCAGCGGCAGCAGCTTCCGCCGCTTCGATCTGCGCGCGGGTCTGCCCGCCCGGCTGGCTCTGCACCCAGGCGTTGTAGTCTTCGAGTGAACGGGCTTCGATAGCGATCGGCATATAGCCGTGGCGCGCGCCGCACAGTTCCATGCACTGGCCGTAGTAGATGCCCTCTTCCTCGATCACGAGGATCTTCTCGTTGATGCGACCGGGCACCGCGTCGAGCTTGAACCACAGCGAGGGGATGCCGAACGAGTGGATCACGTCAGACCCGAAGGTCTGCAAGCGGATCGGCACGCCGACCGGCACAACCATGCGGTTGTCCACCGCCAACTGGAACGGTTCACCGGCATCAAGCGAGGCACTTTCGTCGAGCATATTCGAAATCACTTCGAACCCGCCGTTGTCGACATATTCGTAGCCCCAGTACCACTGGTAGCCATTGGCCTTGATGGTGATCGCGTCTGCCGGGGGGGCCTGGTACTGGCGCGCCAGCAGGGTGATCGACGGCACGGCGATCACCACCAGGATGATGACAGGGACAACCGTCCAGACGATTTCGATCAGGGTGTTGTGGCTCGTGCGCGAAGGCACCTGGTTGCGGCGGCGGTTGTAGCGCACGATCACCCACAGCAGCAACGCGAGGACGAACAGCGAAATTACCGTGATGATCGGCATCAGGATCGCGTCGTGCATCGACAAGGCATAGTCGCCGTTGGCGGTGTACTGATCCTGGAAGGTGAGCGACGCCATCGCATCTTCTTCATAGGGCGTGGGCTGGCCCTTGATCATGCCCGGGCCGAAGTATTCGAAGGCCGGAGCGGACTCGGTCACGGTCGCATCCGCTGTCACACTGGTGTCTGCACCGGGAGCGGCAGCGCCAGCCTGATCGGGAGCATTCGTTTCCACAAGCGAGGGATTGTCGTTCAGGTCCTGCGCGCCAGCCGAGGGCACCAGCGCAGCGGAAAGGCCTACTGCGGCCAGCGCCAGCGTGAGGAATTGCAGCTTCCTGCGGACAAGGTCGGCGAAATTCATTGCGACGATACTTCCCATCTTGAACCCGGTCACGGGCGACCGCGCCGGCCCGGAGCCAGCGCCTTGCGCGGGCCTATACGCACGCTTGCTCCGTGTCTCAAGCGGCTCTAGGGACTTTTTTCCACCGGGTCCATGCGGCCCTTCGTCCCGTATCCCCCCAGCGTTGCAAAGGCCCTGCGCAGACCGCCATGACCACCGACGAAGTTCTCGCCGAATTCCGCGCCAGCGGTGCGCTGCTCGAAGGACATTTCAAGCTCAGCTCGGGCCGCCATTCGGGGCATTACCTGCAATGCGCACGGGTGCTGATGAACCCGCACCGCGCGGCCATGCTGGCAGAAGCGCTGGCGGCGCGGATACCGGGGCACATTCTCGATTCGCTCGATGCCGTGGCCAGCCCGGCGATGGGCGGGATCATCATCGGCCACGAAATGGGCCGCGCGCTGCATCTCGATGCGATGTTCCTCGAACGGCCCGATGGAGAGTTCCACCTGCGCCGCGGCTTTGCACTGAAGCCGGGCGCGCGGGTGCTGATGGTGGAGGACGTCGTCACCACTGGCCTGTCGAGCCGCGAAGCGATCGCCGCCGTGGGTCGCGAGGGCGGCAAGGTGCTGGCCGAAGTCGCGCTCGTGGACCGTTCGAACGGCACGGTCGATCTGGGCGTGCCGTTCTTCCCGCTGATCGACATCGATTTCCCGACCTACGCGGAGGATGAAGTGCCGCCCGAACTGGCCGTGATCCCGGTGACCAAGCCGGGGAGTCGGAAGTAACGCCATGACAAAGCACCTGAGGCTCGGCGTCAATATCGATCACGTCGCCACGATCCGCAATGCGCGCGGCGGGGATCATCCTGATCCGGTGCGCGCGGCGGAGATTGTCGCGCGCTGCGGCGGGGACGGGATCACTGCGCACCTGCGCGAAGACCGGCGGCATATCCGTGACGACGACCTGCGCCGCATCCAGGCAGCGACCGACCTGCCGCTCAACCTGGAAATGGCCGCGACCGAGGAAATGCTCGCCATCGCGCTGGCGCACATGCCGCACGCGGCCTGCATCGTCCCCGAAAAGCGCGAGGAGCGCACCACCGAAGGCGGGCTCGACGCGGCGGGGCTGCACAACCATCTCCAGCCGATCGTCACCCGGCTGAAGGACGCAGGCATCCGCGTGTCGCTGTTTATCGAGGCGAGTGAACTGCAACTCGATGCCGCGCTGCGGCTCGGCGTGCCGGTGGTGGAATTCCACACCGGCGAATATGCCCATGCGGAAGGCGAGCAGCGCGCGGTCGAACTC